>NZ_MJKK01000002.1:36346-232576 GCF_002138755.1 Campylobacter sp. P0109
AATTTCAATCAACCACTTAATAACTGGAATGTAGGCAGCGTAACTGGTATGCATTGGATGTTTAGAGATTGCTATAATTTCAATCAACCACTTGATAGCTGGAAAGATAAACTATCTCAAAAGTTGATTGATCAACTACCACTAATATGTTTTGTAGAGAGAAAAATAGTAAATAATAAAACACGATATTATCCAAAAACAAAAGATGAATTAAGAAGTTTGGTAAGAGCAGAAAGTTTAAATTTAGGCGATATAGATACTAGCGCTATAACTGATATGAGTGAGTTGTTTGCTTGGTGGTGGCGTAAAGATTTTAGTGGTATAGAGAGCTGGGATGTAAGCAGCGTAACTGATATGAGTGGAATGTTTAGAAATTGCAAAAATTTCAACCAACCACTTGATAGCTGGGATGTAAGCAATGTAACTAATATGAATAGTATGTTTAACTGTTGCAAAAATTTCAATCAACCGCTTAATAGCTGGGATGTAAGCAGTGTAACTAAAATGAGTGGGATATTTGATGATTGCAAAATCAATGATGAGAATAAGCCTAAATTTACTAATATGTATGATTTGATGGAAAAAGATGATGATGAGATACCATTTTAAAGCTACTTGCTTTGGTCTAATTATTAAAGCTTAGCAAGCACTAGTAAATAATATAATAGCTGAAATTTTATTCATATTTTCTTCTTGTTATTAAAATTTAATTTAATATTTTTTTGGATATATTTCCACTATTATATGAACTAGTTCTTCGTGCTTTGATAGCTCTTTTTTGATAAGATTTATATCAATTGGATCAATGGAATTTAGAGAGATTATACAAGTATATTTGTCATTTGCTACTTTTAGAAGGTGTAGATCTTTGATTTCTATATCACTTCTAAATAGGCGTAAAATATCTACCACTTCGCTAACTATTGGCTCATTCATATTAGCATCAAGAAGTATTTTGCCCGATTGTCTTAATAGCCCTATAGCCCACACTAATACCAAAATAGCACCAATAATCCCCATAAGTGGATCTAAAAAATCAGCTCCAAAAAGCAGCCCAAATCCCAAAGCCACAATAGCCAAAATAGAAGTAAGCGCATCAGTAAGGACATGTATATAAGCAGCTTTTAAATTCAAATCATCGTGATGATGGTTATGATGATGATCGTGGCTAGACCTTAATAGCCAAGCACAGATTAAATTCACCATAAGTCCGATAATAGCTATCAAAATCGCCTCTTTATATGCTATGGATTCTGGATTTATAAACTTTAAAATAGAGTGATAAATCATCAAAAACGCAATCACTAAAAGCGACAAGGCACTAGTGTAACTAGCTAGAATTTCCATCTTATAAGTACCAAAACTAAATCTAGCATCGCTTTTATATCTATTTGACATAATATAAGCAAAATACGCTAGTCCAAGTGCTAATGCGTGAGAGCTCATATGCCAACCATCGGCTAGTAACGCCATAGAGTTAAAGTATATACCGCCTATAATTTCAGCTATCATCATAGATATTGTGATTATCATCGCATATAGCGTGTTTTTCTTGGCGGTAAGATTAGCTGAGTGAAAATTGTGATTATATGAAAAATTTAAAATATTATTACTCATATTAAACCCTTTTTAAAAATATTATGATACTATACCCCAGTATAACTTATAAAAAGATAAAGGAAAATTATGGCTCACATAGTAGCAAATAAAGATAAGCTTCTTTTGCGTATTAAAAAGATAAAAGGGCAAATTTCAGCTTTAGAAAAGGCCTTAGAAGATGAGAAAGATTGCTTTAAAGTACTTCAGCAAATTAGTGCCGCAAGAGGCGCTATCACATCTTTGATGGCAGAAGTCTTGGATGGGCATATCAAAGAGCATCTTGGAAATAGCGTTAGCCAAGAGCAAAGAGAACAAGAGATAGCAAATTTAACTTCGCTTTTAAAGAGTTTTTTTAAATAATTATTAAAGGGTAAAATAGTCTATTTCACCCTTTAAATTCTCTTATATCATTTTAGCTTGGGCTTTTAAAATCTCTTTATATAGCTCTCTAAGTTTAGTTGTATATTCTCCGATTTTGCCGCCATTTATGGTCTTGCCATCGGCTTTAATGACTGGCAATAATATTATAGTAGCAGCACTTATGAAGCACTCATCTGCGTTATAGACTTCATCCATGCTAAATTTACGCTCTTGTATTTGTAAGCCAATTTGCTTGGCTAAAGAGTATTTTTTAATCTATTGTTCTATAAGTTTTTTGTTTAATTTTTCTAAGACATCTTTTAACTTTTCCAAATCATAACGGATTTCACTAATAAATTTTTCTTCATTGCTTAAATAATCCAAAATCAAATCATCAGCATTGCTAAATTTTTCATAATAACATGCCCACCATTTGGTTTTGTTCCAACTTTTACAATAATCACTTTCTTTTACAATATCTTGAAAACAATCATTATTTAATTCATCCATTTCTTCATTACTGCGTACTAGACCAAAAAATATATTATTATATTTATTTTGTGATTCTATGCAATAATAAATATAATTGCCATCGTGGTTTTTTTCATTATATCCGTTTAATTTTGCAGAAAAAAATGTAGTATTCTTTGTTATTTCTGTTATTTCGTGAAATTTTATTTCCCATTCTTTTAGTTTTTCATCTGTCTTTTTTCTTTCTTCTAAAGTTTTACAAACTTTGCTAAACAATTCATTTAATAAATTTATTTTTGCGCTTTCAAAATTATCGTATATTGCAGAACAAAGCTCATAATTTTTTTTAATTTGCTCTTTTACTTTTTCATTTTCCATTTTCTCTCCTTTATTTATTAGATTTTTTACTGCTTTTTCGTATTGCGTGATTATTGCATTTAAATCAGTTAAATTAACAATTTCAATTTTTACTTTATTTAGCCACTCTAAAATATGATTACAATATATAGGTTTGTAGCGAATTTTATCATTATCTTTTTCTAAAAAGCCATCTTTGACTTTAAAGCCATTTAAGCTTTTTTGGCTCGGTGTTTTATCAAAATTAGGCGTAAGATATAAAACTAGAATTCCATCGTTATCTAATGATGAATTTTCTTTTTTAATAGTTTCTATATACCTATATATTTGCTTATCTTGGTCTTTGGCATCCCAAATTTTATTTTCTATTATTATGTGCTTATCTCCGTCTGTGATATAAATATCGATGTTTTCATACTCTCTATACACTTGCGAGTTTAAGGTATCAAGCCCAAAATCATCTATACCACACACTTCTATAAATTTATTTAAAAACAAATCACCTTGATAATGTAAGCCCTTAGGGTCAAGTAAAGAGGCTATAAATTTTGAGTGTTTTACTTCTTTTGTTTCAAGCACATCAAAAACATTATAATCATGAATTCCACGAGCCCTACGCTCTTTTACCTTGTTTTCATATTCTTTATAAGCCTTTTCAAACTCATCAAAAAACTCTTGATATTGTTCTTGTGTGAATTCAGCCATTTTAACTCCTAAAAAAAGATTTGTAATTTTACCATAATTTTAAAAAAATATAGCGACCAAAAGCGTTCGTATTTTTGCGTTAGAATTCCAAAAAATGATAAAAAATGAGAAATACTCACCAAAAATAAAAGATGAGCTAATAGAGCTTGTAAATAATATAAATTTGATTTTAAGCTATATAAATACTAGCAGTGTAACTGATATGAGTGGTATGTTTTATGGTTACAAAATCAATGATGAGATACCATTTTAAAGCTACTTGCTTTGGTCTATTTATTAAAGCTTAGCAAACGCTATAGTATTAGCTTTGCTAGGCTTGGTCGATTTAAATCTTTATCATATCTTTATAATGAGAAATTGGCAATTGTGCCATTTATCAACTTATATTAGCCTCTAGTTTTAAAGCCCTTTTATAAAGCTCTCTAAGTTTAATTGTATATTCTCCGATTTTGCCGCCATTTATCGCCTTACCATCGGCTTTAATGACTGGCAAAAGGATTATAGTCGCAGCACTTATGAAGCACTCATCTGCGTTATAGACTTCATCCATGCTAAATTTACGCTCTTGTATTTGTAAGCCAATTTGCTTAGCTAAGTTTAATAGTCTATTGCGTCTAATTCCAGGTAGAATCTCATTAGATAGTGGTTTGGTGATGAGAGTGCCATCTTTTATGATAAAAGCACTGCTACTACCAGCCTCAGTTACATAGCCATCTTCAACCATAAAGCACTCATCGGCTCCAGCTATCGTAGCTTGATTTTTGGCGTAGCATTGACCTAATAAGGATATGGACTTGATATCTCGTCGCTTCCACCTTATATCAGGTGTTGAGATGATGGTAATACCGCTTTTTGCTGCTGGATGCTCTAGCACACTATCACTAAAAGCAAAGGCCATAATCGTTGGTTTAACTCCCTTTACAAAGCTAAAATCTCTTGGGGCTACACCACGGGTGATTTGGATATATAAGCCACCTTCTTTAAGTGAGTTTATCTCTATTAGATTGTTTAATATACTCTCAAATTCATCATTTGTATAGGGTAAATTTAAGCTAATCTCATTTAAGCTTCTTTGAAATCTATCCCAAAATCCATCTTTTTCTACTATAATTGAGTTTATCACTGGCACAACCTCATAAATCCCATCCCCAAATATAAATCCACGATCAAATATGCTTATTTTCGCACTATCTTTATCCATAAATTCACCATTTAAAAAGACCTTTTGCATAGATATCAATGCCGCCATTTTGACTCCTTTTTTAAATTTGGGCTATTTTATCAGATTTTGACTAATTTTTAGATATAATAGCCTACCAAAAATTATTTAAAAAGTATGAAAATGATAGAGAAAATTAAACAATTTATGTTTAAAAATTTATTTGTAGTGTCTAAGCAACCGGTGCTTTTTCGTGATCTTTTAGAGGCGAATTGTCTGTATAATGAGGGCATGCTAATTGATCCTGCTAAGTTAAATTTCCGTTATAGAAATCGCAGATTTTATGCTATTTATGCTCTTCTTTGCTTTATTGTTTTGACGCTTTTTGTCTGGATACTTCATATTTTGTTTAGCAAATTTGAAGCTGATTTGCATATATCTGTTATTATTACAGTGATTTTAACTGCTTGCGTGTTTATCGGGTTTGATTATTTTAGAGTTTGGACTAGGAGACTCATTAGCCTTGAGCTGATTCGTGCGGCTTGGAGGGTTCATTTTCCATATTTTCCATATGAGAAATACTCTCAAAAAATTGAGATAATCTACAATGAGGCTATAAAGCTTGAAATTCCACGCAAAGATTTAGAAAAATATGTCTTAGATAGATTAGTTCATGGCATATCATCTGATAAGTAGATCGCTTTGAGCAATTATCCTATCTTGTCTTTTGGCAATCTCTAAGAGTAGAAATTTAATCTTTATATCTTGACTTAAAATTCTATCTTCCATATTATCATAAAAATAGTATGGGAGTTTATTTACTCTTTTTTCTATCATTTCAAATCTAGTTGAGATTATGTTTATATCTGAATTTAGCGCATCTTTGGTAGTAATTAGTTTATTTGATTGTTTGAGTGAATCGGTATAAACTTTAAGATTACTAAGTAGCGAGCTAATATCATGAAGATTTTTATAGATTTATAGATATCTTTTAAAATTGCAAAAATTCCAAGTATAATATATAATAAGAAGTAGTAAATTTTAATTTTTGTGAGTGTGTTCCAGTTACAACTGCTGAAGTAGCTTATGTTAGCGTAGATGAAAAAGGTAATAAAAAATTAATAGATAAAGATTTAAAAAGATTACATGGATTTTAAGAGTATTATGCCTCGTTTGAGGCATAATAGCTATTTTTTACAACTTTTTTTGCCTATTAGTGAGTATAATGGGCAATATCCATATACTGCAGTAAGCAAAGGAACAAGTCCGATTAACCACCACCAGCATTGGCATACAAATCCAAATACAAAAAATATTATAGCTGCTATTATTAGTCTTATAGTTTTATCTAAGTTACTCATATTATATCCTTTTTTTATTTTTAAGCTTTAGCATGTATCATGGCTTGCATAACCATAGGCTTCATTAAATATACCTTAACAGCCCAGTTTAGCCAACTTTCTCTTGTAGAACCCATACATTCTAATGTCGGTGCAGCTCCTTTATAATTAAACTCAACCATAACAGCCTTACCATATCTAGTAAGTAGCGGACAAGCTGTATAGCCATCGAATTTAGCCTCTAAAGGTTTATTTTTTAAGTGAGATAATATATTTGCACCTACAACTGGATATTGTTTGCGTATACTTGCTCCTGTTTTGCCTTTTGGTACTCCAGCGCAATCTCCTAGTGCAAATATATTTGGATATTTTTTGTGTTGTAATGTATATTGATCAACATCAACCCAATTGCCAGCTACATCGCCTTTGCTTGTGTTTAAACCAGCTTGAGTTATAAAATCAGCACTTTTCATTCTAGGCACTACAAATAGATAATCATATGGTATTTCTACTCTCTCTTTTGCTATTTTTTGTATTGAGTCTTGAGTATAAGGCATTAGTTTGTCAAATTTAGCTATTTGATTTATGGTATCAACTTCTACTAAAAGGTGGCGTGTTTTATACTCCATATCTCTTTGTATATACATTTGTTCAATCATCTTAGCGTGTAATGGGCTTGAGAGCATATTTGCACTACCTGTACATAGTATAGTTTTTAAAGATTTTTGGTTATTTTTTTGACCTAAATCATTTAATAGCATATTTACCTTTTTATTTGCTCCACCGCATTTTGATGGTGTATTTGGCTCGGCAAATAGAGCATTACCACCATTTTTAACCAATTCTTGAATAAATTTATTTGATTTTGTTGCTCCATTTGGAGTATATATACTAGTAATTTTAGAGTTAGGATCTTCTATAATATCAGCATTTAAACCTTTTACACTTTGAAAATCATAATACACCCCAGTAGAGATTATTAAATAATCATATTTATAGATATTGCCATCATTTGTTGTAAGTGAATTATTGTTTGGATCTACACTTTGTACATTTTGTTTTACCCATTTTACTTTTTCATTTATTAGATCTGCTTTATCATATTTTGTATCTTTGGTAGTATAAACACCAGCAGCAATTAATGTAAATCCAGGCTCATAATGCATTGTTTGATTTGCATCATATAAGGTAACATTTGCTTTTGGCATTATATCTATTAGATGAGCACTCATTGTGATACCGCCAAGTCCAGCTCCTATGATAGCTATATTTGGAGATAAATCACTTGCAGCTTTGGCTTGTGTAGGTATAGTAACAGAAGTAGCTGCTAAGGCAGAACCTAAGGTAAATATTTTTAGAGCGTCTCTGCGGGATTTTTGAATTTCGTTCATAATATATCCTTTATTAGGAAAATAGATATTATGATTATATATAGATTTTCTATTTTTATCAGTGATAAAGTCACAAAAGATTATAAATTTAAAATAATTATTTTCCCACGCTCTAATTTTATTAGATTCTCTTTTTCTATATCTTTTAAAATTCTTGATACCACCTCTCTTGCAGTACCTAAATGGCTAGCAAGTATTTCGTGGGTAATTTGAATTTGATTATTTGTAGCATTTTGTTTAAGAAAATCAATAATCCTTTGTGTAATTGGCGTAAATAGAGCTTGTGTCATAACTTTAATAGCGCTAGCTAATCTTATGGATAAAAGCTCTACTACAAAAGATGCTATTGATGGGTATTTATCTTTTAATACTGAAAAGTAACTAGAGTGTAATAATAGTATTTTTGTATCTTTATTGGCTTGTAAATTTAATTCAAGTTGCAAATTATCAGTCATACAATTAGCACAAAGAATGCATTCATCTCCAGAGTTAAGATTAAATACTGTTATCTCTTTTCCTGTTGTAGATATTGCATATGCTCTTAAATTCCCTTTTAATACATATATAAAACCTTGACAGCTATTTTTATCGACTATTACATCATCACCTTTTTTAAATTCCATTATTTTAACATTTGAACTAACAGTATCTAAATCTTCTTTAGACAAATTAAATTTTTTAAATTTATCTATAAATTGCTCTATATCTTTTTTCATTTGGTAACTTTATCACTGAAAATTTGCATTATTTTATCTATAATTCCTTAAAAATATATAAGGATATAAGAAGATGAATAGGCGTAATTTTTTAAAATTTACCCTTATGACTAGTGCTACACCACTTTTAGCTGATCAAGAAATATCAAGGCAGAATTCTCAGATGATGAGTATAATAGATCTTGATTTATGCGATGGGTGCGAAGGTTTTGAAGTACCAAAATGTATAAGTGCTTGCAAAACACATAATAAAGATAAATTCCCAGATCCTAAAAAGCCTATAATGAATTATTGGCCTCAAAAAAAATATGAAGATTATAGTGATAAAAAAGATATTATAGATAGATTAACCCCATATAATTGGACATATGTTCAAAAGATAGAGATAAATGGTAAAAAGATAAATATACCAAGACGCTGTATGCATTGCGATAACCCTCCATGCCAAAAATTATGCCCTTTTGGCGTTATAAGCAAAGATAAATATGGAGCTGTAGATATTGATAAGGATTTTTGTTTTGGCGGTGCTAAATGTAGAGATGCTTGTCCGTGGCAGATACCGCAGCGTCAAGCTGGTGTTGGATTATATTTAAATATAGCGCCAAAATTAGCAGGTGGCGGTGTAATGTATAAATGCGATATGTGTAAAGATCTGCTAAATAAAGGCGATAAGCCAGCATGTCAAAATCAATGTCCAAAAAAAGCTATAAAATTTGCTCCAAAAAATGAGATAATGAGTATAGTAAATAAAGAAAACAGGCATATATATGGATTAAAAGAAAATGGTGGAACATCTACAATATACTTAAGTAGTGTAGATTTTGAATCTATAAATGAAGCAATAACAAAAAAATATGAAAATTTAACAAATAAAATAGGCAGACCTCATATGGCTAGAGTAGATAGTCCATTACAAAAGAGCGAAAATTTAGCTATGGCTGCAATGATTACTCCACTAGCTGCAATAGGTGCTGCAACTATATCTGCTATAAAATGTAATAAAAAGGATAAATAATGAAAATATATAGACAGAGTTTGCAAAATCGTATCATACATTGGGGAGTTGCTATATCTACTTTTGGACTTATTTTAACTGGTATATTTCAAATGCCAGTGGCTAAAAGATATGGCGTAGCAAATATATGGGAATGGAGTGGCGAGTATTTTGAAGGTCTAGTATTGCATTATATCTTTGCTATAGGGCTTATATTTTTTGGAGTTTATCATATAGTTTATCATAGTTTAAAAAAAGAGTTTGATATCATACCTAAAAAAGGCGATATAAAAAATAGTTATTTAGTTATAAAATCTATGATAACAAAAGATCAAGAACCACCAAACCAAAAATATCTACCAGAACAACGCTTAGCATATATAGCAATTGCTTTTACGCTTTTTATACTAGTATTTACAGGATTAATAAAAACATATAAGAATTTATTAGGATTTGATATAGCAAATTGGGCATATTTTTGGGCGGCACAATTGCATAATTTGGGTATGATACTTATCATAATATTAATTATTGCCCATTTAGCAGCCTTTATACCTAAAATTAATCGCTTTTTGCTTATATCAATGTTTAGTGGCAAGGTAGATGCAAAATATACATTAAAGCGTCATCAATTGTGGAAAGAGGGTATAAAAGAGGCTAATAAAATATTAAAAAATGGCAAGGATAAAAAATGAGTAGAATAAGCAATTTTCCTATTATGTTTTTTGCCATTATAATGGGATTTGGCGGGTTTAGTATGGCTATAAAAAAAGTCAGTGTAGTGTTTGAAATTAATAGTTTATATTTTGATATATTTAAAATTATTACATCTGCTATTTTTTTATTGGTTGTATTATTATATGCTATTAAAATATTTATAAATATAGATGAGGTAAAAAGTGAATTTAATCATCAAATAAGATTAAATTTCTTTGGTGCGATACCTATATCTTTTTTAATTTTAGCCAATCTATGGCAAAAAAGTATTGTATATGAGTGGTTATTTTATAGTGGTTTAATATTGCAAACCTATATAACTTTTAGGGTTATTGCATTTTGGATTAATAAGAATTTAGAGATCAAGCACTCCAATCCAGCTTGGTTTATACCAGTAGTAGGTAATTTAATAGTTGTTATATCATCAGATAAAAACTATGAATGGTTATGGTATTATTTTAGCATAGGGGTATTTTTTTGGATTATTTTATTTTCTATAATGTTTTATAGAATATTATTTCATGAGCAGCTAGCGCAAAAATTTATGCCTACACTATTTATTATGATAGCTCCTCCAGCTGTTGGGTTTTTGGGATATTATAAGCTTGTAGGATTTGATGTTGCTGCTAATATTATGCTTAATCTTACTATATTTTTTAGTTTTATGGTGATTTATATGTATAAAAATTTTTTAAAACTTAAATTTTTCTTATCATGGTGGGCGTTTATTTTTCCTAGTGCTGCAGCTTCTATAGCGATTTTAGAGGGTTATAATATTAATAACAACATAGCTTTTCTCTATATAGGAATGACTGTTTTTATCTTGCTTTGTGTGATGGTTATATATGTATCTTATCATACTGTAAAAAATATTATAGCAAAAAATATATGCGTAATGGAATGATTAAAGAATTTTAAAGTATAATTAGCACTTTTTAATCAAAATTTCAAAAGGTATATAGTGTTTGAACTTATTGGCCAATCATTAAAATCAGCTGTAAATAAACTTAAATTTGTTGATGATGAAAAGGCTTTAAAAACGCATTAGAAACACTTAAAAAGTCGCTTTTAAAGGCTGATGTCTATCACAAGGTAACAAAAGAGCACGAAGTCTCACGCAAAGATTTAGAAAAATATGTCTTAGATAGATTGGTTCATGGTATATCATCTGATAAGTAGATCGCTTTGGGATATTATCTTATCTTGTTTTTTAGCTATCTCTAAGAGTAAAAATCTTATTTTGCTATCTTGACTTAAAATTCTATCTTCCATATTATCATAAAAATAGTATGGGAGTTTATTGACTCTTTTTTCTATCATTTCAAATCTAGTTGAGATTATGTTTATATCTGAATTTAGCGCATCTTTGGTAGTAATTAGTTTATTTGATTGTTTGAGTGAATCGGTATAAACTTTAAGATTACTAAGTAGCGAGCTAATATCATGAAGATTTTTATAAATTTCAAGATATCGCTTTAACTCTTTGTTTCTATCGCTTTGGGTAATTGTGTTGTGATAATTGGTAAGGCTATTTGATATCGCATTTTGCTCTATTGAAAATCTGCCTTGGATAACGCTATTACTAAGATTTTTAAATTTAGGTAAAAGATTGATATAGGTACTACTAAGCTTGATCTCATTAGTATGGCGAAATAGTATAAATGCTGCGACAAATGATAGGATAAATCCAATTAAAATATCGATAATTCTAATATATACTACGCTTATTGCATTACCTAAAATAAGAGAATATACCATAGTAAATGCACACATAAAAGCTGCCATAGCATAGGCTGGTGGAAAATTTTTAAAATAAAAGGCTAGAAAAATACAAACTACACAAAATAGAGCAAATAGATTCTCATTTACTACTATATGAATTAAAACAAATGCTAATGTAATGCCAATTAATGCACCTTTTATATTGGCAATTCCAGTAATTTTAGTCATATATGAGCTATCTTTGCTCATGCTTATTACACCAATTGCGATCCAAACTCCATTATGTACATCACCAAAACTAGCGATGATAATAGCAATGCTTACACCAATAGCTAGACGTAAGGAGTTTTGTACTATTGGATTATGTAAAGTTATATCTTTTATTGCCTTTTTTAGACTCTTTTTTTCTTTAAATTCAAGAGCAATTTTATCTTCACCGCCATCTTTTATTAGTTCAAATTTGGAGTATAAAACCTCTAAAGATGCCTTAAAAATCTCATAATCACTTTGCCTGGCTAATTTAAGGGCATCTATTTTTAATATGCTATTTTTATCTATAAATATATTTTTTAATTGAATTAAATTGTTTGTAATTTCGCTATTTAGAGCATTTAATAAATTTGGATTTTTTATAGATTTAAAATACCTTTGCATAGCAACAAGTAGATGATAAATATCTTCTAATTTATATAGATAAAAAATTGCCCGTGAGTGGTGAATGATTAGGCGAGCATCTTTTATAGTGGAGCTTTTATGGGTAAATACTTTTTTAATTTCGTTGATATGCTCATCGCATTGTTTAGCTAAATTTAAAAATTCCTTATCACTAATATTTTGGCTCATATTAATTAAATCATCAAGCACCATTGTGCAAGATTTTTTAGTAAATTTACCATATGTGCCAAAGCGTGTAAGCCTAAAAGCAATAGCAATTATACTCCCAGCTATAAAGCTTTCTAAAGAGTTTGCAAGATTCCAGCTAGATTGGTTTGAAGCAATGATAGTAAGAAGCCCAGTAGCATTTACAATTGTAAGTATTTTATTTAAATTTTGATTAAAAAGAGTGCTAAATCCTACAAACATCATCCAAATTAGCGTAAAAAAGCAAAATAGCCAGCTAAATTTAAAAATAGTACTTACAAATAAAATTGCAAAAATTCCAAGTATAATATATAATAAGAAGTAGTAAATTTTAATTTTTGTGCTACCATCAAGAGAAGCTAAGAAAAATATTATCATAGATGAATTTGCAGCATATACCATTCCTAAAAATCCACCAAAAAAATTCCCCGCAAAGCCGCAGATTAAGATTGATATAGTTGCCTTAATTGAGTAATTTAGCGCAAACCACGATGGGTCGTAGTGGTTTAGAAATTTAACCACTTTTTGCATTAGTCGCTCATATTATCTATAATTTGATTTTTATATCTTATAAATTCCAAATCTCTTTTTAGTAGTTTATGTTCTTCTTTTAGTACATTTAGCTTGCTTTTTAGTTCGGCAATATCTTTGCTAGTATAGTAAATTTCATTACTAAAATATACTTTTGGTAGAGTAATTATAAGAATAATAAATAAAATTATATATCCAATAATTAATCTCTTAAAGCTTAAATTCTCTTCATTTTTAACTCTACGAGTGTTGCTTTGGAGTAGGTTTTCTTTATCAGTCATCTTTGCCTCTTGATATCAAAGATTCTCATTTTTGAACATGCTGACCTTGAGTTTGCTTTTATCTCTTGAGCGCTTGGCGTGATTGGCTTTTTGGTGATAATTTTGCCAATAGAATGGTTATTGCCACACTCGCAGCGCATAGCCTCAGATGGACATATACAACTTGATTGCCAAGATTTAAATTTATCTTTTATTATTCTATCTTCAAGTGAGTGAAAGCTTATTATTGCTACTCTTGCGTGATTTATGGCTGAGTTTTGGATCGAATTTAATAACTCTTTTAGCACATCTAGTTCTTTATTTACCTCTATTCTAATTGCTTGAAATGCTAAAGTAGCTATACTTACAGATCGATTTTGTAAATTTGAATTGCCAATGATTTGGACTAGTTCTTTAGCTGAGCTTATTTCTTTATTTTGCCTAGCAATGATAATTTTATTAGCTATACTCTTAGCATTTGGTAGCTCGCCATATTCATAAAATATCTTTTCAAGTTGAGATTGACTATAATTATTTACTATAGTTTTTGCATCAAGCTGATTTGAGCTATCCATTCTCATATCAAGAATATCGCTTTTAAGGGCAAATCCACGTTCATTTAAATCTAATTGAAGTGAGCTAACGCCGATATCAGCTAGAATAGCTCTTATATTTTCTTGTGGAATTTTTTGTAAAATTTGGCTAAAGTTGCTTTTGTAGATTTGAATTCTATCTGTGTAATTTTTAAATTTATTCGTGCAATAAGAGATCGCCATATCATCTTGGTCACAGGCTATTATTTTGATATTTGGCAATGTATCAAGCAAAGCCTTTGAGTGACCACCATAGCCTAGTGTACAATCTAATATAACACCATCATTAATATCTCTAAAAGCTTCAACAACTTCGTTAAGTAAAACAGGAATATGGATAGAATTCAAAAGTTTGCCTTTAATAAATTTAGCAAAAATTTTATCATAAATTTAATGAATAGAGCCTTATAATTTGGTATAATGTTGTAATTTTTGTGCAAATTTTAGGAAGAGTTATGAATATAGAGTATTCAATCAGCGAGATTAAAAAAATCTCAGCATCGATGTTTAAAAAGAATTTTCTAGGTATTTTTCACGGCTCAATATCGGCAAGAATTGAGCATAATCAATTTGTTATTAATAAAAAAGATGCGATTTTTGATGGACTAAATGATAATGATTTGACACTTTTATATTCTAAAAAAGATTATAGATGGAATGATGCAAGCATAGATGCTGATATCCATCTAAATATCTACAAAAATATAGCTGAGGCAAAATACGTCTGCTATTCAATGCCACCATTTATTACTGCTTATAGCATAAATCATTCATTTTTGGAGCCAAAAGATTATTTTGGCTATATGAAATTTGGTAATATTTTTATTTATGATCCAAAAAGATTTGATGATTGGTATGAAAGAGCGCCATCAGAAATTTATCGCTATATGATAGAAAAGCGTACAAATATCGTAGTTATCAAAGGTTATGGAGTTTATCTTTATGAAAGAACTGCACATGATTTGGCTAAATCAATAGCGCTTTTAGAAAATAGCTGCAAACTATTAAATTTTTCAAATGGATTTGCAAGTTGATTTTTGGGTAAATTAACTTTAAGAAAAATTTGATTTTAATGTTGATTTTAAGGTAATTTAAAAGCAATTTTTGCTAAAATAAAATCTTTAGAAAAAAGGTGATTTGATGATAACTTGGATGCAAAAACACAAGAAATATTTAGTTGTTACGATTTGGGTTAGCACTATAGCTTTTGTTGGTGCTGGATTTGTAGGTTGGGGTGCCTATGATATGAATACCAATCGTGCCAAATCAGTAGCTAAAGTCGGAAATAGAAATATTTCAATTGGCGAATTTCAACAAAAATATGGTACTATGTATGAGTATTATATCAATGCTTCTAATGGCAAATTTAGCAAAGAACAAGCCGAACAAATGGGGCTTGATAAGATTGTATTGCAACGATTAATCCAAGATAATATTATGTTAAGTTATGCTGATGAGCTAGGGTTAAGCATCTCTGAGGAAGAGATAATTTTAGCTTTAATGAGTGATGCTAGTTTTTTGACTGATGGCAAATTTGATAAAACAAAATACGAAAATGCATTAAAACAGGCTAGAATTTCACCAAAAGATTATGAACAAAATTTAGCTAATAGTCTGTTACTTAAGAAGCTTTTTAGTGCTATTAGAGTTGATGTTAGCGATAAAGATTTAGATATGTTAGCAGCTAGCTACTTTATGCAAGATAAGGTATCTGCACAGATTATTGCCCTAGATAGAAATAGTATAAAAGTAGATGAAAATGAGCTAAAATCAATCTGGGAAAAAAATAAAGATAAATATCTAACCCAGACAAAATACAATCTCAAAGGCAAATTCATCCCAAAAGTTATAAGTGATGAGAATTTAACCTTATTACAAGAGTATTATGAAGAAAATAGAGCTCAGTATAGAGATGGATTTGATAAAATTTTAAGCTTTGAAGTGGCAAAAGAGCGTGTAAAAGATGATTACGATATGAGACAAACAAGAAAATTAGCCTTAAGCGAATATCTAAAAGCCAAAAAAGGTGAAGTGGAGCTTGAATTTGATCTAATTGCCTTAGATGATGATTATGAATTTGAAGCACAAGAGTTGAAAAATACTCAAATCGGCGAATATATAAAACCAGTTAAATATAGAATGAACTATCAAGACGGATATCTGATATCAAGATTGGATTCTAAAGATTTGCCAAAGCCTATGGACTATGAAGAGGCTAGATATCTTATCGTAGATGAGTATATAGA
Organism: Campylobacter sp. P0109; assembly: GCF_002138755.1. NCBI lineage: Bacteria > Pseudomonadati > Campylobacterota > Epsilonproteobacteria > Campylobacterales > Campylobacteraceae > Campylobacter > Campylobacter sp. P0109. The sequence goes on from NZ_MJKK01000002.1 coordinate 52,369, forward strand.
TAATAAGCTAAAAGATAGCCTAGAGATTAAGGCCAAAAGAGCTTTAGATAATTTTAGCGGTAAAGATATTGGATTTGTATCTAGGGATTCTATGCCGCAGATTGATGGATTAAATGAAAATGAAGTGAGTGAGTTTATAAATTCAATCTTTGCAAGAAATGTAAAAGATGGCTATATAATTGTAGGCAATAAAGCTATAATATATAAGATCACAGATCAAAAATTAGCAAATGCTAATGATATATCGCAATATGAAAATTTATTAAGCAATAGTGCTTATAATATTAAAAATGAACAGCTAATAGATGATTTACTCTCATCACTTCAGCATAGATATAAGATAGAACAATATTACAAAGGTCAGTAGTCGTGGGAACTAAAATTTTAGGTATTGATATCGGTTCTACGCAGATTTGCGCTGTGATGGTAGAACACGAGCCAAGGTCATTAGAAAATACTATAAAAGTTATCGGTATGGGAACTATCAAATCCCAAGGACTAAAAAAGGGCTCAATCACAAATATCGAATTAGCTTCAAATTCTATAAAATCAGTCGTAAGCAGCGTAGTACGGACAGCTGGAATTAAATTTGATAAAGTTATAGTCTCAATATCTGGTAAAGATGCAAAAAATATTAATTGTAAAGATGTGGTAAATATTCCTGAAAAAGAAGTAACAATCAAGCAGATTGAGCGTGCTATTAGTTCAGCTGAATATAAGGTAAAAATTCCACACGATTATGAAATTTTACATACTTTACCATATAATTTTAAAGTAGATGAACAAGACAATATAGAAGATCCTCTTGGTATGAATGGTACTAGGCTAGAGGTGCAAGCTCATATCATTGCTGTGCAAAAATCTGCTATTATGAATTTACGAAAAGCGATAGAAAAAGCTGGATTAAAAGCTGATAATATTGTATTATCCGGATATGCTTCGGCAATTTCTACATTAAATGAAGATGAAAAAGCTTTAGGTACAGTATTAATTGATCTAGGTGGTTCTAGCTGTAATATGGTGATTCACTCAGGAAATTCAATTAGATATAATGATTTTTTATCAGTTGGAAGTTTAAACATAACCACTGATATATCTACAGTACTTCACACTCCACCAGCAGTAGCTGAAGAAGTAAAAATAAAATATGGCACATTAAAGCCTAGAAGTAACGAGCTAATAGTATTGCCTGATTTAGGAGATGAGAACTCTAGTCACGAAGTAGATATTAGTGTAATAATAAATGTTATATATATGCGTGTTGAAGAGGCTTTAATGATACTTGCTAAGATGCTTAGCGAGAGTGGATATAAAGAGTATGCTTCAGCCGGTATTGTGCTAACTGGTGGTATGGCTAAGATAGAAGGGCTTAGAGAGTTAGCTACTGCAATATTTGATAATATGCCTGTTAGAATTGCTAGACCAAGAGAGTTTAGCGGTTCTATTGATGTCTTTCAAGACCCAGCAAATTCATGCGCAATTGGACTTTGTCTATATGGTGCTGGATATTTTACTCCATATGAAATAGACTCTGAGCGAAAGCTACGCCACAAAGATGAGATAGTATTAAGACCAAATCCATTTGTGGCAACTAAAGAATTTGATGAGCATATCCCGCAGACTATTCCAAGTAATAATTCAGCTAATTTTGATGATGTTATGCCTAAAGTTCAGCCTAAGCAAAAAATGGAACTAGATCTTAAAATTGATGATAATGGCGACAAAGATGTCCTAAAAGAGAATATTGCCCTAGAAAAGGTCAATTCTGTCTCTAAATTTATGAACTATTTAAAAAATTTATTTTAAAAAGGGGCTTGTGATGAGTGGTTTTACAGTAGAAGAGAAACAAAATGTTTATGGTGCAAAGATTAAGGTTGTAGGTGTCGGCGGCGGCGGCGGTAATATGATTAATCATATCATTAGAGAAGGTATACATAACGAAGATGGTATGAAAACTGTGGATTTAATTGTAGCCAACACAGATGCGCAAGCACTTGATAGTTCAGCAGCCCCAAATAAAATTCAACTAGGTGAGAAAAAAACTAGAGGCTTAGGTGCTGGTATGCAACCAACTGTAGGCAAAGAGGCTGCAATGGAGAGTTATGAAGATATTAAAACAACATTAGAAAATTCTGATATTGTTTTTATTGCTTCAGGTTTTGGTGGCGGTACCGGTACTGGCGCAGCTCCTATTGTAGCTCAAGCTGCTAAAGAGATTGGTGCGCTAACTATTGCTGTAGTAACTACCCCATTTAAATTTGAAGGTAGCAAGAGAATGCGCTTAGCAGTTGAGGGTATAAACGAGCTTAAAAAAGAGTGCGATAGCGTAGTAGTTGTACCAAATGAGAAATTAAGTAATATAGTAGATAGAAAAGCTGGAATTAAAGATAGCTTTAAAATTGTAGATAGTATTTTAGCGCGTGCAGTAAATGGTATGAGTTCAATCGTTCTTAGTCATGGTGAGAGTGATATTAATCTTGACTTTGCTGATGTAAAAACTGCTATGAGTCATAGAGGTCTATCACTTATGGGGGTAGGAGAAGCTCAAGGTGATGGCGCAGCTCAAGAAGCCTTAAAATCAGCTATGCAATCTCCATTATTAGATGATATGGATATAAAAGGTGCGATGGGTGCTATTGTACATTTTACCATTCATCCAGATTGTCCAATGAGCGATATGACTGAGGCGATGGAGATTATTGAAGCAGCTGCTGATCCTGATGCAGATATATTCTGGGGTACAAAATGTGATATAAATATGCCAGTTGATAAAGTTTTAGTAACTTTAGTAGCTACTGGTTTTTCAGATAGCAATGTAGCTAAACTTCAACCATCTACCGCTACTGCTAATGCAACTACAGTAGCAGCTACTAAAGAGAGTACTCCAGTAAAAGCTGAAGAGCCAAAAGAGAGTATATTTAGTTATCGTAGAGTTTCAGGTTTGGATTTAAATATTAGTAGCGATGATTTAGATATTCCAACAATTAGTCGTCACCAATTAGATTAATAAATTTAGCCCCTTTATTGGTGGTCAAGCTTAAATTTGGCCACCAACTCTTAAATCTATCTTTTATTTAAGCTAAACTGAATATAATTATAAATCTAATTTAAATTTAAGGTGGTAACATGGAAATTACACTCAATTTTTACTCCACTAATTATATTTACCAAACTAGCATAGCTATAGTAACCACTCCATTTAAATTTAAAAATAGTGAACAAATTCAACTTGTTACTAAAAATATTAATGAGCTTAAAAAAATGTGCGATGGCGTTGTAGTTATCTCAAATGAGAAATTAAGTGATATCACAGATAGTAAAGCTGACCCAAAAGATAACATTGAATCATTTGATACTATTTTAGCGAGTGCAGTCAATGGTATAAGCTCTATATTTCTTAGTCATAGTGAGTACGATATCAATATTGATTTTGTTGATATTATAACCATTATGAGTAGTGTAGAATGTTTCTTGACGGGTATTGGTGAGGCTCAAGGCGAGAAGGCAGCTCAAGAAGCCTTAAAATCAGCTATGCAATCTCCGCTTTTAGGTGGTATAGATATAAAAGGCACAATGGGCGCTATAGTTAATTTTACTATACATCCTGATTGTCCGATGAGCGATATAGCCGAAGCTATGGAAATTATAGAAGCAGTTGCTGATCCTAATGCTGATATATTTTTGGGGACAAAATGCGATGCAACTATGCCGATTGATAAGGTTTTGGTAACCTTAATGGTTGCTGACTTTTTTGATAATGTATTTAAACTCCAATAAAAAGAGCTCTAGCTAAGGCATGGGAATAGATATTAGTAGTGAGAATTTGGGTATTGGCTATTATCAAAAATTCTCATAAATGCTTTATTGTTTAAATAAATTAAATATAATAGGTATTAATATTAAATTTTAAGGATTTAAATGGAAATTACACTCAATTTTTACTCCACTCTTTGTGCGATGGTTTTTGTTTTGTTATTAGGTACTTTCATCATCAAACATGTTAAATTCCTAAGAGTTTATAATATTCCTGAGCCAGTTGTGGGTGGGATTATTGTGGCTATTTTGTTATTTATAGCTAATAAATATATTGGGATTAGCTTTAATTTTGATGGTTCGCTTAAAGATCCATTAATGCTTGCCTTTTATGCTACTATCGGTCTTAGTGCGGATTTCGCCTCTTTTAAAAAGGGTGGAAAGGTAATTATCGGATTTTTATTTATTGTAACTGGGTTATTAATTTTACAAAATTTAGCCGGTATCGGTGTGGCTTTGGCAATGGGTGAAAATCCTATTATAGGGATGCTATCAGGATCTATCACAATGAGTGGTGGGCATGGTACGGGTGCAGCATGGGCGGCTGAGTTTATCAAAGAGCCTTATAACTACGCTCCAGCTATGGAAGTAGCGATGGCGGCGGCTACATTTGGTTTGATAGCAGGCGGAATCATAGGTGGGCCTGTGGCTAGATATTTGGTTGTGAAAAATAATCTAAGCGGACATCACTTAGAAGAAAAAGTCGATCCAACTCTTTTTGAAAAGCCTGAAAAACGAAGATTGATAACATCCTCTTCATTTGTGGAGTCTTTGGCGTTGATTGCTATATGTTTGCTAGTGGGGACTGAGCTTAAAAAAATTGTTACATTTGTAACTATGCCTACATTTGTTTGGTGTTTACTTACTGGTGCTGTGCTTAGAAATATCCTATCAGCAACCAAAATTCACACAGTATTTGATCGTGAAATTTCTGTGATTGGCAATGTGAGTTTATCTCTATTTTTGGCATTTGCTTTGATGACTATCAATATCGCTCAACTTATCTCACTAGCACTTCCAATGCTAACAATTCTTATAGTTCAAATTATCCTTATGATCTTATATGCCATATTTATCACTTTTAGATTTTGTGGTAAGAATTATGATGCGGCCGTGCTATCGGCTGGGCATTGCGGATTTGGTCTTGGTGCTACGCCTACGGCACTTGTAAATATGCAAACGGTAACAAAACATTATGGCCCAAGCCACATGGCTTTTATCGTTATTCCATTGGTTGGGGCGTTTTTCATAGATATTATAAATGCCTTTATAATTTCAGCAATGATGGGATTGCCTATATTTAATTAACCCCTAAGGCGGCAAATTCGGGGCGATACTCAAAATGCATTGTATCAAAATGCTCCCATCTGCCGCCCCATATAAATCCATTTTTTTCAAATACCTCTACTATTTTATATGGAATTTTGTTTTGGTAACCATCTTTATTCCATAACCAGTAGTGGCTATTTGCTACATTTATATCTATAGCGATTCCCCAGCTATGCGGTGATAGTCTGTTGGTTTGTGCTATATTTCTATATTTAAATGTTCCGCCAATATTTTGAAGATAGATAATCAAATTTGGCTCATTTTTTACCAATGTATCAAGCTCATCGCTGACTTTTTGTAGTGCTTTGGCTGCACCATTGATGGAGTTGAATTTGATCTTTTGGTTTAGGCTATTTTTTAGCCAGATTACTTCGCTTAGATTAGCCTCTACTGCTTCTTTGCTATCGCCATAAATTGCGTTAAAAAACTGCTCATTTCTTATCCGTCCAGCGTCTATTAACTTAGAGTTTAAAGGCTTTAAAAGTGGGTAGTTTAGAGCAAACATATCTTTTATACTTGGGCTATTTAAAATATCGCTACCACCTATCTCATATGGCATATATGAGTTGTTGGCAAATATTATATTATTGTTTTGAAATTTGATATTGTAACTATTTTGTAGGGCTAGTTTGGGATTTGGGGTTAAGATATTCATAGACTCTACAAGGCTTAATAAAAGCGCTTTTATATCACTTCTATCCTTGCCAATCTCGATATCAGTTATAGCTGTGCGACCTATGATTGCTCTAGAGTTGTTTTTGGTTTTTAAACCCCATGAAGCGTGAGTAACGCTGATTTTGCCATCTACTACGCCAGTATATAGCATAATATGACCACGCATATACAAAAGCGTAGCATAAGGCACGCCAAATTCAACTATTTTAGCCTTTTTGTCTTCATCTGATAACTCTTTTAAATCTATTATTTGAGCGATTTGGGATTGGGGTTTGGAGTTTCGTGGTAGCCAAATTCCAAAACTAGCAAAATAATCTTTGGTAAAAGCAGAGCAATCTCTAAGCTCATCGAGTCCGCCCCAGCCGTAATTCATCCCTATCATCTCATTTAATATTAGTTTAGCGTTTTTTGAGTTTAGTTCTAAATTTATAGTGACGATATCTTGGCTGATTTTATAGCCTTGAGGGGTGATGAAGTTGCCATTTTCAATCTTTGTATATGGGACTAGGCCGCCGATTCTTGAGTAAAATAGAAATTTATTAGATTGATCTTTTATAGCAATTCTATCTTTAATAAATATGCCAAATTTGGATTTTCTAAACTCATTAGCCTCTTTTTTGTTTAGAATCTTGATATCATTACTGGCTACAAAGCCGGTAAATGAGTCGCTTTGGATAAAGACCCACGCACCATCAAGGCTAAAATGCGATACCAAAACTGGATGAAAGGCTTCTAAATTTGAATCTTGTAAGTAATCAAATGGATATCCCTCGCCTGGCCTACTATCTAAAAATAGTCTCTCTTTGGTAGGAAAACTCCTAACGGCGGTATCTCTAAGGATTATTGCAGGTTTTAAAACTCTTTTATAAGCTGCGAAATTCGCATTTTGTCTGTGTCTATCAAACCACTCTTGATCACGCAAAATATGGCTCTCTCCATAATATTTTTGCTTATCATAAGTGTAGGTATTAAACGCCCACATAGCCTCATTTATATCCACATCAAATCCGCTATCCCAAACGCTAAAATATCTATTGATTAGTTCATTATTATTTGATTTGAGGTTTAGAGCGGTATCGGGTAAGATATTTGCACTTTGATTAAAATCCAAATCAAGCCTTAAATTTAACTCATTTAGTGTATAGCTCTGTTTAGTGCAGCCTAAAAATATAAAAATTATTAGAAATAGTAGTGAATTTTTCATCTTTATCCTTAATATTTTTTGGGTATAATTCTAACAAAAATAGGATAATGATTTGTTGAATTGTATTATAGAGCTTCTTGGGGATAATAATCTATTTTTAACTGGTGGTGGCGGAGTAGGCAAGAGCTATACCACCAAAGAAATTATGCGAATTTATAAAGATGATGGTAAGAATATTGTAGCACTTGGTAGCACTGGGATTAGTGCTGTTGGGATCGGTGGGGTGACTATACATAGCTTTTTTAAATTTGGGCTTTGTGCTAATCATATGGAGCTAAAAGCTCTTGATCTTAAGCAAAAATCAAAGCTAAAAGAGTTATTTGATATTATCAAAAATATAGATCTTTTGATAATTGATGAGATATCTATGGTAAGTGCTGAATTGATGGAGATGATATCCTTGCGTCTGATACAGGGTGAATTTAAAGGGCGGCTTATGGTTGTAGGGGATTTTTATCAGCTCCCACCTGTTAAACGCCAAAAAGATGATATGACATTAATAAAATTTAACTATGCATTTGACTCGACAGCTTGGTATAATTTTAAATTTAAAAATATTGAATTGGTAATATCTAAGCGTACATCAGATACTCAGTTTTATTCTATGCTTTCATGCATTAGACTAGGAAATATTGATGCTGAAATTTACAAAAAACTAAGCTCAAAAATTACAAATGAGATTGCCAAAGATAGCGTAATTTTATATGGTAGAAATGCTGAAGCTGATGCATTAAATGCTAAAAAATTAGCCCAGATTCCAAATCAGCTTGAAACTATAAGTGCAAGCGGTAGAGTTTATGATGATACACTGCAAAACGATGCTTATACTAAATGGATAAATAATCTAAATGTCTTAAGTGAGCTTAAGATAAAAATTGGTGCTAGAGTTATGTTTTTATGTAATAAATGGGGCGAGTATTACAATGGCGAACAAGGCATTATCAAAAATATTAATAAAGATGATAATGGCGTGGTAGTTAGCATAAGTGTACTAAAAGATAGCGGAAATATAGCCGATGTAGAGCCATTTACATATTCACTTTTTGAGTATGAAAAAGATGATGAAGGCGGTATAAAAGAGAAATTGCGGGCTGAATTTACTCAGTTTCCACTAAAATTAGCCTACGCTATTACAATCCATAAATCACAAGGTATGAGTATAAGGCGTTTGGTATGTGATTTAAATAATATTTTTGCTAATGGACAGCTTTATGTAGCACTATCACGAGCAATTAGCTGGGATGATTTAAGTATAATTTATACACGCAAAAGAGATTTTTACTCATATCTAAAAAGTGTAGTAAATATAGATAAATGCGTAGCTAGGTTTTATGAAAAAGAGAATTTTATAAAGGAAGGAATATGAAAAAAATTTTTATGTTTTGGCTAATTTTATGTGGAATTAGCTTTGGCGATGTGGTGAGTATAGAGGGATTTGAGAGTGATTTATACTCCAAATATGATGTAAATAATCTTAAAAAAATATCAATGGATTTAGAGATTATAACTAGAGATGATAATGTGGCAAGAGCGCCTATTTATGATGCTTTAAATATTGTTGTAGGTAGCTTTTATGCTGAAGATATTATGACCTCAAAGGGCAAAGAGAGCTTTAAATCTACTCTAACAAAATATATAGATAAAAAGCACTCTATAACAATCGATGATATATATATCATTAGGCTCAAATTTGTCGATGAAACTAATATTCAAAAGATTCTTGATGCTATAAGAGATATGCACAACAAGGGTGATTCAACTCAGCCTAATTTGCCAAATTTACCAAAGATTGAAAATCAACTCTTAGATGGTAGATTTTAATAAAAAATTTTAATTGCTAATAATATCGTAATTGCTTGGAATTTGTGGCGTTAAAATATCCTTGCTTATTATTTTATCTTTGCTTATTTGGGTAAATTCAATTATAGCTTTATTGCCTAGTTTATCCTCATAAGCAATGAGTTTTGGTAGTGAGTTTTGCGTTATAATATCATAGACTACATCTTCATAAACTGCTTGAAAATTATCATCGCTAAGCTTTTTGGCGTTTTTTAGTATTTTAGTGATATCTGGAGAACTTTTTAGGTTAGTAATTATGGCTTGTTCTAATTCTGGTTCTATGATAATAACTTGATTATTGCTAAAATATATTAGTTTTTGCATTGGTGTATTATATTGCCAAAATGCACCAAAATCACTATCAATAGCTAACGACCCAGTATATATTATCTTTTGGTCTTGACTGGTGATAGTTTGAGTAAATTCGCCAATTAAACTTTTAAATGTTAACTCATTAGCTCCAAAAAGATTTAAAGATAGGATAAAAACAAGTATAAATTTTCTCATATTTTGCCTTAAATTTGAGTATTTTAAATAGATGATTTTAGCTAAATTTAGCAAATAAAAGCTTAAATTTAAGGGATTTTTAGATAAAATAGCGACTTATTTTAACTACAGGATATAATATGCTTTCATTCATAGCTAGAAAAATATTTGGAACTAAAAATGATAAAGAGATTAAAAAATATTATAAAAGAGTAGCCAAAATTAATGCCTTAGAATCAAAATATGAAGCCTTAAGTGATGATGAATTAAGGGGCGAATTTATTACTTTGCAAAGCTCTTTAATAGATGGCAAGGTTACTAAAGATAGCATATTAAATGATGTTTTTGCTATTGTTAGAGAGGTGTCAAAAAGAACGCTAAATATGAGACATTTCGATGTCCAATTAATAGGCGGTATGGTTTTAAATGAAGGCAAGATTGCAGAGATGAAAACTGGTGAGGGCAAAACCTTAGTAGCGACTTTGCCAGTGGTGTTAAATGCTATGGATAAAAAAGGGGTTCATGTAGTTACAGTAAATGACTATTTAGCCAAAAGAGATGCTACTCAAATGAGTGCTATATATAATTTTTTAGGCCTTAGTGTTGGTATTATAGTAGGTGGCGAGTATGATGATACAAAGCGTAAAGCCTCATATGATGCTGATATAACTTATGGGACAAATAATGAATTTGGCTTTGATTATCTGCGTGATAATATGAAATTTGAACTATCTAGCAAGGTGCAAAGAGAGCATAATTTTGTAATTGTAGATGAGGTTGATAGTATCTTAATAGATGAGGCTAGAACTCCATTGATTATCTCAGGGCCTACTAATCGCACATTAGATGGATATATTAAGGCTGATGAGGTAGCAAGAGCTATGAAAAGAGGAGAGCCAGCAGCCACACCACAAGATAAGCCAACTGGGGATTTTATAGTAGATGAAAAGAGTAGAACTATAATAATAACTGAGGCTGGAATCGCTAAAGCTGAACAGCTATTTGGTGTAGAAAATTTATATAATTTAGAAAATGCAATCTTAAGCCACCATCTAGACCAAGCTCTTAAAGCTCATAATCTATTTGAAAAAGATGTACACTATGTAGTTCGTGATGAAGGCGTGGTAATTGTAGATGAATTTACTGGTAGACTTAGCGAAGGTAGAAGATTTAGTGAAGGCCTTCATCAAGCCTTAGAAGCTAAAGAGGGTGTAAAAATCCAAGAAGAGAGCCAGACTTTAGCTGATATTACTTTTCAAAATTACTTTAGGATGTATGGAACAATTGCTGGAATGACTGGTACAGCACAGACTGAAGCAGCTGAATTTGCTCAAATTTATAACTTAGATGTAATCTCTATCCCAACTAATCTACCAATTAAAAGAGTTGATAAAGATGATTTAATATATAAGAGTGAAAATGAGAAATTTAAAGCTGTAATAGAAGAGATAAAAATAGCAAATGCTAAAGGTCAGCCAGTGCTAGTAGGTACTGCAAGTATCGAAAAGAGTGAAGTATTTCACAAAATGCTAGTTAAAGAGCGTATAGCTCACTCAGTTTTAAATGCTAAAAATCATGAAAAAGAGGCGCAAATCATTGCCGAAGCTGGAGCCAAAGGTGCTGTAACTATTGCAACTAATATGGCTGGTCGTGGCGTGGATATCAGAATCGATGATGAGGTTAGAGCGCTTGGTGGGTTATATATCATAGGCACAGAAAGGCACGAGAGTCGCCGTATAGATAATCAATTAAGAGGTCGTGCTGGGCGTCAGGGCGATCCTGGTATTAGTAGATTCTATCTAAGCTTAGAAGATAATCTCCTTAGGATATTTGGTAGTGATAAGATAAAAGCTATTATGGAAAGACTAGGTATAGAAGAGGGTGAGAGTATAGAGAGTAGGCTAGTTACTCGTGCTGTAGAGAATGCTCAAAAGAAAGTAGAGAGCTTGCATTTTGAGAGTAGAAAGCATGTCTTAGAGTATGATGATGTAGCAAATGAACAGAGAAAAACTATATATAAATATAGAGATGAGCTACTAGATCCAAATAGCGATCTTAAAGATAAGATTGCTTCTAATCGCCAAGATTTAGTCTTGATGATGCTTGAAGATGCTAATATCATTGCTGGTGGATTGAGCGAGGATTTTGATATAGATAGATTGTGTTTGATAATTAAAGAAAATAGCTTGATTGATATAGATCCTAGTGAGTTAAAAGGGCTGGATTATCAAGAGATAAAAGATATTATAGTAGAGAAATTAGCTAAAGATTATGAAGATAAGATGTCAAATATAGATAGTGAGCAAAGAAAAGGGATTGAAAAATTGCTATATCTTCAAATTTTAGATGCTGCTTGGAGAGAGCATCTATATCAAATGGATATCTTAAAAACTGGCATTGGATTAAGAGGCTATAACCAAAAAGATCCCCTAACAGAGTATAAAAAAGAGAGCTATAATCTCTTTATGGAGCTTGTGAGTAAGCTTAAAACAGAGAGTGCAAGAGCCTTACAGGTGGTTAAATTTAAAATAGAAGAGCCATCGCAAGAGCCAAAATCTAAAGATATAGAAACGCCAAAAGAGAGCCTAAAAACCGGTAAAAAACCATCTCGCAACTCGCCTTGCCCTTGCGGTAGTGGATTAAAATATAAAGAGTGTTGTGGTAAGAGTGGGCCAAAAATCGGAGTCTTTGCCTAGTGGTTAAGTATCTGCTATTTAAATATCTACGATTTGATAAGTCTCAGCCATTTATCACACTATCGGCGATTTTAGCTTTTTTGGGGGTTAGTGTTGGGCTTATGGTGCTTATAATTGCTATGGCTATAATGAATGGTTTTGATAAAGAATTTGAGCGTAAGCTATTTACTATGAACTATCCAATCACGATTATAAGCTATATGAAAGGCTCTATCGATGATAGCGATGTAATCAGGCTTAAAGAGCAGTTTAAAGAGCTTAAATTTAGCCCATATATCTCTACACAAGCTATTGTAAAATATGGCAACAAGCTAGAGGGTGGATTGCTGTTTGGTGTGAATTTTGATGATGAAAAGCAGATAAACTCTGTAATTAATGAAGCCTTAAAAGATACCACGCCAAAGGGCTTTGAGATAGTTTTAGGCAAGGGGATTGCTGATGATTTTGCCCTTTCGCTTAATGAGAAGGTTACTATGTTATTTATGCAGCTTAGTGCTGGCGGGTTAGTATCTATGCCAACGATGAAAAGATTTAATTATGTAGCTAATTTTAGCTCCGGATTAATCGCATATGATAAGGCTTATTCTTATACAGATGTTAATGCTTTGGCTAAAATTTTAGGCTATGAAAGTGGTAGATATGATGGAATTCATATCTACTCAGATGATCCAAAGAGTGATATTGTCAAATTAAATCAAAATCTATCCCCAGGTCAAAGAGCCATCGGATGGTGGGAACAAAATGGTAATTTTTTTAGTGCTTTGGAGTTGGAAAAAAGGGCGCTTTTTATTGTTTTAATGCTTATTATTTTGGTAGCTAGTTTAAATATTATTAGCTCACTTTTGATGACTGTGATGAATCGTCGTCAAGAGATTGCTCTTTTGCTTGCACTTGGTGCTAGTAAAAGCGAGATTAAAAAAAGCTTTTTTGTTCAAGGTGTTGTAATTGGAGGAAGCGGGATAATTTTTGGTCTTATTTTGGGGCTTTTTGGAGTATGGTTGCTAGGTAGCTTTGATATAGTAAATTTACCTGCTGATGTTTATGGAAGCTCAAAATTACCAATGGAGTTAGCTTTAAGTGATTTAGCAATGATTTTGATTGGTGCGATAGTAATTGTTTTGCTATCATCATATTATCCAGCCAAAAAAGCTAGTAATGTAGATATTTTAACTACCTTAAGAAATGAATAAATTTACTTAGAGTTTAGTAGTTTTTGGCACAATATTAGGTTTATGTAGAAGGAAATTTATGGATATTACTCTATTTTTACAGCAGATGGTAAATGGTTTTAGTCTTGGATCCATGTATGCTTTGATAGCTATTGGCTATACTATGGTTTATGGTGTTTTAAGGCTTATCAACTTTGCTCATGGCGATATTATGATGGTTGGGGCATATGTGGCTTTGTTTTGTATGACTAGTATGACACTTCCTTTTGGATTTGCTTTACTTTTTGCAGTTGTTGTATCGGCACTTCTTGGTGTTTGTACTGATAAGATTGCTTATAAACCACTTCGCTCAGCTCCTAGAATTTCACTATTAATTACAGCTATTGGTATTAGTTTTTTACTTGAAAATGTGTTTCAAGTAGTGTTTGGTGGCACACCTAGATCATTTAATGTACCTGAGTTTTTTGAACAAGTAGTAAGTATTGGTGCGATTACATTGCCAGTTAGTGCTATTTTTGTACCAGTAATTACAATATTTTTATTAATAATAGTGTTGTATGTGCTTTATAAAACAAAATATGGCATAGCAATTAGAGCGCTTGCTTTTGATATTAGTACAGTTAATTTAATGGGAATTGATGCAAATTTAATCATATCTATTGTTTTTGGACTTGGTTCATCTCTTGCTGCCATTGGCGGTGTATTTTGGGCTATTAATTATCCTAGTATCGATCCATTAATGGGCGTATTAATTGGGCTTAAGGCTTTTGCCGCTGCGGTGCTTGGCGGTATTGGTAGCGTTGGCGGAGCTGTGCTTGGCGGATTTATTATTGGATTTACAGAGGTTGTTGCTGTGGCACTATTTCCAGATCTTGCAGGGTTTAAAGATGCTTTTGCATTTATCTTTTTGATTTTGGTTTTACTATTTAAACCAACTGGAATTTTGGGATATAATTTTGAAAAGAGTAGGTTTTAGATGGCAAGTAGATTTAAATTTTGGTTAGCTGTTATTTTAGCAATTGGGTTTTTATTTTTCTGTGATGCGTATCTAGGCGAGTATAGTTTAGGAATTGTAAATAATATTGCTATATTTATTACTCTTGCTATTAGCTATAATCTTATAAATGGAGTTACTGGACAATTTAGTCTTGAGCCAAATGGGTTTGTGGCTGTTGGGGCTTATGTAGCTGCTATTTTGCTTCTTAATGCTGATTCTAAGCTATATCAATTTGATGCAGCTGAGCCATCAAATATTATCTTAGCTATTTATACTAGTAATTTTATTTTAGCAATGTTTATCAGTGGTGTTTGTGCTACACTTTTAGCTTTACTGCTTGCTATGCCTGTATTTAGAGTTAGGGGTGATTATTTAGCTATTGTTACTTTGGGGTTTGGTTTTATAATTCAACTTTTAGCTGTAAATTTTCCTGCCTTTACAAATGGTTCAATTGGCTTAAATGAGGTTATGAGAGTAGATAGTAATGGAGATTTAAGCCGTTTTACAAATATTTTTTATAGTGGTGGACTGGCTATTTTTGCTACTGTTGTAATTTTAAATTTAGTATATTCTAAATTTGGCCGAGCTATGAAGGCCGTAAGAGATGATGAAGACGCAGCTATTGCGATGGGGATTAATACCTTTGCTACTAAGACTACAGCGTTTTGTGTAAGTGCATTTTTTGAAGGTATGGGTGGAGCTTTACTAGTTGGATTATTAGGTAGTGTTAGTCCTGATCAATTTACATTTATGTTTACATTCTTACTGCTTATTATCATAGTGCTTGGCGGACTTGGTAGTACTACTGGAGCTATTATTGGTACAGTGTTAGTAATTGGTGGTAGTGAGTGGCTAAGATTTTTAGATGAGCCTATGAATATCTTTGGCTATCAAACTGAGGCTTACCCAGGGCTTAGAATGGTTGTATTCTCATTAGTATTAATCTTTGTAATGCTATTTGCTAGAAAGGGTATTATGGGGCAGATGGAGCTAGGGGATCTATTTAGAGGTAGACGCAAATGATATTAGAACTAAGTAAAATTTGTAAAAATTTTGGTGGCGTAGAGGCTATCAAAGAGACTAGCTTTGGTGTAAAAATTGGAGAGATTTTTGGGCTTATTGGGCCTAATGGGGCTGGAAAAACTACTATGTTTAATATAATTACTGGAGCCTATGAGCCAAGCAGTGGTGAGATCAAATTTGATGGCAAAAGATTAAATGGAATTAAGCCAAATAAAATTGTAAATTTAGGTATTGCTAGAACATTTCAAAATATTCGTCTTTTTGGTTCTCTTACTGTCTTAGAAAATGTATTAATCGGCTTAAATAGCTCAACAAAATATAGTTTTTTAGAAGCTTGTTTGCATCTTGGTAGATTTGCTAAATCTGAAAGAATAGCCAAAGAGCGCGCTATGGCAATTTTAGAGCGTTTAGGTATTGCTAGATATGCTAATGAATTTGCGAAAAACTTAAGTTACGGAACGCAGCGCAAAGTAGAGATAGCAAGAGCGTTAGCAACTAATCCAAAACTACTTTTACTAGATGAACCAGCAGCTGGTATGAATCCTAGCGAGACTGATGAGTTGGCAAATTTGATATTTGATCTTAGGGCTACTGATGGGTTATCTATTTTATTAATTGAGCATGATATGAAATTTGTAAATCATCTTTGCGATAGGGTTTTAGTGCTTGATTATGGTAGGGTGATTTTTACTGGCTCGCCAGCTGATGCGGTAAAACACGAAGATGTTATAAGTGCTTATTTAGGGGATTTTATACAATGATAGATGTTGGAAATTTGCATGTATATTATGGAATGATTGAGGCTGTAAAGGGGATTAGCTTTTCTGTGCAAACTGGCCAAATAGTAAGCCTTATAGGCTCAAATGGTGCCGGAAAGAGTAGCACCTTAAATGCACTTATAAACTCAGTTAAAAGAAGTGGCCAGATAAATTTCTTAGGATATGATACTAGTAGGCATAAAACCCATACACTTGTAAGGCAAGGAATTGCTTTGGTGCCTGAAGGTAGAAGAGTATTTATAAACTTAACCGTAGAAGAAAACCTTAAAATGGGTGCTTTTAATAATGATGAAAACTATGAGCATTTAAAAGAGACTATGTATGATCTATTTCCAAGGCTTAAGCAAAAGCGTGATCAGCTTGCTGGAACTCTAAGCGGTGGAGAGGCTCAAATGTTAGCTATATCTAGAGCTTTAATGAGTGAGCCAAAGCTTTTAATGCTTGATGAGCCTAGCCTTGGCCTTGCTCCTAAGATTGTAGGCGAGGTTTTTGATATTATTGAGAGGCTTAAAGAAGAGGGTATTACTATATTATTGGTTGAGCAAAATGCATTTTTAGCGCTTAAAACCAGTGATTATACCTATGTATTAGAAAATGGCCATATCGTTATGGAAGGTGTATCAAAAGATATGATAGGCAACGATGAAATTCGCAAAAGATATCTTGGTGCATAATTGTAAATTTAGATAGATTTAGAGTAAATTTAAGTATAAATTAGGGCGAATTTCTTCGCCCATTTTATTAAAATTTGTAGTTATACCCTACATATACACCATAGTTGAGTATGTTATCATAATCTTCTATACCAGTTGTCTGGTAGTCACCTTTTATACCAAATTCAATCTCATTATTTTCAACAACTTCATAGATACCACCAAGTTTTACTTGACTTTGTAATAATACACTTTCAACCACTACAAATAGATCTTTAATCACTGCAACACTGCTCATTAAATCTATATCAACCAAAACTTTTTGCCAAATTTAATTATGTTTGCTATATAAAAAATTTAAATTATTAAAATTTAATAATAAAATAAAAATTATAAAATAGTAATTAAAAGTTACTTATAGTAACATTTATGGAGTAATCATCTGGCTAGGGCTGCCATTTATACTATGATAGATTGTGGTTTTGTATTTATATGCTTTTAGTTTTAGTAGTTTGCTTTGTAAATTTGGCTGAGTAGATGGGCTAAACCACGCATTATTGCTAATAGCTATCATAAATTTAGGATTATCCTTAAATAGCTCATCTTTGGTAGCTTCATAGCAGATAGCATTTCGTATCTTGACTCCATCTATCTCATAATCACTTACGCTATTAGCATGACTATAATCTACGGCTGAATCAAAGAATATCTCATTTATTAAATTTTTAATAAAATTTGGAAGTGGTATCTCTTCACCAAATGGCACTAATATTAGCTTGTCAAGTCTTTTTATTTCCCCTTTATCAAAAAGATAGGTTGAATTATATATCTTATTATTATTAGCTCCTAGAGCTCCAGCTACGATGGCGATTTGATATGATTTTTGTTTTAAAACGCTAAGTAAAATTTCACTATGATCTAAAAATAGTGGAAATGAACTCTCAGGTAAAACTACAATTCTAGAGCCATCGCTTATAGCTTGATCAATCATATCAAGATTGCTTTTTACAATTTTATCTTTTATAGAGCGTTCCCAGATTTTATCTTGACTAATATTTGTGCTAATAAGTGAGATATCAAAAGGAAGGCTTTTAGACTCAGTTTTATAGTTGTAATTAATCGCTAAAGAGCAAATAAGCAATGAGATACCAATATATATATTAAATTTAATAGCTATAATTATAGATATAAGCACCAAAGCAAGAGTATAAATAGTAGGCTTAAAAAGCGTATCGACAAATATCAATTCAAAATTCAACCAATCAAAGCCAAAAGGTGCCACATAACTAGCAAATAGCAAGAAAATAGCCTTGATATAGATACTCTCTAGCCAACTAACAGCTAAAAATATAGAGCCATATATTAAGCAAATTCCCAAAATTTCAATAGGTATAAGATAGCCAAAATTATAATAAACCAAACTAAAACTAATCCAATAAAACCAAAATAATCCGATAAAAAACCCACTCCAAAACCAAATTTTTCTATCGCTTTTTAAAAGGATATATAAGCCTATAATCGCACTTAAAAGCCCTAAATTTGCTATGTATTTTAAATTTAGTAGATCCAAAAATATAAAAAGGGATAGCAAAATAGAGATCATAAAGCCTTTTATTATAAATTTTAATGTAAAATAGGCAACTAATTTTTTCTTAAAGGATTTACATGGCAGAAAATTCAATGCTAACTTCATTATTACCTCTTGTTGTATTGTTTGCAATATTCTATTTTTTGGTTATTAGACCACAGCAAAAGCAGCAGCGTGAGCATAAAAATATGCTAGCAAATCTCCAAAAAGGTGATAAAATCATCACAAATGGAGGCTTAGTATGCGAAGTGGTAAAACCAGAAGATGATTTTATCAAAGTTAAACTTAATGATGATGTAATTGTCCGCATTGATAGAAATTTTGTCGCCAAAAAATTGGACAAAATAGAGTCAAGTGATGAGAAGTAGGGTAACTTATAGGCTTATAGTTTTTATCCTTGCTTTGGTGTTTGGTATATTTTTTTCTATACCAAGCTTTACTGATAGTCAAAATGGTAAAAAGGTAAGCCTAGGGCTTGATTTACAAGGTGGTTTATATATGCTATTAAGCGTCCAAACAGACGCAGCCTTAATATCCAAAATCAAATCAATAGCTTCAGCTATCAAATACGATACTGATAAAAATGATATCTTAGTAGATAGATTAAAAGCCGATGAGAGCGGGATTAGTATAGCTCTTTTAGATAGTGATGATATCAAGAAATTAGATGGAATTTTATCTAAAATCAGTGGTATTGAAATTCAAAAAGATGAGCTAAATTACAGAGTTTTACTCACCCCGCAAGAGAAGATCGACACAGCCAAATACGCAGTAGATCAAGCAGTAGAGACTATCAGAAATCGCTTAGATCAGTTTGGCTTGGCTGAGCCTACGGTGATTAAGCAAGGTGAAGATAAAATTTTAGTTGAACTTCCTGGTATTAAAAATGCAGCCGATGAGCAAAGAGCTATGGATTTGATAGCTAAATCAGCGCATTTACAGCTCATGGCAGTAGATGAAAAACGCCAAGATATGGCTCAAACTATGAACGAAGACGAGGCCGCAGCTTATGGAGATTTGCTATTAAGCGATGCTAGAAATCCAAGATATAAGTATTTAGTTAATGAAATTCCTGTTTTAGATGGTAGTATGCTAGTAGATGCTAAGGTGGCATTTGATAATCAAACAAATATGCCAATTATAAATTTTACTCTAAATGCTCAAGGTGCTAAGATATTTGGGGATTTTACTGGGGCAAATGTAGGTAAAAGACTTGCTATAGTATTAGATAATAGAGTATATTCAGCTCCATCTATTAATGAGAGAATCGGCGGTGGAAGCGGTCAGATAAGCGGTGGATTTAGTGTAGAAGAGGCTAGAGATGTGGCTATAGCTTTAAGAAGCGGGGCATTGATAGCTCCTGTTAATTTAGAAGAGAAAAGAAGCATAGGCCCAAGTCTAGGTCAGCAAAGTATCGATCAAAGTATGGTGGCGCTATCTGTGGGTGCTATTTTGGTTTTGATATTTATGGTTATGGTGTATGGTCTAGCTGGAGTTTTGGCTAATATCGCTTTGGTTGTTAATATAGTGCTACTTATAGCGGTTATGGCTCTATTTGGTGCGACGCTTACACTTCCTGGTATGGCTGGTATTTTGCTTACTATTGGTATGGCCGTGGATGCCAATGTGATTATAAATGAGCGTATTAGAGAGCTTTTAAAAGAGGGTCACAATATCCACACTTGTATCCAAAAGGGTTATCAAAATGCTATGAGTGCTATCGTAGATTCGAATTTAACCACGCTTATAACTTCAGCTGCTTTGTATGCTTATGGCACTGGGCCTGTAAAGGGCTTTGCTGTAACTATGAGTATAGGTATTGTAGCCTCTATGCTTACGGCGATTTTAGGTACCCATGGGATGTTTGAGTTTTTAAGTCGCAAGATAGAAAAGGGTAGTAGCGTGCTGTGGTTTGGTTATAGGATTAAAAGGGGCTAAAATGCAGATATTTGATAAGGGTAAAATATATAATTTTATGAGCATTAGATGGGTGATGTTTGCTCTTAGTGGTGTGCTGTTTTTTGGCTCTGTTGCGCTTTTATTTACCAAGGGGTTAAATTATGGGATTGACTTTGCTGGTGGGACGCTAATTCAGGTTAAATATCATGATAAGGATGCACCAATAGATTTGATTAGGCAGAAATTTGCCACTAATGAAATTTTGAAAAATGCTAGTATCACAGAGTTTGGTTCAGCTAGCGAAATTACCATTAGATATACCACAACTAGTGATAGTTTGGGCAATAATCCTGGGGATTTTGTGGCTGATATGCTTAAAGGTAGTGGGGAATTTGAGATTCGCCGAGTTGATGTAGTAGGGCCAAAAATCGGTAGTGAATTAAGGCAAAAAGGTATAATGGCTATTGCGGTTTCGCTTATTTTGATACTTATTTATATCGGTATTAGGTTTGAGTGGAGATTTGCAATAGCAGCTATATTTAGTGAAATTCACGATGTAGTTATCGTGCTTGGGGCTATTAGTTTGCTTGGTATTGATGTGAATTTAGATACCTTAGCGGCGGTTTTAACTGTTTTAGGATACTCGCTAAACGATACTATTATTATATTTGATAGGATTAGAGAGAGGATTAGAGATAGTAAATTTATAGAGTTATTTGGGGTGATTAATGAGTCTGTATCGCTTACTCTTTCTAGGACTTTGATGACTTCTGTGACTACTCTTTTAGCGGTGATTACCCTATTTTTCTATGGTGGAGATATGATACATGGATTTTCTACTATTATGATAATTGGAATTTTAATCGGCACTCTAAGCTCGGTTTTTATAGCAGCACCTATGCTAAGTTGGTTTAGATTTAGTGTTGAGGGTTATAGAGCGTTGATTGTTGCTAAGGAGCTAAGAAAAAAAGAGAAAGAGAAAATTCGCGCTATGTATGAAAAAGGTAGATTATAAGGAGTTTATATGGATTGGGGTAAGGTTATATTTACATTTTTTGCACTTATGAGCTTGACTACTACGGCTGGGTTTTTATTTGAAGATAGTGCTGTGGCTCTGTTTATCGCTGCTAGTATAAATTTGATCTCAACTCTATTGAAAGTAGGAGTAAGAAATTTGCTCGCAGCGGAGCTTTTTGCTAGTTCATTGGTGGCTGATTTACACCTAATTCCTGCTTTTGTATTGCTAATAACTGGCTATAGCCAAAGTATGGTATATACGCTAGTTATAGGTGCGATTTTGGCAAATATATTTTCTATTATTTTGATATTGATAGAAGCGTATAAAACTAGAGATGAATTTTAAGGATAGATAATGCAATATGTAGCTAAAGATATAGAGTATAAATGGCAAACTGCTTGGAGAGATAGCGGTTATAGCGAGCCAAAAGATGATTATAGCTTGCCTAAAAAATATATTTTATCTATGTTTCCATATCCTAGCGGCAGACTTCACATGGGGCATGTGCGAAACTACGCTATAGGTGATGCCTTGTCTAGGTATTATAGAAATATGGGGTTTAATGTCCTTCAACCAATGGGTTTTGATAGCTTTGGTATGCCAGCAGAAAATGCCGCTATAAAGCATAAAATTCATCCTAAAAAATGGACATATGAAAATATAGAATATATGATAAAAGAGCTTGATACCTTGGGGTTAAGCTTTTCTAAAAATCGCTTATTAGCTACTAGTGATCCACTCTATACAAGATGGGAGCAAGAGTTTTTCATAAAAATGTATGAAAAAGGCTTGGTATATCGCAAATCTGCTGTGGTAAATTGGTGTGAAAATGACCAAACAGTTTTGGCAAATGAGCAAGTAGAAGATGGCAAATGCTGGAGATGTGGCCACGATGTAATCCAAAAAGAGATGCCAGGATATTATCTTAAAATCACAGATTATGCTAATGAGCTTTTGGAGTGTTTAAAAGATTTAGATGGCAAATGGCCAAATCAAGTTATAACTATGCAAGAAAATTGGATAGGTAAAAGCAGTGGGCTTGAGTTTGAATTTAAGCTTGATGATCGTAGCAAGGAGATTACTAGTGAAGATGGATTTATGGTCTTTACTACTAGGGCTGATACTATTTATGGGGTTAGCTATTGTGCTTTAGCGCCAGAGCATAGCCTTACAAAAAAGATTTTAAATAGTGATAATACCCCAAAAGAGATAAAAGATAAGATCAAATTTATGCTAAATCAAAGTCCAAAAGAGCGCCAAATAGCCGATAAAGATGGGGTCTATCTAGGCATTAATGCTATCCATCCGATAACCAAAGAGCTAGTGCCGATATGGTGTGCGAATTTCGTCTTAGCTGAGTATGGTCATGGGGCTTTGATGGCGGTGCCTGCTCATGATGAGAGGGATTATGAGTTTGCTATTAAATTTAACCTACCTATTAAAAAGATAATAGAGTGCGATGAGTTGCCATATACTCAAAAGAGTGGCAAGCATATAAATTCAGATATGATAAATAATATGGATTATAATGAGGCTAGTAAAACTATCATAAATTACTTTGAAAATAGCAGTAGCGGTAAAGAGGTTACAAACTACAAATTAAGAGATTGGGGTATCTCTAGACAGAGATATTGGGGTGCGCCGATCCCTATAGTGCATTGTGATAAATGCGGAGTTGTGTGCGAGAGTATTGAGAATTTGCCTGTTTTATTGCCTGAAGATGTGAGTATCACAGGTGAGGGAAATCCGCTAGACAAGCATCCAAATTTCAAAAAATGTAAATGCCCTAAATGCGGTGGTGAAGCTAAAAGAGAAACCGATACTATGGATACATTTTTTGAAAGTAGCTGGTATTTTGCTAGATATGCAAGTGATGAGAAAACTTGGGAAAAAGTAGCCTTTGATAAAAAAAGTGTTGATTATTGGATGAGTGTAGATCAATATATCGGTGGGATAGAACACGCTATACTTCATCTTTTATATGCTAGATTTTTTCAAAAAGTTTTAAGAGATCTTGGCTATTTGCGTGATAGTGAGCCTTTTGCTAGTTTATTAACTCAAGGTATGGTCTTAAAAGATGGCGCTAAAATGAGTAAAAGCAAGGGAAATACGGTTGATCCAGATGAGATTATAGATAGATATGGTGCTGATACCGCAAGGCTATTTATACTTTTTGCAGCCCCACCGCAAAAGGAGCTTGAGTGGAATGATAGCGCTGTTGAGGGTGCTTTTAAGTTTATAAATAGGCTTTGTGATAGAAGTGTAAATGCCTATAAAACAGAGCAAATCCCATCTATAAATCACTCAAATTTAAACAAAGATGAGAAATACGCAAGACTAAAAGTCTATGAAGCACTTAAAAAATCAAGCGAGGTTTTTGAGAGTAGCTTTACATTTAATACCTTAATAGCTGCTTGTATGGAGGCTCTAAATGCCCTAAATGCTCAACAAAACAAAGATATATGGACGGAGGGGTATTATATAATTTTAAGTTTGCTTGAGCCTATTATCCCGCATGTATCTTGGGAGCTTAGTAGTGAGTTATTTGGGCTTAAAAATCTTAGAAAAATCGAGCTTAAAAGCGAAGTTTTTGAGAGTGATACTATAAATTTAGCTATCACTATAAATGGCAAAAGACGAGCCGAGATAGAGATAGATAAGAGTTTAAGCGACCAAGAGATTATAAATCAAGCCAAAATCGCTGCATCTAAGTGGATTGGCTCAGCTGAGATTATAAAAGAAATTTATGTGCCAAATAAGCTTGTAAATATAGTTATAAAGGGATAGAGTGAGATTAATTGCCATTTTATTGCTAGCGTTTTTTATCGCAGGTTGTGGCTACAAACCATCTAGCGTGGCAGCTAGAGATGCTATAGGCAGCAGCGTTTGGGTTGATGTGATAATTAGTAAAACTGATCCTGAGAGTACTGTGGCTATAAAAGATGGTATAAAATCAGCAATGCTTAGACGCTTAGGTGTAAATTTAGTAGATAAAAATGAGGCTGATAGCATAATAATAGCTTCTATTAAATCGCTTACATTTTCAGCTATATCATATGATCAATTTGGATATGCTACAGCATATAAAGCAAATTTAGTAATGGAATATAGATTAAAGCAAAAAGATGGCTCAATAAAGAGTATTTTAACTAGCGGAGATTATGATTTTAGAGTTACAAAGCGACTAAATGATAGAAGATTTACCGATAGTGTTATTAGCGATAATGAGAGATTTGATGCTATTACAAATGCATCTTTGCAGTGTTTTGACGAGTTTGTAAGTAAGTTAGCTATGCAAGGTCTTTTAGATGGCAAGCCTAATCTCTGAGGTTATCAAAGATGTATTTAAGGAGGCGAGTGATAAGAATATTATTCTAACTCCAGATAACTATCATGAGTTATTTTGTGCGGCTGCAGCTAGGCGAGGGCTGAGTGCAAATGAGTGCAAGAGACTTGAAGGCTATATTGCTCGCTTAGATAAGAGTTATCAAGATGAGATAAAAAAGATAAATGTAAAAAGCATTGATGAGCTTTTTGCTTTTATCTGTTTTAGATTAAATCGTGCTAATCTAAATGATATAGCTAAAATCAGTCAAGCCCAGACAATGCTTTTAAAACGAGTGTTGCATGCTATAAATTTAATGCACAATAATAAGGCTAAAGAACTAGCTAATTCAAGCTATTCTATGCTAGATGGAACAATTAATGTTGAGAATTTAAATTTAATCAGAGACCGATGGTTTGAGTTTGTTAGCCATTTTGATACTAATTACATCAAGCGACTTGAAAAATATGGAATCAAACAAAGTGATGATATAGAAACCATAATTTCTAAAATTGAGAAATTTAAATATAAAACTAAAGAGAAAAATTTAGAATATCTATCTTACTGCGAGTTATTAATTGCTGCTCTTGTACCATCTATTGCGCCTGGTGCAGATGATGATATAGCTAGAGTAAGTGAGCATTTAAGATCTAATCCTGCTTTATTAACTAGTCAAGCTATGGAAGAAGATATTAAAAAATGTATTTTAAAGCGTGTAAGATTAGACCAAAATGAGATAAAACAAAAAATTAGCGCCTTAGATGAGATTTTAAACAATTTAAATAAACAAATTCAAGATTTTGCTAATACTCTTTTAGATAATGGCAGCAGTCTTGATGGTGCGATTTTTGAGATAAATAGCATAACTAGCTATGATGAATATAATGCTATTAGACAAAAACTACAAAATACATCAAATTCACTTCGTAGTGAAATTTCGGCTATGGGGTTAAAGCTTAGCGATGATAGCAAGATAATTAATGGATTAAAAGAGCGTATAAAAGAGCTTGAAGAGATGATGGAGCAAAGTAAGACCGATGAGCTAACAGGAGTTAATAATAAAAATAGCTTTGAGATAGAACTTGCTAATATCGAAGAGGCTAGAGTAAAGTATGGTGTTGATTATAGCATTGTAGCTATTGGGATAAATTTACTAGATGAAATCAAGGCAAAATATGGAGCAAATGCCAAAGATGCAATTTTATCTACAATGGCTAAAATCGTACAAAATCGTTGTGTAAATGGAGAGTTTATAGCTAGAACAAATACGGATGAGTTTGTGATTTTGGTAGGTAATTTAGATAAAAATGCTACTAATAGCTTAGCTGAAATTATGATAAATGATATTAGTGGGTGTAAATTTAGATATAAAGATGAGCACATAATAGTAAGTGCAAGTTGTGGAATTGCTACACGCTCAGAGTGCAATAGCCAAAATGAGATGCTACAAAGGGTAAATTTAGGGTTGCAAACAGCTAAAAATGAGGGGATAAATTGTATACGAGCACTTTGATGGATTATGAAGCATTTTTAAATAAAAAACCATTATATTATGATGAGATTGATTATACTAGATTTCCTAGGATATTTAATTTAGTTAAATTACACTTAAATTTACCACCTATAATCCATATAGTAGGCACAAATGGCAAGGGAAGTACAGGTAGATTTTTAGCTCAAATTTTAGCTGGAGCTGGTAAAAAAGTTGGACATTATACTAGTCCGCATATTTTTGATTTTAGTGAGAGATTTTATAGTAGTTTTGAAGAAATTGATAAATTTAGATTAAATTTAGCTCACAATAGACTTTTAGAGATTTTTAGTTTACTTAATAATACTAGTGAAATAGTAGAGAGTTTAAGCTACTTTGAGTGGGCAACATTGATGGCTGGGGTAATTTTTGATGGGTATGATTTTTTAATTTTAGAGGCTGGAATGGGCGGTGAATATGATGCGACAAATGCCTTTGATAAGTCTCTTAGTATATTTACCCCTATTGGTCTAGATCACATTGATATGCTTGGTAGTACGATAGAAGAAATTGCTAAAACTAAACTTAATTCAATGCAAAATCAAGCATTAATTAGTAGTGAGTTTGCCTGTATGGAGTTAGCAAATCAAATTGCTAAGCAAAAAAGTGTAAGATTAATAAAGCAAAGTGAAATTTATGCTAAAGAGATTCAAAATTATGCTATTAAATTTAATTTACCAGAATTTTTAAGAGCAAATTTAAGTTTAGCAGTAAATGCAGCCAATATTTTAAATATAGAGAATTTAGCCCAAATCATATCAAATTTAGGCGCCTTAACTTTGCGTGGCAGATGTGAAAAAATAAAGCCAAATCTTATAATTGATGTTGGACATAACGCTCACGCTGCTAAGGCTATAGCTCAAAATTTGCAAAATATAGGTTGGAGAGAGATAAATTTAATATATAATGCCTTTGATGATAAGGATATCTTTGGCGTTTTATTAAGCTTAAAGCCTTTTATTGGTAAAATCCATATCTATAATTATAAAAGCTATAGTAGAAAATTAGCTACACATAAGATAACTCAAATTGCCAAAGATCTTGGTATTACATGTTGCGAGTTTACAAATTTAGATGAAAATGAGAAATATTTAGTCTTTGGTTCATTTATGTTAGTAGAAAACTTCATTAAGGAAGAGATTGAAAGATAAGATTGTTGTTACTATAACTGATGTCAATGGCTCTAGAAATTATTTATTAAGCCAGGTTTTAAAGAGAATTTTTATATATGTTGTTGCGGTTTTATTGCTTATTTTTGTTCTTGGTGGGCTATATATGGGATATTTGCAAGATGAGACAAATGTTCTAAGAGAGACTAAAGAGGAGCTAATAAGTAGTAGTAAAAATTTAAATATAGAGTATGAAAATATAAAACAAAAGCTTTCAACCAAAGAAGAGGAGTTGATGGCTATAGAAGATAAAATTTCATTTTTAGAAGAGCAAATCGGGTTAAATGATGACTCAAATATTACTACAATTGATGATAGATTAGAGCAGATTAAGCTTACTGTTGAGCAACAAAATATAATATTTTCAATGATTCCAAATGGCAAGGTAATAGAAGATGGCGGTATTACGGCAGCATTTGGTTGGCGAACTCATCCAGTGTTAGGGCATAAGCATCTTCACCAAGGAATTGACCTTAGAGCACCAATTGGAACTCCAGTGTATGCTCCAGCAGATGGAGTGGTACAAGTGGCGGGATTTAATGTAGTTGGTGGATATGGATATTTAGTAGTTTTAGAGCATAATTTTGGCTTTAAGACTAGATTTGCCCATCTATCTAGAAAAGATGTGGTAAAAGAGGGACAGTTTGTTAAAAAGGGCGATCTAATAGGCTATAGTGGAAATACTGGTATAAGTACAGGTCCGCATCTGCACTATGAGATAAGATTTGTACAGCGGCCACTTGACCCGATAAATTTTATCAATTGGAGTCGAAAAAACTATGAAGAAATATTTGAAAAGGAGAAGCGAGTAACATGGCAGTCTTTGGTAAAGGCAGTAGCAAATTTAACTCTGAAACAACCATAATATCAGAAGGCGCATATATAAAAGGCGAGTTAGCCTGCGGTTCAGTTTTATATATTGAAGGTCATGTAGATGGTATGATAAAATCAAATAACACAGTAGTAATTGGTAAAAATGGTAAGGTTACAGGAATAATATCAGCTAATAAAATTGTAGTAAATGGTATTTTTGAAGGCAATGTAGATGCAGATTCAGTGGAGATTTTAAGTGGTGGATTTGTGTTAGGTGATATTTGTTCAGGTAGCTTTAGCATAGAAAATGGTGGTAAATTTGATGGTAAAAGCTCTCTTAAAAAGTCAAATTCAATGCAATCGCTAGAGAATTTTGAGATAATTGACACAGAGGAAAGTGGTGCAAGCAAAGATATATGAGTTTTTTAAAGCTCATAGGGATAAATTTAAAATATTAATAGTAAGCGACGATAAGAGCGCTTCTAAGGCTTACGCAGCAGCGACTTATGCTGGGCGTGAGTGTTTTGTTTTGCCTGATTTTAGAGCTAAAAGAGGCGATGATTTACGGGCGTTTAATAGTGAGCTTTTAGATATTAGTAAAGCTTTAAGCAGCTTTTGGCAAAGTTCTAATTCAAATAAACTTTTAATAACTCCATTTCGAACAATCCTACATAAATTACCAAGCGCTAATCAATTAAGAGTAAAAAATATAAATTTTGCCGATACAATTGATTTAAATAGTTTTAAAAACGAAATGCTAGCTTATGGATATACTTTTGTTGATATTGTCGAAAGTAGGGGAGAGATTAGGATTAGCGGAGATATTATTGATATTTATAGCGTAGCTGATGAGTGGCCGTGTAGAATTTTGCTTGATATTAATCTAGTTGAGAGTATTCGTAGGTTTGACCCAGCTACGCAAAAAAGTATAAAAGATGAACAAAGCATCACTATTACTCCATATGTGGCTGCGCTTGATCAGACTGAATTTAAAAATGCATTAAAGAGTGCTGAGCATATAGAGTCAAATTCTCTTACGCATGATCTAAATTCATTTGGATTTTGGGTAATTGATGGATTTATAAATTATTTAGAACAGTTTGAGGCTGTGCGTGATGGAGATATAGATTTTGATGAGTGCGAGATGGATATAAGCGCTCTTGAGGCGGTAACAATCTTGCCTTTAGCAAAATCATATAGGCCATTTGAAGGCAAGATAAATAATGAACTAATTAATTTTCACAAAGATAAAAAAATAGATATTTTAAGCTCTAATGAGAGTGCTTTTAGAGCATTGGGGCTTGATATTAATTTAAATTTAAATTTTATTCAAAGTGACTTAATACTAAATCTAATAAGCAAAGATGAGTTAATAATTAGCCTAAATCAGCCTATTTCACGTCAAAAAAGACGCAAGGCTAGTATTGTTTTAGATGAGTTAAAGATTGGAGATTTTGTCGTTCATAGCGAGTATGGAATTGGTAAATTTGCTGGTCTGGAGTTAATAAGAGTGCTTGGTAGTAGCAAAGAATTTGTTGTTTTAACTTATCAAAATGATGATAGATTGCTTTTACCAACAGAGCATCTTGATATGATAGATAGATACATCGCTGGAAGTGGAGCAGTAGTTAACCTAGATAAGCTTGGCAAGGCTAGTTTTGCAAAGCTTAAGCAAAAAGTCAAAGAAAAACTCTTTATCATTGCTAGCAAAATTATTGCTTTAGCAGCAAAGCGTGAGTTAATCGAAGGTGTTAAAATAGAAGCCAATACAGCTGAATTTGCTAAATTTCAAATGGAAGCAGGCTTTTGCTACACTAGTGACCAAGATAGAGCTATAAATAGCATTTTAAGTCATTTAAAAAGCGGTAAGGTTATGGATATGCTCTTAAGCGGCGATGTCGGTTTTGGTAAAACTGAAGTGGCGATGAATGCGATATTTGCCTGTGTTAAGAGTGGATTTCAAGCGCTATTTTTTGTGCCTACTACCTTACTTTGTGCTCAGCACTACAAAAGTTTACAAGAGAGACTAAGTAAATTTGATATTGATGTAAGACGACTAGATAGATTTAGTAGCACAAAAGATAAATCACGCTTGCAAGCTGATTTGCAAGATGGCAAACCACTTGTAGCAATTGGAACGCATGCTTTGCTTAGTGTACAAAGTGCAAATTTAGGACTTATAATAATCGATGAAGAGCATAAATTTGGCGTAAAGCAAAAAGAGAAACTAAAGGAATTTAGCGAGCATTCTCATCTATTATCAATGTCAGCAACCCCAATTCCAAGAAGCTTAAATATGGCACTTAGCTCTATTAAAAGCTATGCTACTCTTACCACGCCACCGCTTGATAGATTAGATGTTCGCACCTTTGTTAAGCAGTGGGATAGAAGCTTGATTAAAGAAGCAATTATGCGTGAAATTCGCCGTGCTGGGCAAATTTTTTATCTTCATAATAAAATTGCTGATATGCCTAGTATTGAACGTGAGCTAAAGCAGATTGTGCCGACTTTAAAAATTTTAACTCTTCATAGTAAAATTGATGCTAAAACTAGCGAAGATGAGATGATTAAATTTGCTAATGGTGAGTATGACTTGCTTCTTTGTACTAGTATTGTAGAAAGTGGAATTCACTTGCCAAATGCAAATACTATAATAATAGATGAAGCTAATAAATTTGGTATTGCAGATTTGCATCAGCTACGTGGTAGAGTTGGTAGGGGTGCTAAGCAGGGATTTTGCTACTTTTTGGTGGAAGATAGACAGAGTTTAAGCGATGAAGCGATTAAACGACTTGTAGCACTAGAATCAAATTCATTCTTAGGCAGTGGCGCCTTATTAGCTTATCATGATTTAGAAATTAGAGGTGGAGGAAATCTAATTGGTGAGGCACAAAGTGGCCATATAGAAGCTATTGGTTACTCTTTATATCTTAAAATGCTTGAAGATGAGATAAATTTACTTTTAAATAAAGATAACAAAAACGATACTCAAGTCGATATAAAACTAAGCGTAAATGCATTTTTAAATAGTGAATTAATTGCTGAAGATAGGCTACGACTTGAACTTTATAGACGACTTAGTAAATGTACTGAGGTAAGCGAAGTTTATGAGATTGGTGGTGAGATTGAGGATAGATTTGGTAAGCTTGATGTTTATACTAAGCAATTTTTAGATATTATTGCTATTAAAATTATGGCCGCTAAACAAGAATTTAAACATATTAGTAACTATGAACAAAATATAACATTAACCAAAATTGCTGGAACAAAAGTTGCTTTGAAATCGCCAAGCAAAGATGATGACGATGTCTTGGCTGAAATTTTGAGCTATTTAAGGAAAAATAGATGATGATTTCAAGTGTTTCATACTACCAGCCAAATTATATGGTAGATAATCAACAAGCTGATGCAAAAACAGGTGATCAAGAGAGCCATAAGCACAACAATCAAACTCAAGCAGAGTTAAAAAAGAGATATAAACATGAGCTAAGTCAAGAGCAAAAACTTCAAGTAATAGAACTTCAAAAGCGAGATATAGAGGTTCGCAATCATGAAGCAGCTCACATGTCAGCAGGAGCTGGACTAACTACTGGGGCTAGTTATAGCTACCAAAGAGGCCCAGATAATAAGATGTATGCTATAGGTGGCGAGGTTGGCATAGATACATCACCAGGCAAAACTCCAGAAGAGACATTAAAAAAGGCCGCCCAAATCAAAAGAGCAGCCCTAGCACCAGCCCAGCCAAGCTCAGCTGATCTTCAAGTAGCAGCAACAGCTACAAATATGGAGATTGATGCTAAGATTGAAATTCAAAATGAATTACTAAAAGAGCAAAAGCAAGATAAGCAAAATGATGATAAAACTCAAAGTAATAAGAATCAATCTGAGCAAAACGAGTCAAATTTAATTCAACATATTTATCAAAATAAAAATAATCCATATGCGCAATATGATTATAGCTCTAGAGTAATAGGATTATTTTAATGAAAATAAAATGGAGAAATACCTATGCAGCACTCGTGCGAGATGGCAAGTTAAGACCGGTTAGAGATATTGCTAAAATTGAACTTGATAGTTTTGTAAATTTGCAAAGTCAAATAGAACAGCTTGAGCTTAATACAATTAAATTTATTGAGCACGGAGTGATAAATCATGCGCTTTTGTGGGGCGAGAGAGGCTGTGGAAAGTCTAGTTTAGTGCGTGGAATATTTTGTAAATTTATGAATAAAAACCTGCGTTTAATCGAGATAAGTGCTAGAGAGTTAAAAAGTTTGCATAAAATTCTTGATAAAATAAGAGATAAGAAAAAGTATAAATTTATAATTTTTTGTGATGATTTTGGATTTGAAAATGGGGATAAGGCTCTAATTGAGCTTAAAAGCCTCTTAGAAGGCTCGATTGAATCTCCGCCAAGTAATGCAATATTTTATGCTACAAGCAATTTAAAGCACTTAGTAAGAAGCCGCCCAAATAGCGACAATTATATCGTCGAAAAAGAAAATAGTAGAGAAAATTTAAGCCTAGCTGATAGATTTGGATTGCACATTAGCTTTTATGAGCTTAGCGTAGATGAGTATATGGATATTGTTTATAATCTTTTTAAAGGGTGTGATATAGATAAAAATCGCCTAAAAACTCAAGCGCTTGCTTTTGCAGCTAGTAAGGGTGTAAGAAGCGCAAGAAATGCTAAGCAATTTTGGCAAAGTATAAAGGATGATATTGAGAAGTGTTGAGCTATTTTTGGCACTTGATGGGGTTTGCGAGTTTGACTTTGAGTTAAATAGACATTGGTGGCCAGATTATGGGAGCTTTTGGGTTATAGTGGGTGCGATTTTGACTCAAAATGCTAAGTGGTCAAGTGTGGAAAAATCTTTAGCCAATTTAAGAGATTATGGGGTTAAAGAGCTATCAGATATCGCAAATTTAGATATCGAAGTTTTAAGCGAACTTATCAAGCCAAGTGGATTTTATAATACCAAAGCCAAAAGGCTTAGTATGCTTTGTAATAAAATTATAGATAAATTTGGTAATTTTGATGAGTTTGCTAGTAGCGTTAGCTTTGAGTGGCTTATAGCACAAAAGGGCTTGGGACTTGAGAGCGTTTATTCTATTTTGTGCTTTGGTTGTGGGCGTGATGTGATGGTCGTAGATAGCTATACTAATAGAATTTTAAGCGCTTTAGGATATGAATTTGAAAGCTATGAAGAGGCTAGGGAGTGGCTAGAGAGTATCGATAGAGATGAGATTTATAAAGCAATTGGTGATATAGGCGACAATGAGCTTTTTTGTCGTTATCATGGGGTTATTGTGGAATTTTGTAAAAGCCATTTAAAAGGGGCTAAATTTGATGATTTTGCTTTGAGTTTATTTAGTGAGATTGCTATTTAGATAGCGTTTAAATCAATTTCTATCTTTATAATTAAAATTCACAATAGCTTAACAAATATCATATATAATTACGCTGTATTAATTATTAAAAGGAATTAAGATGAAAAAACTCAGTTTAATAGCTATTTTAGCTTTAACAATTAGCGCAAACGCAGCAGGTTTTACAGGCGGTGCTAGCCAATCAAATACTTCAGGCTTTACAGGTGGTCAAGCACCGATGAATCAAGGCGGATTTTTAGGTCCTAGATATGGGGTAAATAGCGTCAAAGCGGCCCTTAGTGCGTGGGATGATACCTGGGTTGAGATAAAAGGCAAAATCATCTCTCAAGTAGGCCACGAAAAATATAAATTTAGCGATGGTAAAGATACTATTATTATAGAGATTGATGATGATGATTGGGGTGGAGTTAGTGTTGGGCCTGATGAGCTTATCACGATATATGGCGAAGTTGATGGCAACGCTCTTAAAGCAAATGAGATTGATGTAAAAAGAATTACTAAATAAGACTTTAAGTTAGTCTAAATTTAATAAAAAAACTTCAAAAACCGCCAAAGTTTGAGTATAAATCACTCACTTTTGGGCGGTTTAAATTTAAACTTAGTAAAATTTAGTTAAAATTCACCCCTAAATTATTAAAAAAGAAAAAGTAATGCAAGATATCTTAAATTCTATGAAAAATATAGCCGTTGTAGGCTTTAGCCCTAATGATACTAAAGCTAGTAATCAAGTAGGTTGCTATCTTATAGATATGGGTTTTAATGTCTTTCCTATTTATCCAAAAAGTGGTGAGATAAAAGGTCGAAAAATATATCAAAGTATAGATGAAATTTCAGAAAAAATAGATACTATTGTGATGTTTAGAAAGGCCGAATTTGCCACTGAATTGGCTAAAAAAGCTATAAATTTAGGTGTAAAAAATCTATGGCTTCAGCTAGGAATTGTAAATGATGAGGCTAAGCAAATAGCACAAGATGTAGGATTAAATTTCATACAAGATGCCTGTATAATGATAGAGCATAAAAGGTTTAAAAATGATAAGTCTAAATAAAATTATTCAAGCTAAACGAAATATTGATGGATTTGTGGCTAAAACTCCATTTGGCTTTGCTCCAAAACTAAGCAAGATAGCTGGTGCTGATATATACCTAAAAAAAGAGAATCTTCAAATCACAGGAGCATATAAAGTAAGGGGTGCTTTTAACAAGATTGCAAATTTAGATGAAAATGCTAAAAAGTGCGGTGTAGTTGCTGCAAGTGCTGGTAATCACGCTCAAGGCGTAGCAATTAGCGCTAAGCATTTTGGAGTAAAAGCTATAATTATTATGCCAGAGGCTGCTCCGCTTTCAAAAGTATCAGGAACTAAAGCTTTGGGTGCTGAGGTGATATTAAAGGGTAATAATTTTGATGAAGCTTATGCATATGCCTTAGAATATGCTAAAGAGAATAATATGAGTTTTATCCACCCTTTTGATGATGAGTTAGTCCAAGCAGGTCAAGGGACAATAGCTTTAGAGATGCTTGATGAGGTTAGCGATCTTGATTATATTGTCGTGCCTGTTGGTGGCGGTGGGTTAATTAGCGGTGTGGCGAGTTGCGCTAAGCAGATTAATCCTGATATTAAGATTATTGGTGTTAGTGCAAAAGGGGCGCCGGCTATGTTTGAGAGTTTTAAAGATAGGTGTCAACACAACTCCAAAAGTGTGCGCACTATAGCTGATGGAATTGCTGTAAGGGACGCTAGCCAGATTACTCTATCTCATATTTTAGAGTGCGTTGATGATATGGTACAAGTAGATGATGAAGAGATAGCAAATGCGATTTTGTATCTTTTAGAGCAGCAAAAGATTATGGTTGAAGGCGCTGGAGCGGTATCTGTAGCGGCGATTTTGGAGAGTAAATTTGAGTTTAAAAAGGGCTCTAAAATCGGCGCTATATTAAGTGGTGGCAATATAGATGTCCAAACTCTAAGTGTAATTATCGAAAAAGGGCTTTTAAAAAGCTATAGAAAGATGATAATCAATGTCACATTGATAGATAAACCAGGTGCTTTAATGGCGCTTGGAGATGTTTTAAGAATCGCTGGGGCAAATATAGTTAAGATTGATTATGATAGATTTTCAACCAAGCTAAGTTATGGCGATGCCAAAATCACCATCACGCTAGAAACCAAAGGCAAAGAGCATCAAGATACTATAGAAAAAGCATTAAAAGATGCTGGATATGAGTTTACTCAGGAGTTTTAATTAATTTTTTGAGCTAAATTTAGATTTTAAATTTAGCTCTCATTAGTTATTTTTTGAGCTACGCTTTTGTTTGTTACTTTTTTAATCTCATCAAAACTTGCATTTTTAATATTTTCAAAGCTTCCAAAATAGTTAATTAATTTAATTATAGAACCTTTTGAAATGCCTAAATTGGCTAATTGACTACTTTGTATATCGTTTTTTTGCCTAATTTTTTGATGAAAGCTAATGGCAAATCTATGCGCCTCATCACGCAAACGCTGAATAAATTGAAGTTTAATATCGTTTGAGTTTAGACTAAATTTGCCTATATTTGTGCAAATTTTATCATTTGCCTTGCCTTTAGCACGATGGGCTTTAGCATCAATTTTTTCTTTAGAAATTGCGATTATATCTACATTTGCACCGCTACTTTTAATAATATCATTAGCTAAATTTAGTAGCGCATCGCCTCCATCTATTACCCATAAATCTGGAGCTGATGATTTATCAAAGCTTTTGGCTCTATGAGTTAGCATCTGTTGCATCTGGTCATAATCATTTATATTTTGTAGATGCATATGGCGGTATTTTGTCTTATTAAACTCTCCATTTTCCCACACAACCATCGCACCCACAGGGGCTGCGCCAAATAGATGAGAGTTATCAAAAATCTCAATTTTTAATGGTAGATTATTTAGCTCAAATGTCTCTTGAATATCCCTTGCTAGGGTGTAGTCATTTGTTTTTATATGTTTTTTGATTAATTCAATAGCATTTTGATAAGCTATATTTACTAGCTCTTTTTTTTCACCTATTTTTGGCTGGATGATTTGAAATTTCTTATTGTGGCGAGAGTTTAAGATATTTTCTAAAATCTTAGCATCTTCAAGCTTCATATATGTATAAATTTTAGTTGCACCAACTGGTTGGTCTATACTAAAAGTATCTAAAATCATTGTAGAATATAGAGCCTCTAGATCTGATTCTACCATATCTTTAGCCGGTTTTATAGTATGAGTAGATGCGCACACTCTACCATCTCGTACGCTAAACCTGACCCCGCAAACAAAGCTACTACTAATATTTACACTAATTACTTCAAAATCTTCTAATTTAGCTAAATCGATTTGAATTTTAATAGCTGTATCGTTGATTGCTTTTATCTGATCTCTAATCTTAGCAGCCTCTTCAAAATTTTCATTTTGAGCTAAGTTTAGCATTGTTTTTTCTAAATTTGGTATTAAAAGCTCTGGATTTTTAATCTTTTTTATAGCTTCATCTATGATTTTAGCATACTCTTCTTTATTTATTAATCCAAGGCAAGGTGCATGGCAGCGTCCAATTTGATAAAATAAACAGCCCTTTTTTTCTCTTAAACAAGATCTTTTTTGTACTAGTTTAAACTCCAAATACAAAGCTTCTAAAATTTCATTAGCACCCCTAAAAAATGGGCCAAAATATTTGATATTAGAGCCTTTTAAAACCTTTCTAGTAATTTCAAATCTAGGAAAATCTACACTTAAATCTACACAAATATATGGATATGTTTTATCATCTCTTAGTAAAATATTATATTTTGGATGAAGTTGCTTGATAAATGAATTTTCTAATATTAACGCATCTTGTTCGCTTGAAGTTGTAATCCACTCTATATGTATAGCTTCACTTATCATTTTGGCTATTCTAGGGCTTAGTCTTGGGCTAGGTGAGGCATCGGCGTTAAAGTAGCTCTTTACTCGATTTTTTAAATTTTTAGCTTTGCCAACATATAAAAGTTTTGAATTTTTATCAAAATATTGATAAACTCCAGGGCTATTAGGCAGAGATTTTAGTTCATCGATTAGCATTTATAGACTCTCTAAGCTTTTCAAAAAGCATATAAATTTGCTCATCTTTTGCACTGTTTTTAAATAATCCATCACTTTTTTCTATAAATATAGGCTTTTGTTGCGGTGATACTTCTTGAAAATTTTTTAGTTTTGTAATAAAGATTACTACACTATTTATTGGTTGTAATGCACTATTTGGATTGTTGCTAATATAGGTGTTTAATAGGTTTTTTATTTGAAATTTGATACTATCATGATTTAGCTCAAATTTGGCGAGTGGATGTGTAACGGCTATGAATAAAATTCCATCTTTTTGATAGCTAAATTTAATAAGCTTACTCTTAGCTACACCTAATAAATTTAGCAAATTTCTTGCCTCTTTAGCAGCTTTTAAATTTTTATATTTAGGATCGTTGATAATATGATTAATAATCTCAAAACTTCGCATTTGGCTATTATAGCTGCTTTTTGCTTAATTTTTTTAGTAGGGTGTGGATATAAGTCTGATCCATTTTATACATATTCGCAGCAAGTAAATGTGGCTAATTGATTTATCAGCCAAATTTAGATAGACTTGCACAAATTTAATTTTAGGATGAGTTATGAAAAATGCAGATATTTTGGTACTAGATTTTGGCTCGCAATATACTCAGCTAATTGCTAGAAGACTTAGAGAACAAGGAGTTTATACTGAGCTTGTACCTTTTAATGCTAGCATAGATACTATAAAAGCAAAAAACCCAAAAGGTATAATTCTAAGTGGTGGCCCAGCTAGTGTTTATGATGAAAATGCCTATTTTTGTGATGATGGGATTTTTGCTCTTGGACTGCCTATTCTTGGGATATGCTATGGTATGCAATTAATCGCTTATAAAAATGGCGCAAATGTCGCACCAGCTAGTCACAAAGAGTATGGCAAGGCTAATATCGAGATTATAAAAGAGTGTGAATTTATGAGTGGCGTGGTAGATAATAGCATTGTTTGGATGAGCCACTCTGATAAGGTAAATGAGCTACCAAAAGGCTTTGAAGTGATAGCTAAGAGCCAAAATAGCGAATTTTGTGTTTTTGGTGATTTTGAGCGCAAAATTTATGCTATGCAGTTTCATCCAGAGGTCGCTCATAGCGAGTTTGGGAGTGTGATGCTTAAGAATTTTGCCAAGATTTGTGGGTGCGATAGCACTTGGAATATGGGAAGTTTTGCTAAGACTCAAATTCAAGCTATTAGAGAAAAAGTAGGTAATGATAAGGTGCTTTGTGCTGTAAGTGGTGGTGTGGATAGCTCTGTTGTAGCAGCGCTTTTGGCTACTGCGGTGCCAGAAAATTTGATAGTTGTATTTGTAGATAATGGACTTCTTCGCACTGATGAAGCTAAGCAAGTTGAGGAGATGTTTAAGCTAAAACTTGGGGTGAATTTGATTAGCATTGATGCGAGTGAGCTATTTTTAAGTCGTTTAAAAGGTGTAAGAGACCCAGAGAAAAAACGCAAAATTATCGGCGAGACATTTATAGAAGTTTTTGATAGCGAGGCTAAAAAGCACGCTAATGTAAAGTATCTAGCTCAAGGAACTCTATATACTGATATAATTGAGAGTAGCGTAGCTGGTGCTTCTAAAACCATTAAGAGCCATCACAATGTAGGCGGACTTCCTGATTGGATGAAATTTGAGCTTATTGAGCCTTTAAGAGAGATTTTCAAAGATGAGGTTAGGGCGCTTGGCTTGGAGCTTGGGCTTAGTCGTGATGTGGTTTTCCGCCATCCATTTCCTGGGCCAGGTCTAGCGATACGCATAATGGGCGAGGTGGATGAGCCTAGTCTTGAGCTACTTAGAAAAGCTGATGTGATACTTCAGCAAGAGCTTAAAAGTAGTGGTTGGTATGATAAGACTTGGCAAGCATTTTGTGTGCTTTTAAATGTAAGCTCAGTTGGTGTAATGGGTGATAATAGAACTTATGAAAATGCTGTTTGTATCAGAGTAGTGGATGCTAGCGATGGTATGACGGCGAGTTTTTCTAGATTGCCTTATGATCTATTAGAAAATTGTAGCCGTAGGATCATAAATGAAGTTAGCGGGATCAATCGTGTAGTTTATGATATCAGCTCTAAGCCACCAGCGACAATCGAGTGGGAGTAAATGAAATTGAGAGAAAATATATGAAGCTTAATTTAGAAAAAGAATGTATAAGTGTTGATGGTGTTAATATCAACATAAGGGAACTTAGCAAAGTAGGATTAATAGACATTGATTTTATAAATGTAGAAATTACATTTGCATATTTGTATGATGGAGATTATGTTTTTATGTATAGTGACACTGCATCGTACGAAGAGTTGATTAAAGAAATAGCTGGACATCAATACGATATGAGCCAAAAATTGCGTCAATATAAGAATGATTTTGGTGTTGAGCATTTTTTATGGAAGCAATTATTACAATATACGTGCAAAAAATTTAGAGTAAATAAATATACATATGTGAATTATGGATTGCAGAGTACCAGTGACTATTTTTCAATGGATTATGATGAAAGATGGCGGTATCCAAGAAAGGTAAATTGTATAAAAGAGGCGTATGATTTATTGAGTAGTGTGTTGCCAAAGAATTTTTCTAAAACAAGAGAAAATTATCTAAGACAAGAGATTAAAGATAAATTAAAAGAGTTTACAGATGTATGTGGTAATAATCTTGAGAATAAAGGCAATTATTTGGAAAAACTTGAAATGCTTAATGGAAGTAGTCTAGATAAATGGAATACTTCAAAGGATAAATTACAATCATTAAGAGCAAAGTTACAAGGACTTACTCAAGAAGAAATTTTTGATGCTAAAGAGAGTAGCAACATTCAATTGTTTTTGGATTATTGTTTTCATTATGTGTGCGGAAGAGTTGATAAACTTAATGAGAAATCATTACTTCAACAATATGGCCCTATAAGTGGTTTAAAAATAAAACTTCGAGAGAGCATAGATAGATTAGGATTTAAGGAATTGCTAGATTTGTATAAGGAATATAAGGAAAAAGAGAATCTATTATCTTCAAAAGCACGTCATGCTGGAATGAAGTTAAATGAGTTTCCTTATGGAGAGTATATAGATATTTATAGGTTGGGGAGCATCCTTATTAGCGATAAAATGAATCGGATTAATAAAAATAAGGCAAAAAATAAATATATTTCACAAGATTTGTTAGATGAAGCATTGATTTTTTATTATGACACAGAGTCTGCTAAGGAGGCAGATTTCATACGAACAAATGAAAAGTATGCCCAAGATAAACTAAGTGGAAATGAAGGGGAACAAAAAGTAGACTATGCTTTAAAATGGTTAGATAAATCTTACATTCAAATCGAAAAAAAATCGAATGATAAGGTTGGAAATAGATGTATTTTTATTAAAAATGCCGAGTTTATTGATGAACAACAGGAATATGATCATTTAATTGTTTCAAATAAGGGGATTTTCAATATTGAAACAAAAAATTATACTGGAAAGTTAGTTATTGATCAGTATGGTAATTGGATAAGAAAAAAGGATAATGAAGAAGAAGGACTAAAAAATCCACTTCAGCAAATAAGGCAGCATGAAAAAATTCTGATGTCATTCCTTCCAAAAAATTGCAAGGTTATAAGTATTATTTGTATTGCAAATGATAAGGCTATAATAGAAGGAAGTGAAAATTGTCCCATACCAATTATAAAGAGTGATATGTTAGTTGAATATATTGAGAATTATAATGAAGTTGAGGCGAAGATTTCAGATTTGCAGGTAAAGCAGTGTGTGAATGCGATATATAGTCATATGGTGCAATAAAAAAGAGTAGGTTAAAAAGCTACTAATTGATAACTTATGATATATTTAATCTCTAATACGCCTTTTGATGATGAGAGTGTGGAGCAAATTTCGCTTTGCGATATTAAATTTAATAAATTTAATATCGATTTGAGTGAATTTGACGCTCTTATAGTTACTAGTAAAAATGGTATTAATTCGCTTAAATTTAACTCTATAATCTTAGCTGATATTTTGGTTTTTGCTATTGGCAAGGCTACGGCGCTATCTTGCAAGGAATTTGGCTTTACTCAAATTTACGAAGCGCAAAATTCGCACGGAAGTGAGTTTGGGGCTGAAATTTTAGAGAAATTATATGGTAAAAGGGTTTTATTTATCAAAGCCAAAGAGACAATTTCAAATTTAGATATATATTTTACTCAAAATGGTATTGATATAAGCGTGATTGATGGTTATGAGAATTTAGTCTTAAAAAAAGATATATCTAGCAAGCCAAAACCTAACTCAATTTTGATATTTACAAGCCCGATTAATGTGAGGGCCTTTATCCAAAATTTGGGTTGGGATGATAGCTACAAAGCAGTTGCTATCGGCAAAGCCACAGCCCAAGCATTAAAGCCATATACAGATCCCATAATCTCTAAATCTCAAACTATTAAAGATTGCGTAGAGTTAGCCAAATCTTTAAATTGATAGCGACAAAAAGGCTAATCCTAAAATTATACGATAAATCCCAAAACTAATGTAGCTAAAATGCGCCACAAAACGCAAAAATAGCTTAATCACTATTAAAGCTACGATAAACGCCACAGCAGCGCCAGTTAAAAATATCCAAATTTGATCTAAATTTGTAGCGAAAATCTCTCTATTTTTATAGCTATCATATATTGTAGCTGCTAACATAGTAGGGATAGCGAGCAAAAAGCTAAATCTAGCAGCCACTTCACGACTAAGCCCACAAAGCAAACCGGTGATAATAGTAGAGCCACTTCTAGAAGTCCCTGGTATCATAGCTAGGCATTGGCTAAGACCAATTATAAAGGCTTGATTATAGCTGACATTGTGTAGGTGAATTGTGCTAGGAGTGTAGCTAGGGCGTTTATGAAATAGCTCAACAATGATGAAAATAATACCGCCGATTATCAGCATATAGGCTACTGTATTTGGATTAAATAGCTCTTTAATATATTTGTAAGCCAAAAATCCAATAATCGCAGTCGGTATAAATCCGATAATTAGCTTAATCCATAGTGAAATATCACTTGTCAAACGCTCTCTAAACGCC
Source organism: Campylobacter sp. P0109 (assembly GCF_002138755.1). Lineage (NCBI taxonomy): Bacteria > Pseudomonadati > Campylobacterota > Epsilonproteobacteria > Campylobacterales > Campylobacteraceae > Campylobacter > Campylobacter sp. P0109. The sequence continues at coordinate 94,893 of NZ_MJKK01000002.1, forward strand.
CAAACTACAGCCAAAATGCTACCTAATTGAATAACTACTTCAAAACATTTTAAAATTTGAGTCTGCTCAAGACCCAAAAAGTGTGAAGTAAGAATCATATGGCCAGTTGAGCTAATTGGCAAAAACTCAGTAAGCCCCTCTACAATGCCTAAGATTATAGCTGAGATTATATCCATTTTACCCCTTTAATATCGTGTTTAATTTGGCTAGATTTTGCGTGATTGACCCAGATGTATATAGTGCTGAAACAATGGCTATATAATCAATTTCAAGATCTTTAACGATATTTAAATTTGAGCTATTTATCCCGCCTATTACTGCGATTTTACTAGTTAGGTTATTTTTTGCTTCTTTTATTATATCAAGTGAGCAAATAGACGCATTTGGCTTAGTAGGACTAGCAAACAAAGCTCCAAAAGCTACATAATCAGCCCCATTTTTTACTGCATCTTTAGCACGCTCTAAGTCATTATAACAACTTACTCCTATATATGCATTATAGCCTAAAATATCTCTAGCTTTTTGTAGGCTATCATCATCTTTGCCTATATGTACTCCACTAGCTCCTACTATTTTAGCCAAATTTATATCATCGTTAATAATAAAATGAGCACCGCTATTTTTGCAAATTTGGCTTATATCTTTTAGTAAAGCGATATCGTGATTTTGGCTTTTGTTTCTATATTGGATTATTTTGACTCCACCGGCTAAAAGCTCATTAATTTGAGCTTTTAGAGTGTTTAGTGGGGTGAAGTGTTGATCGGTTAGTGCGTAAATTTGATTCATTTTAAATCATATTTGATTAAGAGTTTATCATAAGTGCCGTTTTCTTTAATCTCTTTTAATGCTGCATTAAATTTAGCTAAGAATTCGCTATCTTTGCCTTTATCAAATGCAAATGCAAACCCATCGCTACCATCTGATTCTTCTAAAAAGCTTATGATATCGCTATTTTTCTTAAGATATCCAAATCCTACTGAACTATCAACGATAACTACATCTACCTTGCCAGCTTTTAAATTCATAATTGAACCAGCAATACCTTCAGTTGGTATAACTTTAGCTCCTTTTATAGCATGAGCTACACCTTCTTGAACCGTACCTAGCATTACACCAATTTTTAATTTACTTAATTGTTCTTTATTAGTTATATCTTTATTTGTAGCTAGTTTTAGATATAAATTTTTAGTAAAAAAGTATGGATCGCTAAAATCTACTGATTTTTTTCGTTCTGGTGTAGCACTCATACTAGCTGCGATAGCGTCTATTTTACCAGCTTTTAAAGCAGGGATTAGAGCATCAAAGCCAATCTTTGTAAATTTATACTCAAATCCAGCAATTTTTGAAATTTCATTTATTAAATCGATATCAAATCCAGCAATTTTACCATTTTCGTCTATATAATCAAACGGAGGATATTCAGCATCAGAGCCTACTATAATTGTTTTAGCATTTAAGCTAACTGCAGTCAGTGCAATTACAAGAATAAATTTGAATATATTTTTCATTATTTAACCTTATTTTAGATTATATTTAACTAAAAGCTTATCATATATGCCATCGTTTTTTAATTCATCAATAGCTGAGTTGATTTTTGCTTGAAGTTCTTTGTGTTTGCCTTTATCAAATGCAAAGCTAAAGCCTTCGCTACCATCTGGAAGATGTAAAAATTCAACTAAATCTGGATTTTGTTTTAAATATCCATAGCCTATTGAGCTATCTACGATAAGAGCATCGGCTTTTGCGTTTTTGACTGCCATAACCGCACCAAATATCTCATCAATAGCCATAACCTTAGCTGATTTAATATCTTTAGCGGCTAGCTCTTGGACTGTGCCTAATTGGACGGATATTTTTTTGCCTTCAAGTTGCTCAAATTTAGTTAGCTCTTTATTATCAGCTCTTTTGATAAATAAATTCATAGTATGATAATATGGTTTGCTAAAATCAACGGCTTTTAATCTTTCAGGTGTAGCACTCATTGCAGCTGCTATAATATCTATTTTACCAGCTTTTAGTGCAGGGATTAAAGAGTCAAATGAGATATTTACAATCTCAATTTTAAAGCCAACTTTTTTTGCAATTTCAGCGATTAAATCCATATCAAATCCAGTAATTTGATTTTGTTCATTGACAAATTCAAATGGCGGATAAGCGGCATTTGTGCCTACTTTGATTGTTTGAGCATTTGCTGCGACTATTAGCATAGCGATGCTAATTAAAAGTTTAAATAGTAGCTTCATTTTGTTCCTTTATTAGTGATTTAGTACTTTGTTTAAAAACTCATTTAATCTTGGGTGGGTAGTATCTTCAAATATTGCTTTAGGGCAGCCATCTACGGCAATTATGCCTTTATCCATAAAAAATATTCTACTAGCTACATTTCTAGCAAATCCCATCTCATGAGTTACTACAACCATAGTTAGCCCTTCATTTGCAACCTCTTTCATAATAGATAAAACCTCGCCAATCATCTCAGGGTCTAAGGCGCTTGTAGGCTCATCAAATAGTATAACTTCAGGTTTTAAAGCTAAACTTCTAGCGATTGCAATTCTTTGTTTTTGGCCACCACTTAGCTTGTGTGGATATACATCGGCTTTGGATTCTAAGCCAACTTTTTTTAAAAGTTCAATAGCTCTATCTTTTGCTTCAGATTCACTACATAATTTGGCTTGAATTGGAGCTAATGTTAAATTTTGCATTACAGTTTTATTGGCAAATAGATTAAAATGCTGAAATACCATACTTACTTTTTGTCTAATTTTATTAATATTAACTTTTTTATCTAAGATATTTTGGCCATCTATTATTATCTCTCCATCTGTAGGCTCTTCTAATCTATTTAAACAGCGTAAAAATGTACTTTTACCGCCGCCACTTGGGCCAATTACAGCTACTACCTCGCCTCTATTTATCTGCGTATTTATACCATTTAAAACGCATAAATCACCATAGTTTTTTGTTAAATTTATTGTCTTAATCATGTCTATTTAGCCTATTTTCTAATAATTTTGCTATAACGGAGAATAGTTTAACATTAGCATAATACACCACACCAGCAAATAAAATTGGCTCAGGAGTAAATAGTGTAGATTGCAAGCTTTTGCTCTGCATTGTTAAATCAAATATTCCTATTAATCCTACTACAGATGTCTCTTTAAATAAGCTTATAAATTCATTAGAAAGAGCTGGTAGAATATTTTTAATTGCTTGTGGGAATATTATTAGACGCATTGAAACACTGTAGCTTAATCCCATAGCACGAGCTGCTTCCATCTGACCACGATCGACACTATTGATACCACTGCGAACTATCTCAGCGACATACGCAGAACTATTAAGTCCTAGGGCAATCACAGCTGCATAGAAATTATCGCTAAGTGTAGCAAGAATAACAAAAGCAAATATCATTAATTGTAAAAGTACAGGCGTCCCACGAATAATATCTATATATTCATCTATAAAAAATGATAAAATTTTAATATTTAAGAATTTTAAAAAAGCTAATATAAAGCCCAAAACAATACCGATGCTAATCCCGCCAAAAGTAAGCATAATGGTAGTAAAATATGCATTTGTGTAGGCTGATTTTTGTGCTGATGTAAGCTCACTAGGAAATGTAAGCCACACGCCAATAATAATTATACTAACAGAAAAGATGAATTTAAAAAATTTTTCATTGAGTAATTTAGTCAAATTTATAAACCTTATTTTGATTTTCAAAGTAACTTGCAATTATACATTAAAATTAATTTTTTATAGCTTAAGATTTTTATATGATTATCTTTTTTATTGTTGATTTATGATATTTTTAATATTATAAAACATTAAGATATAATTTAATATATATTATCAATAAGAGCAAATAATGAGTATAGAGTATTGCCAAATAGTGGCGAAGTAATAAAGCAGAGCAAAAACTCATCTATAATAGAGTTAGCTCAGCTTAGTAAAGATACAAATGATAGAATAAATAGAGCATTGCATAGCAGTATGCCTAAGGCTAAAATAAGTATTCTAAGTAAATATGATAATAGAATGCGATATGTGCGTGGAGGAGTAGCAATCTATGATTATAACATATAGAAACTAAGGGAGTTCTTATAGTTTAAATTCAAAATTGGAACACAACTTGCTTAAGGATTAGCAAATTAACGCAGGAGCGATTATGCAAAATGGATATTATCAAGCAACTGGCGCAATGGTGACTCAGTTTAACCGCTTAGATATCATTACTAATAACTTAGCTAATGTAAATACTAGCGGATATAAAAAAGATGATGTGGTGATAGCTGATTTTGAAAGAATATTTAAAGAGACAAAGGATGCTTTGCCGTTAGAAAATCACACTAAAGATTCAGCTAAATTTCTAAACCGCACATTAAATAGAGTGCCACATATCAATGAGGTTTATACTGATTTTGGCACTGGTGGGCTAAAGCATACTAATAATCCGCTAGATATATCACTTGGCAAAAATGATCTATTTTTACTAGTAGATAGTCCATCAGGTATAAGGCTGACTAAAAATGGCTCGCTAAATTTAGATAGCGAAGGGTATTTAGTTACAAAAGAGGGTTATAGAGTACTGCCTAGCAACTATGCTGCTCAACAAGGACCAAATAGAGGTATTCAAATCCCGCAAGATACTCAAATGACAGTCGACAAAGATGGTAATATTTACGCAGGAGATGAGCCTGTGGGGAGATTTTATATCGCTCAGCCTAGAGAGCTTAGAGATTTACAAAAAGAGGGCGATAATCTCTATAAACTAGATAATATCGATGGTCTAACTGACAATATTGAAAGTGGATCAATCGCTCAAGGCTATGCACAAATCTCAAATGTAAATCCAGTTAAAGAGATGGTAAGTCTAATTGAAACACAAAGAATGGTAGATATGTACCAAAAAGTTATGACAACGCATATGAGCGACCTTAACCAAGATGCAATAAATAAACTAGCTTCTATGAGAGCTAATTAAAGGATAAGATAATGATAAGATCACTATATACAGCAGCTACAGGTATGATAGCACAACAAACACAAATAGATACAACTTCGCACAATATCTCAAATGTCAATACTATAGGCTTTAAGAAAAATAGAGCCGAATTTGCTGATTTAATGTATCAAACTATGCAATACGCAGGCACACCGACAAGCGCTACTACAATGAGTCCTACAGGTATGGAAGTAGGTCTTGGCGTGCGTCCGACTGCTATTACAAAGATGTTTGGGCAAGGATATTTCAAAGAGACAGGAAACGCACTTGATATGACAATTGCCGGTAATGGATTTTTCCAAGTCCAACTCCCAGATGGTACTACAGCATATACAAGAAATGGCTCATTTAAGCTTGATGGCGATGGAAATATAGTAAATAGCGATGGTTATAGACTACTTCCTGAGATGACTATTCCAGCTGATGCTACTGAAATTTCAATAGGAACTGATGGAACTATATCAGTACTTCAACCAGGCAATGAAGAGATGACACAGATCGGTCAAATAGAGTTAGCTAACTTTATAAACCCAGCTGGACTTCACGCTATGGGGGATAATCTATTTTTAGAAACTGCAGCGAGCGGAGCACCAAATATCGGTAATGGCGGTACTGATGGCTTCGGTCAGATCAAGCAACACTTTGTAGAGATGAGTAATGTCCAATTAGTAGAAGAGATGACTGATCTTATCACAGGCCAAAGAGCTTATGAAGCCAACTCAAAAGCTATCACAACAAGTGATGAAATGCTCCAAACCGTAAATCAGCTAAAACGATAATTTAAATAATTAAATTTGATATAGCCCTATTTATGGGCTATATTTACTGCTTTATCTGCTCTATCTCTATATTTTCTAAAGCTTTGATAAATGGCTTTATATCATAGGATTTGATCTTTTGCTCCAGTGTTGCTAGATATTTATCTATATTTTGTGGAGTTAGGATATTTGTTTGATTTTTTATAGCGTCGAGCTGGATTGAATTCAAATCTTTGTTATAATGTGGCAAGTCTCTATAATTAGCAATATCATCAGCATAATCTAATTCATCAAATCCATATACTTTGACATTTTTATAACTACTACTTTGAGTGATAAAATATCTTAAAGATTTCTCCCAAGTATAAAAAAACTTGGAATTATCATTATATATTGTTTCTATATTTTGCATACGATAAAATAATCTTGAATATGTTGGGATGATGATCGAAAATTTAGTATCTGGATAATCTCTAAAAAATCTAATTAGATATTTGTGTAGGTAATCTTGTTGGGGTGAGATATCCCTTATATCTTCTTTTTCAATATTTTTTATATTGCCATTTTTGATATCTATTAGTGTTTGCTTGATCGTACCATTATCTTTATTTTTTATCCAGTTATCAAATCCACCAAATAGTTCTTTATATTCTTTATACCAGTTAGTGATTTGATAGATATCATCTATTGTGCCTACACATCCTTTATCATCTGAAAATTTAAGAGCACAAATCATAAATTTAGAATTTCTATATAATTTTATATCATTATATGGGTTATTATCGTATAGAAAATCCCAATCCAAAGTGCTATTGCTTAGTCTATTTACCATATTTACCATATAATATCCATCAAGAGAGTATATAATATGTTTTGGATTTTGATTTTGAAAGATATAATCTAAAACCATAGCTCTTTGGTTAAAAGTGCTACCGCTAAGCGATATATTTATCCATCTGCCATCGCTGTTAAGCTTGTTTGTAGCCTCTTTGGAGTCTGTGTTTTCTAGCATTGAGGTGCCTATTATATATGAGTCAAATTTATAATGTTTTATAATCCCTAAAGCTTGTTTTCTCATATCTTTAAAGAATGTAACTTCTCTAAAGTATGGCTTATGAAATATCTGAAATGGGTCATAAATATATATTAACCCAAAAACTATAACTACAAAAGGCAGTGGATATAATAAAGAAATAAATATAAATCTTTTTGCATTCTTATCTGACATGTTAAAACCTTGTTTATTATAAATTTTTTATCATATCAACAAATGGCTTTATATCATATGATTTGATCTTTTGCTCTACTTTATCAAAATATAATTGTGCGTTATCAAGGGTTAAAATATGAGTTTTATCTTTAATAGCGTTAAGCTCTATGCTATTCATATCTCGGGCGTAATGAACCGTATCTCCGGCGTAATTAGCGATCTCATCAGGATAATCCAAATCATCAAAAGCATAAATTGTAGCATTATCTAAATCCTTAATCTGTTCAAGTAGATATAATATCACCTTTTTACGCTCCATAAAAGCTTCTGGAAAAACTTTAAAATGAAATCTAGAGTATGGTGGGAGTATTAGGTAAAATTTGGTTTGCGGATTATCTTTAATAAAAGGTATTGTGTATTTGGCGATAAACTGCTCTTGCTTTGTTGTATCAAATAATTTTTCATCAAATATTATTGGCTTTAGATTGAAAAGATCAAATTTTTTTAGCTCATCTGGATTGTATTTTATCCAATTAGCAAATCCGCCCAATCTTTGTTGTTGTTTTTCTTCTCTATACCATTGTAAAAGAGTTTCAATATCAGGCTTACCAATGCATTTCTCATTTTTACTAAGTGTTAAAATACAGATTAGAAATCTATCATTTAAGTATGCTTCTAAATCATTTAATTTTGAGTCATCATAAAGGAGTTTAAAATCTATCTTCCCTCGCATCTCATCGCTAAATGCGTCTAAAGAGTAGATTATATTTTTAGGTTTTTTATGCTTAAATAAAAAATTTAATATAATCGCTCTTTCTGCTATGCTGCTTGCTGCTGGAGATATATTGACAAAATTTCCGCCAATTTTTTGATTTGCTTCTTTTGCGGAGGTATTTTGTAGCATAGAGGTACCAAGAATATATGAATCATAATCATAATGCTCTATAATCCCCTTAGCTCCGATACGCATCTCTCCAAAAAATCGTGGCTTATCAAAAAAGCTCTTATGAAATATTTGAAGTGGATCATAGATATATATTAAGCTCAATAAAATAGTACCAAGAGCTATAGGGGTAATGATAGTGGCTATTATAAATTTTTTCGCATTTTTATCTGACATGTTAAAACCTTAAAAATTAAAATATATAAACTCTACATATGGAGTTATGCTAAGTGTGATGAGTGCTATATATAGCAACAATCCAGCGAAAATTGCGTTTTTCAAATTTGGCTTAAATGAATTTAGCATCTCAATGCTATTTTTGCACATTAGAGTTATGATTAGTGCGATGATAAGATATATTATAGTATCATTTCTACCGCCAATTTGCTCTAAAATAAAAGGAAATCTAAGCCTTTGTGGTAGTTCTATCCAGACAACCCCAAACATTCCTTTAAGTAAATTTAAAGCCCCATCTAAGTTTTGACTTCTGAAAAATATCCAAGTGATATTTAAAAAATTAAATGTTATAAACCAGCAAAAAATTTTATAGATTTTTGAATTTGCGTATCTTAATGAGATATCAAAATATAGATAAATTCTATGAATCATCATAGCAACGCCATGAAGCGCACCCCAAATCACAAATCCCCATCCAGCACCATGCCAAATTCCGCTTAAAAACGCCACAATAAAGAGATTTCTAAGGGTTAAAATCTTGCCAAATCTATTGCCACCAAGTGGAATATATAGATAATCTTTTAAGAATCTACCTAAGGTTATGTGCCATCTACGCCAAAATTCGGTTATGCTTAATGATTTATATGGTGAGTTGAAATTTATAGGCAAGATGATACCAAACATCAGCCCAAGTCCAATAGCCATATCACAATACCCACTAAAATCAAAATAGAGTTGAAAAGTATATGAAAGCGATGTTACCCATGACTCTATGATATTTAAAATTCCGCCATTTTCTACATAGCTAAATCCAGCATTAGCCCACTTCGCAAAGCTATCTGCGATAAATACCTTTTTAAATAGTCCAATACTAAAGATAAATAGCCCTTTGGCTATGGATTGATATTGAGTAGGGATAGTCTCATTAGCTTTAAATTGTGGCATCATCTCTTTGTGATGGACTATTGGTCCGGCGATTAATTGCGGAAAGAAGCTGATAAATAGGCAATAATCTATAAAATCTATCTTTTTACCATGCTCCCTTAGGTCATTGATATCTACATTTTTATAGCAATCAGTTAAAAATGCGATCTGCTGAAAAGTGAAAAATGATATAGCCAAAGGCAAAACTATATGTGGCAAGGGGATATTGAAATTTAAATTTAAAATTTGGTTAAAGAGATTGAAATTTTCTAAGAAAAAATCTGTATATTTAAAAAACCCAAGTAAGCTAAGATTAAGGATAATTCCAATGATTAAAAGGCTCTTACCCCCCCCCCAATTTGGCTAATTTAATAGATAAAATTCTACTAGCGATAAGGTAATTTATCAAAATCGACCCAACCAAAATAGGCAGATACAAAACATTCCAAAAAGCATAGAAAAATAGACTTCCAAGGACTAAAAATATATTAGAAGCCCTATGATAATTAAGGTATTTTAATAGATAAAATCCAACTATCATAACAGGCAAAAAGCCAAATATAAAAGCATAAGAGCTAAAAACCATAAATCTCCTTTTGTAAAAATAGCCCAAAATAATAGCAAAAAATTGCTAAATTTAATCTATAGTTTATTGGATTTTAAAATTTTTTTTGTTATTCTTTTGGGATTTAATTAAAGGTATTTTGATGGCAAATTTAGGTAAGATTAGAGCCTTTGGAGAGTGGGAAGACCAAGAGCTTTTGATGCTTAGCATTCCACATATTAATAGCGATTGGGCTGAGTATTTAGATGAAATTTTAGATAGCTATGAAGAGTTAGTAAGGGTGGTTAGTAATTACCAAAAAGTGCTATTGATCGCCCCAAATTCAGGTGATTTTGATAGGTTTAAGAAGTATAAAAATTGCGAATTTTTACAAATCGATACCGATGATACTTGGATTAGAGATTATGGTGCGATAGATGTGAATTTAGGTGATGAGATTATCAGCTATGATTTTAAATTCAACGCTTGGGGCGGTAAGTTTAAAAGTAGCAAAGATGATGCAGTAAATAAGAAATTATTTGAGCATTTTGGAACTAAATTAAAAGAGATTAATTTGATTTTAGAAGGTGGAAGTATAGATTTTAATGGTGATGGAGTAATGCTTACAACCACTGAGTGCTTATTAAATAATAATAGAAATAGACTTAGTAAAGATGAGCTTGAGATAAAGCTAAAAGATCTGTTTGGTTTAAATAAGATAGTTTGGTTAAATCATGGATTTATAAAAGGCGATGATACCGATAGTCATATAGATACTCTAGCTAGATTTATATCCCCAAATACCATAGCTTACGCAGCTTGTGATGATGAGAGTGATGAGCATTATGAAGAATTAAATTTAATGAAGCAAGAGCTTGAAGCAGCTGGGTTTAATCTTGTAGCTCTACCATTGCCAAAACCTGTAATTTATGAAGGCAAAAGACTTGGCGCTACATATTGCAATTTTATATTTATAAATAATGCTGTAATTGTACCAACTTATGCAGATAAGGTGGCTGATGAATATGCTATAAATGCTCTTAAAAGTGCTTTGCCAAATAGAGATATAATAGGTGTAGATAGTAGAGTCTTTATCAGACAAAATGGTAGCCTACACTGCTCAAGCCAAAATAGATTTAAAAGGATAAAATAGTGAAAGTAGCATTAATCGCACATAGATATTACGGGGACAAAGATAGCACAATTAAGCATACTACACAGATGATTCAAAAAGCCGCCAAAGATGGAGCGCAGCTAGTCGTGCTTCAAGAGCTTCATCAAGGGGCGTATTTTTGTCAAGATGAGAGCGTGGGTAAATTTGATCTAGCAAATGATTATGAAAAAGATAAAATTTATTGGTCTAATGTAGCTAAGGATAATAAGGTAGTGCTGGTAACTTCGCTATTTGAGAAGAGAGCTGAGGGCTTATATCACAATACTTCAGTTGTCTTTGATAGCGATGGAAAAGAGGCTGGCAAATATAGAAAGATGCATATCCCTGATGATCCAAATTTTTATGAGAAATTCTATTTTACCCCAGGTGATTTGGGTTTTAGGCCTATTGATACGAGTTTAGGTAGGCTTGGGGTTTTAGTTTGTTGGGATCAGTGGTATCCAGAAGCGGCTAGATTGATGGCTTTAAGCGGGGCTAAAATTTTGATATATCCAACGGCAATTGGATGGTTTGATGGAGACGATGAAGTGACTAAATCAGCTCAATTAGAAGCTTGGGTAGCAGTCCAAAGGGGGCATGCTGTAGCCAATAATCTACCTGTTATCGCTGTTAATCGTGTAGGATTTGAGAGCGATGAGTGCGGTGGTGGGATTAGATTTTGGGGGAATAGCTTTGTTTTTGATGCTCAAGGCGTGGAGCTATTTAGAGCCAATTCCACAGATGAAATCGTCCAAATAGTAGATATAGATATGAAAAAATGCGAAGAAGTTAGGCGATGGTGGCCGTTTCTAAGAGATAGAAGAGTCGAGTCTTACGGCGATATAACAAAAAGATTTATAGATTGAGCCTATCTTTGAAATCAGGCATTAAAGAGTAGATAAAATCATAAAACTCCTTTTGGTGGTGCGCATAGATGAGGTGAGCTAATTCATGAAGCACCACATATTCTATAAATCTCTTATCTTTTTGGATTAGCTGGGTGCTGAAATTTAAATACCCTTTTTTACTATTACAACTCCCCCACCTTGTGTTCATCTTTTTGATTCTTATGGCATTTATAGGTCTATTTATTTTAGGATTATATATATTTATATACTGGTTTATTAGATCTTTTAATATGCTATTTGCGTAGTTTATAAAAGTTTGAATATCTGGTGTAATTATTTGATTATCAATAATTTTAAAATCTGGTGAAATTTGAATTTGATAGCTTTTACCTAGAAATTTTATGGAGTTTGGGTCTGTTTTTGGGATTTTTGATAGGGTTTTTTCTATCCATTTAGTATGAGATGAGATAAAGCTTTCTATCTGAAATTTGCTTGCACTGAGTGGAGCTACTAGCTTAATATCGCCAGTTTTAGTAATCTTTAAGCGTAGATATTTTACCCGTTTTTTGCTATATTCTATTTTAAAACCCTCATACTCTATCAAGCTAATTCCTTAAGATTAAATTTCAAGATTTTATCTGAATTATTGCTATATTTATTAAAAAATATTCAAAATTTAAGTTTTAAATTTAAATATTTTTTAAATAAATAGTATTTGATTTAGTATTTGATTTTATTATTAAACTCTATTTTAGTAATGCTTTTGTATAATACTAGATTTAATTTTTAAATAAGGAATAAGATGGCTAGATCATTTAGTAGATCAGACATTAGAATTTTGGGGCTTTCATCTCTTGGTGGAATGCTTGAGTTTTATGATTTTATTATCTTTGTATTTTTTGCTTCTTATATATCATTGCTATTTTTTCCGGCTGATTTAGATCCATTTTGGGCTATTTTTAATACATATGGCACCTTTGCTGCTGGATATTTAGCTAGGCCGATTGGTGGGGTGATTATGGCACATTTTGGGGATAAAAATGGCCGTAAAAATATGTTTATGCTTTCTATTTTGCTTATGGTTATTCCTACATTTTTATTAGGTATTATGCCAACATTTGAAAGTATTGGATATTTAGCACCAATTATTTTAGTTATTATTAGAATTTTACAAGGTATTGCAATTGGCGGAGAGCTTCCTGGAGCGTGGGTATTTGTTAGTGAGCATGCACCTCGTGGAAAGCTATATACTAGCATAAGCATTCTAACAGCAGCAGTTGTAGCTGGTATATTGCTTGGTAGTTTTGTTACTATGATTGTTAAAGATATTTGGAATGATAATGAGATTAGAGATGGGATGTGGAGATTACCATTTATTTTAGGTGGATTTTTCGGGCTTATATCTATATATCTTAGGCGATATTTGAGCGAAACGCCAGTATTTAAAGAGATGCAAGAGAGAAATGAGCTTGATAAAATTCCTTTAAAATCTATATTTAAATTTCATAAAATTGATAGTATAACATCTATGCTTATCACTTGGGTTTTAACTGGATGTATTGTTGTTCTTATACTTTTAATGCCAAATTTTATGCCTAAGGCATTTAACGCTGATGGAGTTGAGTTAGGGCGTCTTACAACTATATATATGCAGATGGGTGCTATAGTTCTTTTATGTTTTGGTTGTTTTATTTATGGTAGATTAAGTGATAAATATGGTATTGCTAAAACTACTTTAGTATTGGCTTTATTATTTTCAATTAGTGTTTATGCCTATTTTGATGCGCTTTATAGTGGGGCGAGTTTTGAGATGGTTCTAGGGCTTTATTTGCTTAGTGGCTTACTGGCTTGTGTTGGTCCATGTGGAGCGCCATTTTTAATGATTGCAATATTTCCTAATAAACTTAGATTTAGTGGGATTTCATTTGCTTACAATATTGCTTATGCTATAGCTGGTGGTGTTACTACTCCATTTGCTACTGCTATGGTATTTAAATTTGACCCTATGTATTTGGCGTATTATATGGTAGTTCTTGGCTTTATAGCTGCTGGTTGTAGTATATGGTTTATGCTTAGACGCAAAGATCTTAACATATAGGAATTGATATGGCTCTTATTGATCTTATAGAAGTTAGTAAAAAATTTGGCGATAAAATTATTTTAAATGAGACGAATTTCAGTGTAAATGAAAAAGAAAGAATCGCCATAATAGGTAAAAATGGTGGCGGTAAGAGTACATTAATGAAGATCTTGCGTGGAGAGTGCGAGATTGATAGCGGTAGAGTGATAAGGCAAAACTCAATAAGTATTGAGATGTTAGCTCAATCACCTAAATTTAATGATAATTTAAGCGTAAAAGATGCATTAAATTATGAATTAAAAGAGATATTTGATGCTAGAGATGAGTATGAGAAAGTTTTAGCTAAAATAAGCAATGAGCATGATAATCATGAATTACTCCACCTCCAAGATGAGCTTGTTAAATTTATTGAGTCTAAAGATGGTTGGAATATAGAAAATAAAATTGAGAGAATTTTAGATAGTTTTGGCCTTAGAGAGTATGAAAATAGGCTTGTAAATAGCTTAAGTGGTGGGGAAATTCGCAGGGTTGCCTTGGGTGCTTTGATTCTTAAAAAGCCAGATGTGCTTTTACTTGATGAGCCGACCAATCACCTTGATGTATATATGGTAAGATTCCTTGAAGAGTTGCTTTTAACTTCTAATCAAACAATTGTATTTATTAGTCACGATAGATATTTTATCGATAGACTTGCTACTCGTTCAGTTGAGATTGAAGATGGAGCATTAAGAAGTTTTGATGGAGGATATGCTAATTATCTAACCAAAAAAGAGGAAATTCTAAGAAGCTTAGCTAAATCTCACGAGACACTAATAAAAAATTTAAAAAGCGAAGAAGAGTGGTTAAGACGCGGTGTAAAAGCAAGGCTAAAACGCAATGAAGGTAGAAAACAAAGAATCTTAGCTATGCGTGAAGAGGCTAAGAAAAATCCAGGATTAATTAGAAGAGTTAAACTAGAGCTAGAAAGAGCTAGTAAGAGTTTTAATGGTGGTGGATTAAATCAAAATCGCAAAAAGATGCTATTTGAGTGTAAAAATTTATCTAAAACTATAGATAATAAGGTACTTTTTAGCGATTTTAACGCTAGGGTTTTACAAGGTGAGCGCATAGGAATAGTAGGTAGAAATGGTAGCGGTAAATCTACTATGCTAAAGATATTGCTAGGAGAGCTAAGCCCAGATAGTGGTGTAATCAATCGTGGCGATATCAAAATTGGCTATTTTGATCAAAGCAGAAAGAGTATTAGCGATGATAAGTCCTTAATTGAGCTATTTTGCCCTAATGGTGGCGATCATATAATGGTTCGCGGAAGAAATTATCATGTGTATGGATATCTTAAAAATTTCTTATTTCCAAAGGAGTTTTTAGACAAACCTGTGGGCGTACTAAGTGGTGGAGAAAAAAATCGCCTAGCTCTAGCTCTTCTTTTTACTAAAGAATATGATTGTTTAATTTTAGATGAGCCAACAAATGATCTTGATATCGCTACTATTAATATATTAGAGGAGTATCTGCTTAGCTTTGAAGGAGCGATATTAATAGTAAGCCATGATAGGTATTTTATAGATAAGATTACTAATAAGCTTTGGGCGTATGAAAATGGCAAAATCGAGCAAATTTATATGGAGTATAGTGAATACTTAGATATAGAAGAGGAGCTAAATCAGCTAAGTGATATAGAATCAGAGCTAGGTCAAAACATAGAAACTAAAGAGAAACAAAAAACATCTAAGGTTAAACTAACCTATAAGCAAAATCAAATTCTACAAAATCACCCAGCACTAATAGAAGCTTTAGAGAGTAGAATAAGTGAATTGAATCACGCTCTTTCAACCCCAGAAATTTACCAAAAAATAGGCTTACAAACTTTATTTGAAGAGCTTGAAGAGAAAAAGGGTGAATTGAATTTGCTAGAAAATGAGTATTTTGAGGTGCTTGAGCTTTCTCAAAATTAAGGGATATCAATGGTAGAAAATAGACAAACTTGGAGTTCTAGACTTACATATATTTTAGCTGTTGCGGGTGCTACTATCGGCTTTGGCGCTACTTGGCGTTTTCCATATTTAGTAGGCCAAAATGGCGGTGGTGCTTATGTTCTTATATTTTGTATAGCGATGATTGTTATTGGTATTCCAATGATTTTAGCTGAAAATGCTATAGGTAGAAGACTACATATCAACTCAGTAGATGCATTTGGTGGTTATGCAAATGGTAAAAAAGTAAATCCATTGTGGAAAATTGTCGGATGGATGGGGATTTGTGGTGCCTTTGGTATTATGGCGTATTATATGGTAATTGGCGGTTGGGTGTTAGATTATATATATAATATTATTGTTGGTGGATTTGATATTTCACAGCCAATTAGTGCTGCTGTAACAGCTGAGTTTTATGAGACAAATATTATTAATTCGCCACTTGCTATTGGTATTATGACGGCTATTTTTGTGCTTATTAATTATATTATATTAGTAAAAGGCGCAGTAGATGGAATAGAAAAGGCCGCTAAATATCTAATGCCATTACTATTTATATTGATGCTAGCTATGGTTACTAGGAATGTCACACTTGATGGAGCTATTGAAGGTATTAAATTCTATCTTACGCCTGATTTTAGTAAAATAACTATGAAGCTATTTATCGATGTTTTAGGTCAAGTTTTCTTTGCATTATCGCTTGGATTTGGGGTTATGATTACACTTTCTAGTTTTTTAAGAAAAGATGAAGATCTTATAAAAACCTCAGTAATTACCGGGGTTGTAAATACCGTAATTGCTGTAGTAGCTGGATTTATGATATTTCCATCTTTATTTACTTTTGGAATTTCTCCTGATAGTGGACCAAGTTTGGTATTTAAGAGCTTACCAATAGTATTTTCTAATATGTTTGCTGGTCAGATTATGGCTATTGCGTTTTTTGGGCTACTTATGATTGCGGCACTTACTACTTCGTTGCCAATTTATGAGGTTATTATTACTGTTTTAGAAGAAAAATTTAAAATTAAACGCCATAATGCTATTGTGTTAGTACTTAGTGTAATTTTTGTAGTTGGCAATATCCCTTCTTTGATGGCGACAAATATCCTATCAGATATTACAATTTTTGGTAAAAATATATTTGATGCTTATGATGCTATTAGTGCTACTATATTTTTTGTGCTAACTTCTTTGTTTTGTGCGATTTTTGTTGGTTGGGTGCTAAAAGATGAGGCTAAAGCTGAGATAATGTATGGAACGAAAAGCTCAAAAACTATTGTAAATATGTGGTTTTATTATGTTAAATTTGTAATTCCATTTATAATCTTAGTTGTATTTATTAGTAGTTTTTATAATAATTTTTTAAAGTGAGTTTTTATGCTTGAAATTTTAATTACTTTGTATGCTTTATTTACAATTTATAGAGTGGTTTTAAGTATCTTACAGATAAATTACATTAAAAGATGTAAAGAACCAGTAGTATTGCCTGAGACAGAATTTCATAATGCCGCAATCGTAGCAATACAAAAGCAAAAATTTGAGATAATTCATAATATTTTTCTATTTATTACTGTAGCTATATGGAGCGTATGGGGCGCTAGTGCTTTGGCTTCTAGCCTTAGTGGTATAGAGATGGTTATAGTAAGAGATGCTTTGCTTGTTGCTTTATTTTTAGTCATTGGGGCAGTAATTAACCTACCTTTTGAGATATATAGTAAATTTGTAATGGATAAGAAATTTGGCTTTTGCAATAGCACAGTTGGGCTTTTTGCTATGGATTTTATTAAAACTATAATAATGATTTTTGTATTTGGGTTTGGAGTTTCATGGATTTTATTAAATTGCTATGAGTTTTTAGGGCAGAGCTGGTGGATATGGGCTTTTGCGATTAGTTTTGGATTAATTTTGTTAGTAAATTTGATATATCCGACAATTATTGCTCCAATATTTAATAAGATTACTCCATTGCAAAATGATGAGTTAAATTTAGCTATAAATAATCTATTAAACTCATGTGGATTTAAAAGTAGTGGTATATATAGTATGGATGCTAGTAAAAGAGATAATAGATTAAATGCTTATTTTGGTGGGCTTGGAGCGACTAAGAGAGTAGTATTATTTGATACATTAATAAACAAACTTGATAAAAATGAGATTATAGCAGTTCTTGGCCATGAGCTTGGTCACTTCAAACATAAAGATATAGTTAAGAATATAGTTTTAATGAGTGTAGTTTTATTTGGTTTTTTTGCAATTTTTGGAAATATTCCAGTTAATATTTATACCGCACTTGGATTAGAACAAAGTGGTGGCGGATTGTTTATCTTTTTCTTGCTATACTCTTCACTTTTTATGGTGGTTGTAGAGCCTTTAATATCGACATTTTCTAGGTCGCATGAATTTGGCGCTGATGAATTTGGCGCTAATAAAACTAATAAAGAGTATATGATATCAGCTCTTAAAAAACTTGGTAAAGAAAATAAATCTTTTCCACTTTCTCATCCATTTTATAGTTTTGTATATCATTCACATCCAACCCTATTTGAGAGGCTAAAGCGTCTTGAGAATTTGTGATGGTTTGAACTTAGCCAAGGAATTTGGTAATCGTTTTGCGTACTTATTAATGGAGTTTCATTTAAAAAAAAGTAGAGAGTGGATATTTTTACATTTAAATGATGAGTTGGCTAAAAAAGATAAATTTATAGAATTATTAGATAGATATAAACATGGAGAGCCATTAGAGTATATTTTTGGTTATTGTGAGTTTATGGGAAGAGATTTTGAGGTAGGGCAGGGGGTTTTAATCCCAAGATTTGAGACTGAGATTTTGATAGAAAAAGCCCTAGAGATAGCTAGTAAATTTAATACACCAAGGATTGCTGAGATTGGTGTTGGGAGTGGAATTATTAGTATATCTTTAGCCTTAGAGCTTAAAAATGCTAAAATAATTGCTACTGATATTAGTCTAGATGCACTCAAGTATGCTAAGATAAATAAAGAGAAATTTCAAGTCGATATAGAGCTAATAGAGTCAAATTATCTTGATAAAGTTAATGGTGATTTTGATATTATTATCTCTAATCCGCCATATATTGCAGCCAATTATCCGCTGGATAAATGGGTTTTAAGTGAGCCAAAAACAGCATTAATAGGTGGTCAAATTGGTGATGAGATATTAAAAGATATTATTAATCTAGCAAAATCTAGAGCTAAATATTTAATTTGCGAAATGGGCTATGATCAAAGAGAATCTATGAAAAATTATCTTGATAAGCTTGATTTTCAAAGTGAGTTTTATACCGATTTAGCTGGATTAGATCGTGGGTTTGTAGCTTATAATAAAGGAAAATAATGGTTAAATTTAGAAGTTTTTATCTACTTTTGCTTGGTATTTGTATTGGTGCTGAGCTTGCTATTGGGATATTTATGGCGCCTGTGATATTTTATCCATCACAATATATTGGCGAAGGAGTTTTGAGCCACTATCAAAGCGGTCAATTAATGACACAGGTATTTTTAAAATATAATGTGATGTTGATATTTATCTCATCGCTAATTTTTCTTTTTGAGATTATTAATTTGAAAAATAGCGAGAGTTTTAATTATAAAATTAGTGCATTTTTCTTAGCACTTATTATAACTCTTTTGGCTATGGCATTTGTGTTTTACTTTACTCCATATATTCTTGATGCGCAAAAAATAGGAGCTGAAGCGACTGCTACGGCTGAATTTGCTAGTATGCATAAAGCTAGTGAATTTGTGATGAAAGCAATGATCTTGGCTCAAGTGGCGCTATTTTTCATTAGGGTGCGTAAGGAGAGTTAATGGGATTAAAGGTTAGAATTTATTACGAAGATACAGATAGTGGTGGGATAGTATATCATAGCAATTATATTAAATTTTGTGAGCGTGCTAGAAGTGAGATAGTATTTGCTTCTGGAATTGAATTTAATGATAGTCGCCACTTTGTAGTTACAAAGCTTGAAGCACACTATTTAAAACCTGCTGTTTTAGGAGATATATTAGATGTTCAAACCAAGCTTGTCAAGGTTGGCAGTGTAAGTTTAACCATAGCTCAAGATATATATAAAGTAGCAAACATTAAAGGAGAGTGTGAGCGTGAATTGATATTTCGTGCAAAGGTTATAGTAGGGTTTATTAGCGATGGAAAGCTCTCTAGACTTGAGCCAGAATTTGCTAGAGTTTTTGGCCAGTTAAATGAACATTAAAGCTAAGTAATAGGATTTACCTATTACTATTACTCATCAAAATAAAATCCATAATTTCCAGCACGCATAATATCTATTTTGTATTGGACTTGATTGTTTTGAATGCTCTCTTTGAAGATGGCTTTTTGGCTCTTGTCGATGTAGTTTAAATATATAAAATCCATCCCAATCATTGTAGAGTAAGCCACCCAATCATAATCAAGCTTTTCTCCTAAAATAGCACTAAGTGTCTCTAGTTGGCTATCAGGAGTCATTATGGAGTTAGCAATATACATATTTTTACGATCACCACTTTGAGTAAGGCTGATTAAAGCGCTATTATAGTTAAGCTGAGTTGAGAGCAGTATGTGAGGTGTAAGCTCAAATACTCTAAATTGCGAACTAAGTAGTGCACTTTTAATTAATGGAGTATTTAAAAATATAGAGCTATTTTTAACTTTATAATTATTTTTTAAGAAATTTAGCTTTATATCACTACCTTCTATATTCTTAATATATGGTTCATTTGTGTTATTAGCAACTAGATTATTTAGCATATCTGAGACTCTACTACCATCGCCAAATGCGGTTATTTTATGATTGGCTTTTGTTAATAGCTTTTGAATTTGTGCTTCATAATCAATGCCACCAAAGAATAAATTTGATCTTGGGTTTGAAATATTTTTGATATTGATTGTTGGAATGTAAAATATTAAATCATCATAATCATCGCTATTTACAATCTCTAAGCCGTTTGTTGTTAGTGGAGCAATAAGATATTTAAATCCAGCATTTTTTGCTCTGTTTATAGCTAAATTTAGATTTTCTGCACTCTCATCACCGCTATAAAATATCTCAATATGCGAACCAACATCACGTTTGAAAATATATGCAAAAACTGAATCACTTACTACTACAGAGTAGCTTTTTATTACATCTTGAGGAATTATTAGGGCAACTTTTATATCTTTGCGGCCAATCTCAATCTCTGGAATGGTTGCAAGCTTTTTAATACTAGCATAGTAGCTCTTAAAAGGTTCGCTCATAGTTAGCGGAGTGTAGATAAATTGGATAAAATCAACCCCACGAGATAACTCTTTTAAGCACTCTTTATCACATCTAGATTGCGAATTTGCCTGTATGACTGCTATAAAAATCATAAAAAATGAAATAATTAAATTTTTCATAAATATCCTTTTATTTTTTTTAAATCTGCTATAAACTCATTAGCTTTACTAGGATTTTTGTCTATCCAAGCGTTATCAAAAGTCGGCATATAAAGTGAATTTTTAAGTCTATAAATGCCACCTCTATGGCTCTCAAATGAGCTATTTTTAGCTAGTTCTTTAAAACAATTTAATCCAAAGCTTACAATAAATTTAGGTTTAATGATTGCAAGTTCTTGGTTAAAAAACTTTGTACAAATATCATTATAATACCAATTATTCTGCTTATTAATACATTTTAAAATATATGTAAAATATATCTCATTTGCGTTAAGTCCAGCTAAATTTAAATATCGCAAAAGCGAATCATCAGGAGTACAAAGACCATTTTTATCGCTTCTAACATTTGGACTATCAAGCACAAAAACTACACCACTACTAATATTTCCACTACCAATGACTGCGTTAGTTCGGCTTTTGCATAGCTGGCAAAGATTACAGCTTTTTATTTGTCTATTTAATAGCTTTAAAGAGTTAAACTCAGATATTTTATGTGGTAAAATCTCATCAAAGCTAACAAATTTAAAACCCATTGCACGCAATATCTCAAGCTTGTAAATGGTATAATTTTTATCCATTATACTACCAAAAAGCTATTTAATCTTTAATAAAATTTGCTAAATTTTCTAACTCTTTACCATCGAGTCTAAGATGAAAAAACTCATCTCTATTTTTAGCGCCAAGTTTATAATAAAACTCTAAACTTGGTTCATTCCAAGTCAAACATTCCCACTCTAGTCGCCCCAATCCTTCATCAATGCATTTTTTAGCAAGAATAGCTAAAAATTGTTTACCAATACCATTGCCACGGAATTTAGGCTGAACATATAAATCCTCTAAATATATCCCCGCACGCCCAAGAAAGCTAGAGAAGGTATAAAAATATATAGCATATCCTATGATTTTTTCGCTATGTTGGCAAACTAAAATGTGAGCGTATTTTTTTTCAAAAATAGAATTTTGAAATAATTCATCACTAAATTTTATCCTATCGCTCATCTTTTCATATTCAGCTAGTTCTTTAACAAGATTAATTATATCTTTGATATCATCTTTTTTGGCGGGTCTAATTTTATACATTTTCTACCTTAAATTTTAAAATTTATGCTAGATTATAGCAATTTGGAGCTGAATTTGAAAAAAATTTGATTTAAAATCCAATAAACTATCTAAAATTTAAGTCAAATTTGATATAATTTCCCTGCCTGGATGACTCGATAGCATTTTTATGAAGGTCCAACAAATTAGTATTAGCGAAGATGTGCAGAGTGGTGTGATGTGACTTTGCTTGATGCCTAACGGTTTAGAAGCTGCGACCTAAAGCTGCTGCCTATTTGCAAGATTGGCTTTATATTAGGGCCGATTCTACTATGCACCGACCATCTGGGTATTTTAAATTTATAGGAATTATATGAATATTCTCATTATTGGAAGTGGCGGTAGAGAGTACGCCATTGGACTTAGATTAACTCAAGATAGCCAAACACATAATCTTTTTTTCTCGCCAGGTAATGGAGCAACTGCAAATTTGGGTCAAAATGTAGATATTAAAGATTTTAATGATCTTGCTAAATTCGCACTTGAAAATAAAATAGAACTTACTATAGTTGGTCCTGAAAATGCTTTAAGCGATGGTGTGGTTGATATTTTTAAAGCTAATAATTTAACTATTTTTGGTCCATCGCGTGCTGCTGCAAGATTAGAGAGTTCAAAAGCATATATGAAGGAATTTTTAGCCAAAAATAGCATAAGAACAGCAAGGTTTATAAATACTAATAATTATGATGAAGCAGCTGAATTTATTGATACCTTAGGCGATATAGTTGTAGTAAAAGCAGATGGGTTATGCGCTGGAAAGGGTGTAATAATTGCTAAGAGCAAAGATGAGGCTAAGACTGCTGTAAAAGATATGTTAAGCGGGGAAAGCTTTGGTGCAGCTGGTAAGAGAGTTGTAGTAGAAGAGTTTTTAGATGGATTTGAGCTTAGTTTTTTTGCTATTTGCGATGGAAATAACTTCGTCTCACTTCCAGTAGCACAAGATCATAAAAGATTGCTAAGCGGCGATGAAGGGCCAAATACTGGTGGAATGGGTGCTTATGCACCAAGCCCATTAGCCAATGAAGAGCTAATAAAAAGAGTAGAAAAAGAGGTAGTAGAACCGACACTTAAAGGAATGCAAGCTGAGAATGCGCCATTTTGCGGGGTATTATTTGTAGGATTAATGGTGGTAAATGATGTGCCATATGTGCTTGAATTTAATGTTAGATTTGGCGATCCGGAGTGTGAGGTTTTAATGCCATTAATTCGTGGTGAACTAGGTGAGATTTTGCACGGTGCAGCACTTGGAAAATTAAGTAAATTTGAACTAGAAAATGAGATTGCTGTAGGCGTGGTGCTAGCTAGTAAAGATTATCCATATAAAAGCAGTCCAGCAGCTAAAATAAGCGTAGAAAATATTCCACAAAACTCGCATATAGCATATGCTGGAGTGTCGTTAGAAGGCGGTAAATTATATGCGACAGGTGGTAGAGTACTAGTAGCTGTAGGTAAAGGAACGAGTGTAAAAGAGGCTAGAGATAGAGCTTATGAACTAGCTAAAAATATTCAATTTGATGGTATGCAATACCGTGATGATATCGGATATCAGGCGCTTTAATGAGAGAGAGCTTAGAAGAGAAATTATATAGAGAAAATATTACTATTGCAAGCATAAATAAGAGAGCTCTAGCTTATGCTATCGATGATGTTATCATATCTGTGCTATTTATGTTAATTTATTGGGATTATATCGCTAGAGCCAGTGATATTGGCGTTGAGGCTACATTAGCTGCGATATCAAATTTATTTTGGCAAATTGCGCTTATGAAAGTGGCGTATCATACATTTTTTATCTGGTACTATGCTGCAACCCCTGGTAAAATGTTATGCAAGCTTGTTTGTATAGATACTGTAATGCTATCTAGACCTAGCCTTAGTAGTAGCTTTTTAAGAGCTTGTATGAGGCTTTTGAGCGAGACGCTATTTTATATTGGATTTTTGTGGGCGCTTGGTAATTCTCAGCGGCAAACATGGCAAGATAAATTAGCCAAGACTGTAGTTTGTAATGCGTATTAGATTACTAGCATTTGCTGGGCTTTTATGTGGCGAGCTTTTGGCCAATATAGAAAATGTCGAATTTTTAGCTAGTGATGTGCAAAAAGATGGCGATATAATCAGTGCTAGTGGTAATGTTTTGTTATATTCACAAAACTACTTAGCTAGTGCTGATAGTGCAAAGTATGACCAAAAAAGTAATATTATAGAGCTATTTGGTAACGTAAATTTAATGCGTGGTGAGTATGAAGCCAGTCGCTCAGAATATGCTAGAATTAATCTTGCAACTAATGAAATGAGCTTTGATAGAAGCTTTGCAATTGACAAGAAAAAAGAGATTTGGCTTCAAAGTAATGAGAGTTGTAGTTCTGATGAGATGCTAAGTGTTAAAAATGCTATTGTATCTAGTTGTAATGTTAGCGATCCAGATTGGCATATAGGATTTAGTAGCGGTGAATTAAATAAACAAAGCAAATTTTTACATCTTTACAATCCTGTATTTTATGTTAAAAACACCCCTGTGATGTATCTACCATATTTTGGTTTTAGCACTGATAAGACTAGAAGAACTGGACTTTTAACTCCACAGTTGTCATATAGTGGAGATGAAGGACTGGTGTATTTACAGCCAATTTATGTGGCTGAGTATAATGAATGGGATTTAGAATTTGACCCGCAAATCCGTACAAATAGAGGGGTTGGGCTATATTCAACTTTTAGATTTGCTGATTCACCGTACTCTAATGGATATATTCGTTCTGGAATATTTAATGAGAGAAGTGAGTATAAAAATCGTGAGAATTTAAAAAATAAACAGCATCGTGGAATTGAGTTAGGCTATGATAGAGATAGATTAATTAGTTATTTAATTGATGGTGATTTTAAAGAGGGCTTGTGGCTTGAATTTGTAAATCTAAATGATATTGATTATTTAAATTTACGTGGTAGAGATGGATCTAGTCATGCCTCACTAGTAGAATCTAGATTAAATTATTTTATTGCTACAGATAATCACTATCTAGGTACATATACTAAATACTATATTGATACGGCAAAAATCGGTACAAAATATGGTAATGATGATACGCTTCAAGAGCTACCAAAGGTGCAATATCATAGCTTTTTTAATACCTTTATAGTGCCAAATTTGACTTATTCATTTGATGTTAAATATCATAATTACACTAGAGAAATTGGCGTAAGTGCTAATCAATATGAGATTGATATTCCTTTGGGATTACAGTTTGGATTATTTGATGATTATGTAAATTTATATATTAGTGAGAATTTATATGCTTCACATGTTGATTATAACAGAGCAAAGTACTATGATGGCAATGATTTTTACAATAATCATTATGATGATATAATTAACCATTATCATAGAATCTTGTTAGAAAATGATATGTCAAGGGCATTTAGCAGCTTTTATCATACTATAAATTTTAAATTTGATTATATTAAACCAGGGTATAATAATGGTGATATCAACGAAAAGCTATTAAAGTATTATATGATAAAAGATGGCGCAACCTATGATCCAAATAATCTAGCACTATTTGAAGATAACTTTATCGATAGAGTTTCAAATAGCTTTACAACTGAGCGAATAACATTTGATGGAACTCAATTTTTTTACGATGTTAATGGCCAAAAAGCGCTAAGACACAGCGTAAAAGAGAGCTATGATTTTGATAGAGATGAGTTTGAGAGCTTTGAGAATCGAATAAATCTATATTATGGTAATTTTGATTTTGGTAATAAAATAGAATATTCGCACTTAGACCATGATATCGCAAAGATTCAAACCGGTATATCATATAGCGGAACTAAAATTGCTACTAGAATCTGGCATACATATGATAAAAACTTTTATGATGGCGACGCATATGATAAGGAGAGCTATCTAAGTGGCAATGCAAGTTTAAAACTTCCATATAATTATGAGATATTTGCAGGTGTGGATTATGATCTGCAAAGGGATTATACTAAAATGTGGCAAGGCGGTATCCACTATAAAAGAAAATGCTGGGATTATAGCTTAATTTATAAAGAAGATATCGAACCTAAAAATACTAGCGCTGGATTAGAGTCTAAAAAAAGCCAGGGCGTGTATCTATATTTTAGCTTCTATCCATTAGGGGATGTGGGATATGATTTTTCCATTGAACAAGATAATAAGGCCACAAATTGATAAGCCCAAATGATCTTAAATTTCAAGATGAACTAGATGCAGCAAGTAAATTGTTAGATGTATTGCCACATAATGAGCTAATATCTGGCGATTTTGTCGTAGTTTGTTCATCTTTAGATAGTGTTGTTTTGGCTAATGCTATTGCTAATGAGCTAGATCTTAGTTATGAGCTGTTTTTTAGTGAGCGACTTTATGCACCAAATAATCCTGAGTGTGAAATTGCTATAGTTAGCGAGACTGAGGAGATTGTTTATAACAGTGAATTGGTTAATGCTTTTGATATAAGCTTAGATTTTATTTATGGTGAAGCACACCGTAAATATGAGGAAAAAATTTTAAAAAATGTTTATAAATATCGTAAAGGTAAGCTTTTAGAAAATCTTCAAGGTAGAAATATTTTATTAGTTGATTTAGGATGTCAAACGGGTATTACAGCACTTGTATGCATTAAATCGTTAATAAATTTAAATGTAAAATCTATAACATATGGCACTCCACTTATAGCAGCTGATATATTATCATACTTTAATACCTTGGTTGATAGTTTATATTATGCTAAAAAGATAAGCAATTTTGTGGATGTAGATTTTTATTACAATTCTAGAGTTGCAGTAGAGTCGGCTATGTCTATTTTAGAAGATAGTCCGCACTATTTACCACTACAAAAAATACAAAAATCAAAGGAGATATAAATGCAGTGCAGTATAGAAGTAAATAATCAAATTCAAATTTTTGATCTAAATAAGGTTGCTAAACAAGCTAGCGGAGCAGTGCTTTTAAGGGTAAAAAATACCGTAGTACTAGCTACAATAGCAAGAGAAGATACTCAAGTTGAAGAGGATTTTTTGCCTTTGACTGTTCAGTATTTAGAAAAACAATATGCAGCTGGTAGAATCCCAGGCGGGTATGTAAAGCGTGAGACAAAGCCAGGGGATTTTGAAACTCTTACTAGTCGTATAATAGATAGAAGTCTTCGTCCGTTATTTCCAAAAGGCTATGCCTATCCTACTCAAATAGTAGTTATGGTATTAAGTGCTGATCCTGAGGTGGATTTACAAGTTGTAGGATTAAATGCTGCAAGTGTGGCTTTGTATTTAAGTGATATTCCAGTTGAGCGTCCAGTGTGTGGGGTGAGAGTTGGACATATTGATGGTGAGTTTGTATTAAATCCTAGTAATTCAGAGCTTAAAAAATCCACACTTGATCTATATGTAGCTGGGGTTAAAGATGAGCTTTTGATGATTGAGATGAGAAGTTTGCCGACACTAACTAATGATATAACCTCTATGATAGCGATGGATCCAGTAGTGGATATGGGTCTATGTAGTGAGTTTATTCAAAAGCAATCAATGAATGAATTTGATGAATCTAAGATGCTTGAAGCGATTAAATTTGCTAATGAAGCTATCATAAATGGCTCTAATGCCTATGAAGAGGCCTTTAAAGATTATAAAAAACCAGCAGCAAATTTAGAGTATAAAAGCGAGATAGAAAATAACGATATCGCAATTTATATAGATGAGTTTTATAAAACTGAAGTTAAAAACGCTATAAATCAGATGGCAAAAAGTGAAAGAGCAAGTGAATTAGTTAAAATAGCTAATCAAATTGCCCTTAGCGATACAGCTATAAGCGAAGGCTGGGATAAGAATTTAATACTAAATATATTAGGTAAATATAAGAAGAAAATCGTAAGAGAACAGATAATAAATGAATCAAAAAGAGCTGATGGTAGAGGGCTTAAAGATGTTCGTCCAATTAGTATCGAGACAAATATATTACCAAATGCACATGGTAGTTGTCTATTTACAAGAGGGCAAACACAAGCTTTAGTAGTAGCAACTTTAGGGACTGATAGTGACGCACAAATGAGCGAGATATTAACAGAAAAGGGCGTTGTAGCAGAGAAATTTATGTTTAATTATAATTTTCCAGGCTTTAGCGTAGGTGAGGCTAGTTCTATTAAGGCTCCAGGTCGTAGAGAACTAGGTCATGGTAATTTAGCCAAAAGAGCCTTGTATCCAAGCGTAGATTTAGATAGTCCATATTCTATTAGATTAGTAAGCGAAATTTTAGAGAGCAACGGATCGAGTTCTATGGCTAGTGTATGCGGTGGTTCTTTAGCGCTTAGAGCCGCTGGAGTACAAAGTTGCAAGCTAGTAGCAGGTGTGGCTATGGGGCTTGTATTTGAAGGTGATAAGCATGCTGTATTAACTGATATTATGGGGTTAGAAGATCATGATGGCGATATGGACTTTAAGGTAGCAGGTAGCAAAGATGGTATAACTGCACTTCAAATGGATATAAAACTTGGCGGCATTAGTCATGAAGTTTTAAAAGAGGCTTTATTGCAAGCCAAAGAGGCTAGAGAGCATATCTTAGCCATTATGGAAAAAGCCAGTGACGATATAGTTATAAATGAAGAGATATTGCCAAAATTAGAGCTATTTAGCGTAGATCCATCAAAGATTGTTGATATCATCGGTCAAGCTGGAAAAACTATCAAAGAGATAATTGAGAAATTTGATGTAAGCATCGATTTAGATAGAGAAAAGGGCGAGGTTAAAGTAGCTGGTTCGCAAAAAGGCAAGGTTGAAGCAGCCAAAGAGTATATAATCCAAATCACACAAAAAGATCTAAAAATAAGAGGTGGTAAAAAAGAGGTTAAAAATATAGATAATTTTAAAATTGGAGAGGAATTTGATGGAGAGATTAAAAAGATAGCTACTTTTGGTGCTTTTGTCTCATTAAGAGATGGGGTAGATGGTCTTCTTCATATCTCAAAAATTAAATCACCTATTAAAGAAGGTGATCGCATTAAAGTAAAAGTAAGCGAGATAAAAGCTGGTAAAATCTCGCTAGATTTAATTTAAAAGGGGTGCTTATGAATATCAAAAAAATATTTTGTCCATTAGTTAATAATGATGAAATACAAAATCATATTTATGGTGGCTTGCTTATTGCTAAGGAATTTGGTGCTCATATAGATTTTTTATCTTCTCAGATAGATCTTGAGTTAATATCAAATTTAGATATGACAATTAGTAGAAGCAATATGTTTGAGTCTTTAAAAGGTGCTTTTGCTACTGAATTAAATGATCAAAAAAACAAAAATTACCAAATTTTTGAAAAAATTTGCGGTGAATTAGGCATCAGCATCGGCGATATCACAGGCACAGCAAGTGCGAAATTTGAGACACAAAATGGAATTCGAAGTCGCCTTTATGAGTATGAGGCGAAATTTTGTGATTTAGTTGTGGCAGCGACTCCATTAAAGGGCGAGGCGACATCTACATTTGATGCAACGGTAATAAATAGCGGCAAAAATGCTATTATTATCCCAAATGAGATGAAAAAATTTAGTATGGATAATATATTAATTGGCTGGAATGGTACTACAAGTATCTCAAGAAGTTTAACAAATTCTATAAATATTTTAAAAAGAGCAAAAAATATTCATATTATCGTAACTAAAAAATATGATGATACAGCTTTAAACGCTAAATCAAAATTACTTGAATATCTAAAGTATCATAATATCAATGCTACATTTGAGGTGGTTACTACCACAAATATACCAGGAGAGGCTTTATTAGAAAATACACTAAAAGGCGAATTTGATATGGTTATAGCTAGTAGCTATGGAGAAAATGGGGTAAAAGAGATATTCTTAGGTGGTAGCACGAAGTATTTCTTAGAAAATACTCCAGTGCCGGTATTTATGTAGTTTAGAAGCTACTTTTTGGGTCGTGTTGGTGATTGTCAGTCCATTTAAGCATAGTGCCGCCTAACATATGGAAGTGTAGATGCATCACCTCTTGACCGCTATTTTCACCACAATTAGTCACTAAGCGATATCCGGTTTTATCCACACCAATTACTATTGCAACCTCTTGGATAAATTTAGTCATCTCACCCATTAAAGCTGGATCCATTTCTTGAAAATTTTCATAGTGCTTTTTAGGGATTATTAAGATATGAACAGGCGCTTTAGGATTTATATCGTGAAATGCTAAAAATTTATCATTTTCTAAAACCTTATTTGAAGGGATTTCTCCAGCTACAATCTTATCAAAAATGCAAGACATCTAAACTCCTATATATAAATTTGGCTATATTATATCAGATAATTTTATATAATTTTCTATAATGTTGAATATTTTTTGATTTTCACTAAAGTTGTTTAAATATTTTTT
This sequence comes from Campylobacter sp. P0109, assembly GCF_002138755.1. Taxonomy (NCBI): domain Bacteria; kingdom Pseudomonadati; phylum Campylobacterota; class Epsilonproteobacteria; order Campylobacterales; family Campylobacteraceae; genus Campylobacter; species Campylobacter sp. P0109. The sequence goes on from NZ_MJKK01000002.1 coordinate 125,425, forward strand.
AATAGGCTTAAATTTGGCATCGTTGTGATTATGAATTTAAGTAATTAGTATCAATTTATTTTAATTAAATTTTAGATACAATAAAAATAAATTTAGTTAAGGAATATGGTTTGCAAGATATTATTAACAAGATCGACTCTGCTCTAAATTTAGATGAATTGGAGCAAATTCGGCTTGAGCTATTTGGTAAAAAGGGTAGCATTACGGCTGAATTTAATAGATTAAAAGATGTTGAGCCTGAAAATAAAAAGGCTTATGCCCAAAGTTTAAATATCAAAAGAGACACTCTAACATCTAAGCTAAATGAGAAAAAACTTAGCCTAGAAAGTGAATATATTAAATCTAAGATGAAGAGTGAAGCTATCGATATATCACTATTTAATGAGCCTTTATCTACTGGTGCTTTACACCCTGTTATGGAGACTATGGATAGGATCATTGAGTATTTTGTAGCACAAAATTTTAGTATCGAGACTGGTCCATTAATAGAAGATGATTTTCATAATTTTGAGGCTTTAAATTTGCCTAAATATCACCCAGCAAGAGATATGCAAGATACATTTTATCTAAAAGATTTTAGACTTCTTAGAACTCACACTAGCCCAGTTCAAGTTCGTACTATGCTAAATCAAAAACCACCAATTCGTATGATAGCTCCTGGTTCTGTTTTTCGTAGAGATTTAGATCTTACTCATACTCCGATGTTTCATCAAGTAGAAGGTCTAGTGGTAGAAGAAGAATCAAAAGTTAGCTTTGCAAATTTAAAATATATCTTAGAGGATTTTTTAAGATATATGTTTGGTGATGTTAAGGTTAGATTTCGCCCTAGCTTCTTCCCATTTACTGAGCCTAGTACAGAAGTTGATATTAGCTGTATATTTTGTAGTGGATGCGGATGTAGAGTATGCAAGCAAACAGGCTGGTTAGAAGTGCTTGGTAGTGGAGTAGTAGATCCAAATGTATTTAAAGCAGTAGGATATAAAAATGTAAGCGGATATGCTTTTGGACTTGGAGTGGAGCGTTTTGCAATGTTGCTTCATAGAATTCCTGATCTTAGAAGCTTATTTGAAGGGGATATTAGACTATTGGAGCAGTTTAAATGATAATAAGCAAAAATTGGTTAAATGAGATTATAGATCTTTCAAATTTTAGTACTGAGCAGATCTGTGCAAAGCTAAATTCAATTGGATTAGAAGTAGATAGTGTTACTAATATAACAATACCTGATAATATCGTAGTTGGCTATATTAAGAGTTGTGTAAAACATGAAAATAGCGACCATCTGCATGTCTGTGAAGTTGATGTAGGAGATAGAGTTTTACAGATAGTTTGTGGTGCGAAAAATGCAAGAGCTGATATATATGTTGCTGTGGCTTTAGTAGGCGCTGTGATGCCAAATGGATTAGAGATAAAAGAGGCGAAATTACGAGGCGTCCAAAGTAGCGGAATGCTATGCTCATCAACTGAATTAGGCCTACCTAAGATCAATGATGGGATTATGATCTTAGATGATAGCATTGGAGAGTTAGTCTTAGGCAAGGCTTTAAATGAATTTGATATCTTTGATGATGATATTATAGAGATTGAACTAACGCCAAATCGTGGAGATTGCTTAAGTATTTATGGTATAGCCAGAGATCTTTCATGCGCTCTTGATCTTATTTTACGAGATGAAAAAGCAATAAATGAAGATGATAGACAGCTTGGAATTGGGCGTTTAGTTAGCGTACATTGTGAAGCTTTGATTAATGGTGCTTTTGCTTATAGGGCTATTGAGATAGGTGAAGGCTTTAAAGAAAGCTTAAAATTAGCATTAAGAGCCGCATTAATAGGATCGCAAAAGACTACGAATTTAGAGCGACTTTTAGAGTGCCTAACTCATTATACAGGAGTTATATTTAGGGCTTATGACCATGGTAAGTTAGCTAGTAGTAGTGATGAAAAGATAGCTTTAACTATAAAAAAGCTTGAAAATGGCGCATACGGAATTCACTGCGGAGATAGACTTTTAAGCATTGCAGGCATTAGTCAAAATGACGATGCAAGAGTGGATGAAAATAGTAAAATAGCTATTATAGAGGCTAGTTATATAGAGCCAAATTTAATCTCAGAGATTTTAGGCAACGATAAAGATATTAAAAAAGATGAGTTTGCTTATCGTTCAACTCGTGGTTCTGAACCAAATTTAAATTATGCGATGAATATTTTATTTAATATTTTTACAAAAAATCATAATATCACACCATATTCTGGTACTCAGCAAGTCCAGCTTAGTAGAGAGCCAATTGCTATTGGTTTTGGCTCATCTGAGATTAGCGCAATGATTGGAATGACAATTAGTAGCACAGATATTGCTAGAATTCTTAAAAAGCTTGGCTTTGAGATTAGCGCAACATCTGATAATGAACAAATTTATGCTAAAGTTCCGCTATGGCGTCATGATATTGTAAATTCGCATGATATTTGCGAAGAGATTGTAAGAATAATTGGGATTGATAATATTCCAGCTCGTGCCTTAGAATATAGTGAGAAAAATCGCACAAATGAGTCTTATGAGCGATATAAGCTTTCACGTAATATTAGACAAAAAGCTGCGAATTTAGGATTTTTTGAAAGTGTGCATTATCTATTTGATAATCCAATTGAGCTTAAAGAGTTGGGTGTGGCGTGTTCGTCTGAAGTGCTATTAAATCCTATAAATAGCGAGTTAAGTGCGTTAAAGCCTACATTAATAAATCACTTGCTAAATGCAGCTAGCTTTAATATCAAGAACTCAAAAAGATCGGTTAAATTGTTTGAATTTGGTGATGTAATTAACAAAGATGGGATTCAAAGAGCTAAATTTGGTTTTGTTTTTAGCGGACTTATAGGTGAGCCAACACTTCTAAATGGGGCTAAACCAGCGACGATTGATTTTATACATTTTGCCAATTTAATCCAAAATATTTTAGGTAAAATTGAGCTAAGAAAATCAAATGATATTGAATTCCTAAGCGAATTTGAACAAGCAAAAGTCTATCAAAATGGTGATTATATCGGCTATATTGGTAGAGTAAATGCTACAATAGAACAAAGCAGAGACCTATTTAAAACCTATGTTTGTGAGATAGATTTTGATAATTTAAAACCTATAAAAAAACTAGCAAATCCATACTCTAAATTCCAAAGCTTAAGTAGAGATTTAAGCATCATAATGCCAAAAGATATGCCTTATATCCGCATTAAAGAGACAATTGAGAAGTTAGAAATTAAGAGCTTAAAAGAGTTTTTACCAGTTGATATCTATAGTGATGAGAGCTTAGGCAATAGCGTGAGTTTGAGTATTAAATTTACATTTCAAGATGATAGCAAAACCCTTGAAGATGAAGAGATTGTAGCTATTATGGATAGTATTTTAAGAGCATTAAAAGAGAATTTGGGTATTGGATTAAGATGAGAGTAGAGCCTTTAAAATCAAAATTTGATGTAGAGTTTGACCTAGTATCAACAGATAAATCCATTAGCCATAGGTGTGCGATATTTTCGCTTTTGAGTGATGGGGTGAGTGTAATTAGCGATTATCTTGAGGCTGAAGATACTTTAAATTCATTAGAAATTGCTAAAAAACTTGGCGCCAAAATCGAAAAAATTGATAATAAATACTATATCACTCCACCAACCAAAATTAGCTCGGCTAAATCAGTTTTAGAGTGCGGCAACTCTGGAACTGCGATGAGAATATATATGGGGCTTTTAGCAGGTTGCGATGGATTTTATGTATTAAGTGGTGATGAGTATCTAAATGAACGCCCAATGAGGCGAATCGCTGAACCGCTTATGAAAGTTGGTGCTACTATCGATGGTAGAGATAGTGCTAATAAAGCACCGATCGCTATTAGAGGCAGAAACTTAGACTATTTTAGCTACGATTCTAAGATATCTTCGGCACAGGTCAAAAGCGCCTTAATATTAGCTGGACTTTGTGCGAAGGGTTGTGAATTTAGCGAACCAGAATTGAGCCGAGATCATAGTGAAAGAATGCTAAAAGGAATGGGCGCTGATATCAGCTATAAAAATGGTAAAATCATAGTCCAACCGCTAAATTCAAAAAAGCTAAAACCACTTATAATGAGTGTGCCAAATGACCCTAGCTCGTGCTTTTTTTATGCTGTAGCGGCGGCTATAACGCCTGGTGCTAGGGTGAAATTTAAAAATATCTTACTTAATAAAACTAGAATTGAAGCTTATAAAGTGTTAGAAAAAATGGGAGCGAAAATCAATTATACTCTTACTAGTTCTCAGTATGAAGATATCGGTGATATCGAGATTATCGGTGATGAATTAAATGCTATTATCGTGGATAAAAATATCTCATGGCTCATTGATGAAGCCCCAGCTCTTGCTATCGCTTTTGCTTGTGCTAAGGGCAAAAGTGAGCTTAGAAATGCAGCTGAGCTTAGAGTAAAAGAGTGCGATAGAATTAGCGTAACTATCAACGCCCTAAAAGCTTGTGGGATAGAGGCTGGAGAGTATGAAGATGGATTTTGGATTGTCGGTACTAAGCCAAATAGGGCATTAGTTGATAGCCATGGAGATCATAGGATCGCTATGAGTTTTGCGGTGCTTGGGCTAAAATGCGGTATGGATATATCAAAAAGCGAATTTATCGCTACATCTTTTCCTAAATTTAGCTATTTTTTACGAATGCTGGGGGCTAGAGTTGAAGATTGAACTTGCTAAAAATTATGGATTTTGCTTTGGTGTTAAAAGGGCGATTAAGATTGCTGAAAATTCAGCTGGATCACAAGAATCCACATCTGCTACAATCGGTGAGCTTATCCATAATAGCTTAGAGATTAATAGATTAAAAGATAATTTCAGGGTTAAAACCTTAAAAAATATAAGCGAATTAACCGATGAAAAAAGAGCAATTATCCGCACTCACGGCATCACAAAAGGGGATTTAGAAAAGCTCAAAACTACAGGAATTGAAATAGTAGATGCGACCTGTCCTTTTGTCACTAAACCTCAAAATATCGTTGAAAAGATGAGCAATGAAGGCTATGAAATAGTGATTTTTGGGGATATTAACCATCCTGAGGTTAGAGGCGTTATGAGCTACTCAAGCAAACCTGTCCATGTAGTCTTATCAATCGATGAGCTAAAAAGTACAAAACTACCACAAAAAGTAGCCGTCATCTCTCAAACAACCAAAAAAATTGAAGAATTTATCTCAATTGTCACCTATCTAATGCAAAGGGTAAAAGAGGTTAGAGTATTTAACACTATATGTAACGCAACATTAGAAAATCAAGAAGCTGTAAGAGAGTTAGCTTTAAAGGCAGATGTAATGGTGATTGTGGGTGGTAAAAATTCATCCAATACCAAGCAGTTATATTTAATAGCTAAAAATTTATGTAAAGATAGCTATCTAATAGAGAGCCAAAATGAGCTAAATTCAGAATGGTTTAAAAATAAAAAGATATGCGGAGTAAGCGCTGGAGCTAGTACGCCTGAGTGGGTTATTCAAAATGTTATAAAAGAGCTTGAAAATATCGATAAAATTTGCAATAGTTAATATAATATAAAGCTAAAAAAAGGTAAAATTGAGTACTTAAATGCTTTAAAGCAGAAAGAAAATCTATAGATAAAAAGGAACAAGATGGCTGAGGCGAATAAATTCGTTCATAATGAAATTGACAAAATCGACCTAGATGAAGATTTTGCTACTATGTTTGAAGAGTCTTTAAAGAGTGAAGAAGCTACTGTGTGTGATGGTGTCATCGTAAATATAAAAGATGACGAAGTGTATGTAGATGTACACAAAAAATCTGAAGGCGTAATGCATATATCTGAGATTACCGATGAAAACGGAAATCTAGTACATAAAATCGGTGATGTTATCAAGGTAGCAGTAACAGGCTCTAGAAATGGCAGACCTAGCGTATCTCATAAAAAAGCTCTTAGAAAAGAGAAGGTAAAAGCTTTCATAGATAATTTTAATGAAGAGGCTGAAAATATATTTGATGTAAAAATCATCTCAAAAAATAAGGGTGGATTTGTCGCTGTTAATGATGATGGTATCGAGTTCTTCATGCCTAGATCACAAAGTGGATTTAAAGATCCAAATCAAGCTATGAACAAAAGCTTTAAAGTTAAAGTTATTAAAATCGATAAAGATGATCAAAGTATCATTGTATCACGTAAAAAACTAGTTGACGAAGATAGAAAAAAACGTAAAGAGATAGTGTCTGCAATTTTAGAAAATACTGATGTAATCGAAGGAACTATCAAAAAAATCACTACATATGGTATGTTTGTTGATGTAGGCGGTATAGATGGACTAGTTCATTATAGTGAAATTAGCTATAAAGGACCAGTAAATCCAAATACTATATATAAAGAGGGCGATAAAGTAGATGTGAAAATCATTAAATATGATAATGAGAAAAAACATCTATCGCTATCAATTAAAGCCGCTACTCCAGATCCGTGGGATGAAATTAAAGATGGCCTAGAAGTTGGCGATACTATTAAAGTAACTGTAAGCAATATTGAACCATATGGTGCCTTTGTTGATTTGGGTAATGATATTGAGGGATTTTTACATATTAGCGAAATTTCTTGGGATAAAAATATCAAAAATCCAAAAGAATTTATAAAAGAAAATGAAGAATTAGATGTAGAAGTTATTGAGATCAATCCAACTAGTCGCCGTTTAAGAGTGAGCTTGAAAAACCTACTTCCAAAACCATTTGATGAATTTAGTGCTAAATTTAAAGAGGGCGATATTGTAAAAGGCGTGATAACTACACTTACAAACTTTGGTGCATTTGTAAGAGTTGGTGGATTGGAAGGTTTATTACACAATGAAGACTCATCTTGGGATAGAAATGATAAATGTAAAGATATCTTTAAAGCCGGTGACGAGGTAGAGGTAAAAATCATTAAAATCGATCCAAAAGAGCAAAAAATTTCTCTAAGCCAAAAAGATTTAAAGGCTAGCCCAGCTATGGAATATGCTAAATCTCACTCTATAGGAGATATTGTAAATGGCACTATAAGAGATATTAAAGATTTTGGTGTATTTGTAAGCTTAGATGATAATGTAGATGCTTTAATTCGTAAAGAAGATATTGGCTCACTTAATATTGATTCTTTAAAAATTGGGGATAAAATCGAGGCTGCTATTGCTTTTATCGATGAGAAAAAAAATAGAATTCGCCTAAGCGTGAAAAGATTAGCTAAACAAAAAGAGCGTGAAGTTTTAAATGAAATCAATAATGATGATAAAATGACGCTTGGCGATATTATTAAAGAGCAACTAGCATAATTAAGCTATGAAAAAAAACAGCCTTTATCTAATTTTAGCTGTTATATTTGTAGTAGTTTTTGGTGGGTTTATATCTTTGTTTGCTTATTTAAATTCAGGGTTATCCTCACCATCTATTCATACTAGTAATAGTGGTGTAGATTTAGAATACAACTATCAAAAATCAGATAATTGGCTTGAGAAGATTGCGGAGTTTGAAAAAAAAGACTCCGTACTACCTACAAATTTGATGATAATCGAGATAGGCGAGAAGAGTAAATTTGAAAAATATATTTCAAGATACTATATGTTAATTATCGATAGATGTGATTTTTATTCTATGTTTTGTATAAATAGAGTTATTAAAGATTTTAATGTAAATTTTACAATTGTAAAAGATGGCGATCAAGCTACCATTTATATAGATACAGATAATAAAGATATAGCCTTAAGTGTAGCTAATGAACTCAAAAAATATAATATTCATACAACTTTAAAGGAAATTAACCTATGAAAACAGTTATAGTATGCGATGCTATTCATCCAGTTGGATTTGAGATCTTAAATGCTCAAAAAGATATCAAAGTTATAGATGCTGTAGATATGCCAAAAGATAAGCTTTTAGATATTTTAGGCGAGGCTGATGTGGCAATTACTCGTAGTTCAACTGATTGTGGCGAGAAATTTATAAATGCAGCTACTAAGCTAAAAGCCCTAGTTCGTGCTGGTGTTGGTGTTGATAATGTTGATATAGATGGCTTTTCAAAAAAGGGCATTATAGTTATGAATGTGCCAACTGCAAATACAATTGCAGCTGTTGAAATGACTATGTGTCACCTATTAAATAGTGCTAGAAATTATATCAATTCTGTAAATGATTTACAACAAGATCGTGTTTGGAAACGTGAAAAATGGTACGGAAATGAGCTTTATGGCAAAACCTTAGGAGTTATCGGTTTTGGAAATATCGGCTCTAGAGTAGCATATAGAAGTCTTGCTTTTGGTATGAAAGTTATAGCATATGATCCATATATTGATCCTAGCAAAGCTACTGATATGGGAGCTACATATACTACTAATTTTGATGATATTTTAGGTTGTGATTTTATTACAATTCATACACCAAAAAATAAAGAGACTACAAATATGGTAGATGAAGAGCAAATTGCCAAAATGAAAGATGGCGTTAGACTTATTAACTGCGCTCGTGGTGGCTTATATAATGAAGATGCGCTTTATAAGAATTTAAAAAGCGGTAAGATCGCTTATGCTGGTATAGATGTATTTGTCAAAGAGCCAGGAAATGATCATCCATTGCTAGATTTAAATAATGTAAGCGCTACTCCACACCTAGGTGCCAATACTTATGAATCACAAAAAAATATTGCTATAGATGCTGCTGAACAAGCTATTAGTGCTGCAAGGGGAATTTGCTATCCAAATGCTCTGAATTTACCTGTGAAAGTAGAGGATTTACCGCCATTTGTAGCGCCTTATACAGAGCTTTTACCTAAGATGGCGTATTTTGCTTCTCAACTTAGCGGTAAAAAACAGATTAAAGCTATTAGGTTAGAGCTTGAAGGTGAAGTATCTAACTATGCTGAACCGATGTTATCATTTGCTATAGCGGGTGCTTTAAAAGATGTTTTAGGTGATACTATAAATTATGAAAATGCCACATTAAAAGCAGCTGAAAAAGGGATTGAAGTATCTACAACTATAGTCCCAGCAAGCGGATATAAAAGCAAATTAACAATCAAGCTAATCACAGATGAAGACTCTGTAAGCGTTGGCGGAACGGTCTTTAGTGAGACAGAGCAGAGAATTGTAAGCGTAAATGGATTTAAAACAGATTTTAAACCAAAAGGCAGAATGATAGTATTTAAAAATCGTGATATACCAGGTGTTATAAGTGATATTAGCGGGATTTTAGCTAAATCTAAGATTAATATTGCTGATTTTAGATTAGGCAGGGATAATGATGGTTTTGCTTTGGCTGTTATATTAGTTGATGAAGATATTAAAAAAGATATTTTAGACCAGTTAAATGCACTTGATGCGTGTGTTTGGGCTAGATACGCAGTATTAATTTAAAAGGAGAAAATATGGCTACATACTCTATGGGCGATTTAAAAAAGGGCTTAAAAATTGAAATTGATGGTAAGCCTTATAAGATTGTTGAGTATCAACATGTCAAACCAGGTAAAGGTGCGGCATTTGTTCGTGTAAAGATTAAATCATTTCTTGATGGTAAAGTATTAGAAAAGACTTTCCACGCTGGTGATAAATGCGAAGCTCCAAATCTAGTAGAAAAAGAGATGCAATATCTCTATGATGATGGTGAATATTCTCAATTTATGGATGTTGAATCATATGAGCAAGTGGCTATCGCTGATGATGATGTTGGTGAAGCTAAAAAGTGGATGATAGATGGTATGATGGTTCAAATTCTATTCCATAATGGCAAAGCAATTGGCGTAGAAGTACCGCAAGTAGTGGAGTTAAAAATAGTTGAAACTCAACCAAATTTCAAAGGTGATACTCAAGGTAGCAATAAAAAACCAGCAACCCTAGAGAGTGGCGCTGTAGTACAGATACCATTTCATGTGCTTGAGGGCGAAGTTATCCGTGTCGATACTGTCCGTGGCGAGTATATCGAAAGAGCAAATAAATAGCTACTCTTCTCCTTGTAAATTTATCTTACAAGGAGTTTATTCTAATTATTACATAATCTTTGCTTGATTTTGGGGTGATTTATGAAAAGATTAATTTATGCTATTTTATTGATTATTTTAGCTTTTGGTGTTTATAATTTGGTTGATAATAGGCTTAAGATAGCCAAATATGATTTTGACGCTAATAGCACACTTGGAAATGTCAATATAACAAGCTTTAAAGATGAGTATAAAATATTATATTTTGGATATACATTTTGTCCTGATATCTGCCCATCGACTCTTACTATTTTGTCATCTGTGATCGATGAAATGAAGCTTAATAATGATATTAAAATACTATTTGTTACGCTTGATTTACAAAGAGATAGCGAAAAAGAGTGTGATGAATTTGCTAAGTATTTTTACTCAAATTCAGTATGCTTAAAGATGAAAGAAGATGAGTTAAAAAAAGTTGTAAAAAACTACAACGCCAAATACGCAATTGTAAATTTACAAAATTCAGCGATGGATTATAGTGTAGCTCATAGTTCTTCAGTTTATCTATTTAAAAGAAATGGAAAATTTTATAAAGAGATCTCAAATTTAACAAAAGATGAGATTAAAAAAGAGATTTTAGAGCTAACTAAAGATTAAAAATTAATCTTAACAAATCTATTGGTCTTGTCAAATCTAAAGGTCAATAGATTTTGTAAAATCCCAAATAGACACATAAAAGTAATAAAACTACTTCCACCATAACTATAAAAAGGCAGAGGGATTCCAACTACTGGCGCAAAACCTATTGTCATAAAGATATTTACACTAACATAAATAAAGATTAAAAGCGCTACAGCACTTACTGCAGCTTTGATAAAATACTCATCTTTAAGTTTGTAATTTAAGCTTAAAAGATGCATAATTAAAAATCCATATAGCATAATTAGTCCTGCACCACCAATAAATCCATATCTCTCAACCGTATAAGCAAAGATAAAATCGCTAGTGGCGATTGGTAGGAATTTAAATTTAGTTTGTGTAGCTTCATCAATACTTTTACCAGTTATACCGCCATTACCGATTGCTATAATACTTTGCCTTACTTGATAACTTGGCTTTTCGCTTATAAAGTCAGCTATTCTTTGCTTTTGATAATCGTGTAAATTTTCGTACAAAATAGGTGAGCAAATTCCAATTAACAAAGCAATACTAATCCAAATTTTGCGATTTACTCCGATTATAAATAGTACCCCATAGCCAGTAATTAATAGCATAAGAGCCGTGCCTAGATCTGGCTCTTTTAAGATTAAAAAAAATGGTAGAAGGATATAAAAGCTAATTTTTAAAAATTGTTTAAAGTTATATCCATTTTCATCGGGGGGAGTTTTTTTGATGATATAAGCTAACATCAAGACAAAAGCAGGCTTCATAATCTCGCTAGGTTGGATAGTGAAATTTATAAATGGTATCTCGATCCACCTTTGCGCTCCAAGCTTGCTAACACCGACAAATTCTACACTCAAAAGCAAAATTATATTAATCCAATATACACTAGGAATGAGCCATTCAAGCTTACGAATCGGTAACAAAAAAAATAGCATAAACGCCCCAAAGCCAATTATAAAATAGGCTATCATCTTAGCTGAGAGCATATCGCTAGCTTCGTTTATTAGGCTATATGAGAGAAATATAATCGGAAGTATAAGTGCTGGCTGAACATAATCAAAATGTGTTAAAATTCTCTTATCTAGTAGTATCAAAATTCAAACCTAAGCAAAAATTAGCTAGAATTCTAGCTAAAAAAGGGTTAATATTGACTGAATTTATATCATCGCAGACTTTAAGGCTTGACCAAGAATTAGCTGCCAAGCTTCAAGTCTCACGAAATCAAGTAGTTAATCTCATTAAAAACGGTAGCGTAAGTGTAAATGGTAAAATAGTTACAAAAGCTGGTTTTGCTCTAAATTTAGGCGATAAAATATCTCTTATAAAACCGCAAATTACTCCAATTCAAAGCGAATTTAAAGCTGAGTTTGATGTAGAAATTTTATATGAAGATAGCGATATTTTAGTTATCAATAAACCAATTGGTGTTACTGTTCATCCAGCACCAAGCGTAAAAGAGGCCACTCTTGTTGAGTGGTTAAAGCAAAAGGGTTATACGCTTTCAAGTTTAGGTGGAACAGAGAGAGCTGGAATAGTACATAGGCTAGATAAAGGTACTAGCGGGGTAATGGTTGTAGCAAAAAATAATCAAGCACATACAGCACTAAGTCAACAGCTAAGTAGTAAAGATATGGGAAGAATTTATTTAGCACTTTGTGATTTACCACTTAAGGAAAATTGCGTTATAGACAGACCAATTAGTAGACATCCTCAAAATCGCCTAAAAAACGCAGTAGTAAGCAGTGGAAAGCCGGCAAAATCAGCCTTTGCTAATATCATTTCAAGTCAAAATCGTAGAGTAAATTTAATTTCAGCAAAACTTTTTACTGGACGTACACATCAGATTCGTGTTCATCTAGCTAGCATTAATAGGCACATTTTAGGTGATGATTTATATGGTTTTAAGAGCAATAGTGATAAAATAAGCAGAATTTTTTTACACGCTTATATTTTGAGATTGATTCACCCTAAAAGTAATCAAATTATGGAATTTAAAGCCCCTTTGCCTAGTGAGTTTTATGAACTAATTAGTAAGGAATTTAATAAGGAGATAGTAGATGAGAATATTAGCGTCTTGTGTGATATCTTTGGGGGTATTGCTCAGTGGATGCGTTATGACTAAGACAACGCAGATAAATCCAGATTTGCCTACAATGAGTGGATTAAAGACTATTAGCGATATGACTGAAATTGCATTTGAGTGGCCACTTATGGCTCAAAGCAATATTAGTGGATTTTACCTATATCGCTCAAATCCAAATGCAAATAATCAGCTAAATGCAATTGCCAAGCTTGAAGATAAATTTATTACTCACTATGTAGATAGTAATCTAGCTCCATCAACTGAGTATATTTACGAGCTTAGAACATATGATAATCAAGGTAATATATCAGCTGAAGGAGAAAGGATTAGCGTTACTACTATGCCGTTAATCGAGTCTGTATCATTTATCCAAGCACTTTATGGTTTGCCAAATAAGATAAAAGTTTTATGGCGTCCTCATCCAGATTTGCGAGTGGTTTCATATATATTAGAAAAAAGTGCTTTATCAAGCAACAACTGGCACGAAGTTGCTCGTATAAATGGTAGATTAAATGTCGAATATATAGATAATGATGTTGAGCCGGGACAGAATTATAGATATCGAATTTCAGTTAAAACTTATAACGGCATAATATCAGCACCAAGCAAGGTAGTAGATGCACAGACAAAAGCATTGCCAAATATGGTTATAAATTTAAGCGCTAGTGTGAATTTGCCTAAAAAAATTATCCTAACTTGGGAGCCAAATTCAAATGATGATTTTGACCATTATGCTATTTATAGAGCAACAAATGATATCTTTCCAATGACTAAGGTTGCAACAACGACAGCAACAGAATATGAGGACTTAATCAATGATAATGGGGTAAATTATCATTATAAAGTTACAGTAGTAGATAGAGATGGTTTAGAAAGCCCTCGTCAAAATGCTTCAGTAGTAGGCTCAACCTTGTCAGCACCTAAAGAACCGGTATTTAGTTATGCTAGATTTAATGGTTCATTAGTAGAGCTTAGTTGGAATCAAAGTAGTGACTCAAGGGCGCTTAAATATAAAATCACAAAAACAAGTAGCAATGGTGAGGATATCATTTATGATATCGATGGGTTAAGTTATAGCGATACTCAGGTTCAAAAAGGTGTAGAATATACATATAAGATTCAAGCCGTTGATGAATATGGCTTAGAGTCTAAATATAGTCAAAAAGCAGTGGTGATAACTAAATAATGCCAAATATTGTAGCAAAAAATTTAAAAAATGTAGAACTTCCGGTTAAATTTAATGAAGTTGAATTTATCTGGGAAGCTAAAAGTAATGATGAGAAATTAATATATACTAAAGCACTTGGATGCGAGTTTTGCCTAGTAGTAAAAGATAGAGGCAATAGCTATGTAATAAAGTGCGATAAGCTTACTAGACCAGCTAAGCTTGAAGCTGTGCAAATGGCGCTGGAGGCTTATAAGCAGCTATTTGCTAGCGATGTAATAAGCCAAGCTACAGCAGTTAAGAAGCCTAAAAATTTAGAGAGCAAATATATAATAAATAGCGATGAATTGCTAAATAGACTTGAAGACTGTGAGTATAAGAGGATTTTTGTAGAGATTGGCTTTGGTAGTGGTAGGCACTTGCTTTATCAAGCAAAAGAAAATCCAGAAGCGCTTATAATCGGTATAGAAGTCTATAAGCCAGCATGTTTGCAAGTAGAAAATTTAGCTGGAATAAATGGGCTAAAAAATATCGTTTTATTAAATTTAGATGCTAGATTGGTGATGAGCTTGCTTAAATCAAATAGTATAGATAGGCTATTTTTGCACTTTCCAGTACCGTGGGGTAAGAGCAAAATGCGTCGAGTAGTTAGTCCGCAATTTGCCTTGGAGTGTCAGCGTACTTTAAAAGATGGTGGAACATTTGAGCTAAGAAGCGATGATAGGGATTATACAGATTTTACAATTGGTTGCTTTATGGATCTTAAAAATGCCAATATACAGATATTTAAAAACAGATTTTTAGAGATTTCAAGCAAGTATGAAGATAGGTGGATTAGACAAAATAAGGATATTTATGATGTAATTTGCGCTTTTTATGGTAGTAGTGATGAGTTAGATTTGGATTTTAAATTTGAGTTTAGTGGATTAGAATTAGAATATATAAAATCAAATTTTGCTAATAAAACTATAAAATATAGCGATCATTTTATCCATTTAGAGCGAATTTATATTTTAGACAATGGTGATGCATTAGTTAGAGTAGCGTTTGGGTCTTTTTATAGACCAGAGCATAGATATTTATTAATTTCTAGACAAAATACTATCTATTTGTTTAAAAAACCGTTACTAACACCAGAAAATATTAAGGCTCATAATAATTTAGAGGATATGCTAAAATGCGCCACATTGTAGAAGCTAGAGATCTGATTTTAGAGTATGATAAGAGTTTTAGAGTTATAAATAAGGCAAATTTTAGCATCAATGTCAACGATTTTGTCTTTATTACTGGCAAAAGCGGCAGTGGTAAATCTACTTTAATTCGCTCTATGTATGGCGATATGGCTATTAGTGATGGAAGTTTAAATGTCTGCTTAAATGAACTTAAAGGTATTAATCATTCTAGTTTAGCACTTCTTCGTCAAAGAGTTGGAATAATTTTCCAAGATTTTCGCCTAATAAATGAATGGAATGTAGAAAAAAATGTAATGCTTCCACTAATTATTAAAGGTTATAATCAAAGTGTGTGCAAAAAGCAAGCCGCAAAGCTTTTAAATCATGTAAATTTACTGCATAAATCTGATAGATTTCCGCTTGAATTAAGTGGTGGAGAGCAGCAAAGGGTTGCTATGGCTAGAGCTTTGGCTCATAATCCTCAGTTGCTATTATGTGATGAGCCAACTGGAAGTTTAGATGATTACTCAAGCGAAGTAATATGGATGTTGCTTCGTTCAGCAAGAGAAGCGCTTGGTACTTGCGTAGTGGTCGTAACGCATAAGATTCCAGCAGGTTTAAGAATGCATTATCGCCACTTTGAGTTATCAAATGGAGAGATAAATGAGATCATTTAAGAGCCATATTAGTGTTATTTTTCCACTTTTAATTTTGCTTTTTGCGATTGAATTTAGTCTGATGCTGGGCAAATTTGTGAGTGATTATGAAATAAAAATGGCAAATGATTATAATATTATAATTGTCTCAGAAAACAATCTAAACCAAGAGTCATTAATTTCGCTTATTCCTACTTTTGCTTCTCTTACTAGTCTTGATCCAAAAAGTGTTTTAAACCGCCTTAAAAATGATATATCATCTAAGAATATATCTGTACTAATTAGTATTTTACCAAAATTCTACTCACTCAAACTGACTAAATTTCCATCAAAAGAGACAATGGAAGATATTAAAGAAAATTTGAGCAAAATTCAAGGTATAAAGCGAGTCGAGACATTTTCTAAAACGCACGACCAAGTCTATAATATGCTAGTTTTATCTAAAAATGTAGCTGAGTGTTTTGCGTTTATGGTTGGACTTTTAGGACTTGTTTTGGTGTTTAAACAGATGAGAATTTGGCTTTATGAGCACCGTAGGCGTGTTGAGATTATGACTCTTTTTGGGGCGCCGTATTGGCTAAAATCTGCTATGCTTTATAAGCTTGCTGTGGTTGATAGTATTATTGCTACTACGCTTGTTGTGGTATTTTATGCGATTTTTCCAGCACTTCCTAGTTTTCAAAGCGCAATTTTTTCTATTGGATTTGAACAGCCAAATTTAAATCTTTTTAGTGATGCTTTGATTTTATTTAGTGCTTCTATTAGTATATCTATTATCGCAGTTAGTCTTGTTATGCTATTTTCAAGGCGTTCGTAAATGATTAGATTTTTGTTTATTGGCTTGATTTTTTCTTCACTTTTCAGCGCAAACATATCTGATAAAATTAAAGATCAAAAAAATAGTATTGATTCAGCCAAAAAGCTTGAAAGCCAGATAAATAAAAAACTTGAAGAGTTAGCTAATGATATAATTGCTGGCAATAAAGCTGTGCAAAATACTGCTAAGCAGATTGAAGAGCTAGCTAAGCAAGTTGAGGAATTAGAAGATAGTGCTCATAGTGCTAATCTTGAACTAGATAAGCTTACTAGCCAAAATGGTGAGCTAATTCGTAGTCAAAAAGATATGGAGCTTAGGCTAGTCAAAATTATAAGTGAAGATTTTGCCTACGATTTAGTAGCGCCAAATGATTATAGTGAGAGTCAAGATAGCATAATAGCAACTGAGATTTTAAAAAATTTAAATAGTGTAATGAATAGTGAATTTAAAAAATTAGCTCAAGATTATGAAGAGACTACAAATTTGATAAAATCACAATCAAAAAAGATTGAATCGATTAAATTTGATTTAAAAGAATTTCGCCAAAAGCAAAAAGCTTTAAAATCGCTCCAAACTAAGCAAAAGAAAAATTTAGAGATTTTAAACCAAGATAAGAATATATATTCTAAAAAGTTAGCCGATATCAAAAAACAGCAAGATGAGATGAGAAAAACGCTTGAGAGCTTACAAATTTTAGCTATAAAACCAAAAAAACAACCAAAGCAGCAAACCCAAACTACAGCTAAAAACGATGATGTAAGAGTGATAGGTACAAGCTATCAAGCAGGTAATGTAAAGCGATATAGTGGCTCTAAAACCATTGCGCCTTTGGATAAATTTAGTGTAAAGCAAAAATTTGGCGATTATGTTGATCCTGTTTATAATATCAAAATTTTTAATGAATCTGTCGTACTTCGCTCAGCTACTACAGATGCTAGGGTGAAAAATGTTTTAGCTGGGACAATTGTATTTGCCAAAGAAACACCGGTATTAGATAAGGTGGTAATAGTAGAAAATGGCAATGGAATTCACACAATTTATGCTCATTTAGATAAGATTGCTCCTACTATCAAAGTAGGTCAAAAGGTGAAAAAAGGCTATGTTATAGGGCGAGTGAAACAAGATTTGACCTTTGAAGTTACGCAAAAAAACTATCATATAAATCCGCTTGAATTGATCGCTATGAATTGATTGGTTTGAATTTAATATTGATTAATGCGTTTTTTAATTTGTTTTAGATATAATTGCCAAATTTTATGGAGATGGTAATGAGTAAAAATAAGCGAATTTTAGTTAAATTTTCTGGTGAAGCACTTGCTGGTGGTAATGGGTTTGGGATTGATTCTCATATTTTAAAGTATATTGCTGGTGAGATTAAGTCTTTGGTAAATAGCGATATTGAAGTAGGCATTGTAATTGGTGGTGGCAATATAATCCGTGGTGTAAGCGCAGCCCAAGGTGGCATCATCAAAAGGACAAGTGGCGATCATATGGGGATGCTAGCTACTGTTATCAATGCTATTGCTATGCGTGAGGCGTTGGAGCATTCAGGACTTGATGTAAGAGTTCAAAGTGCTATTAAGATGGAGGCTATATGTGAGACATTTATCACAGGTAGAGCCCAAAGACATTTAGAGAAAAAAAGAGTTGTGATATTTGCTGCTGGGACTGGAAATCCATTTTTTACTACCGATACGGCTGCTACTTTAAGGGCTATTGAGATAAATGCTGATATGATTATCAAAGCTACAAAGGTAAATGGCGTCTATGATAAAGATCCTATGAAATTTAACGACGCAAAGCTGTTAAATGAGCTAAGCTATGAAAGAGCTATGGAAGATAATATAAAAGTTATGGATGATACTGCTATAGCTTTGGCTAAGGATAATGCTCTTCCGATTGTAGTTTGTAATATGTTTGAAGATGGGAATTTATTAAAAATTGCAAATGGTGATTATACTAACTGCTCAATAGTTAAAAATTTATAAGAAGGGAAGATAATGAGAATAGAAGAGATAGCTGCTAAGGCTTTAGAAGCTGTGGGTGATGATAGATATAAATTAGCGCTTTTTGTGGCTAAAAGGGCTGAAGCTATAGCAAATGGCGCACAAATTTTAGTAGATGCAAATGCTCAAAAGATGAAATATACAGATATAGCACTTTTAGAGATAGCTCAAGGTAAAGTATCTTTAGAGGGAATAATTGAATCAAATAGATAGCGAGCAGCTCTTAGAGCAGCTTATAGATGAAGTTGTCTGTGCTAAAAGCATAGAGTCGGCAAAGGATGTTTTATACTCTGTGGCTAAGCCAACGGGGATGCTTTTAAAGGCTGTTGATTATTGTATTAGATTACATGATGGGCAGTTTAGAAAGAGTGGTGAGCCATACTCTATTCATCCGATTTTGGTTTGTTCATTTGTAGCGCACATGGGTGGCGATGAGAGTATGCTCATTGCTGCTTTGCTCCATGATGTAGTAGAAGATACAGAATGCACTGAAGAGGAGCTACAATTTGAATTTGGTGAAGAGGTAGCGCTATTAGTGCGTGGACTTACAAAGATTGTAGCTATTAGAGAAAATGAGCTTATAAGCTCTAGTTCTAATGAGAAGTTGGCAGCTTCGGCCTTGACATTTAGAAAGATGCTTTTGGTATCTATAGAAGATGTTAGGGTTTTGATTATCAAGCTTTGTGATAGATTACACAATATGCTAACTTTGGATGTATTAAGACCAGAGAAGCAAAAGCGAATTTCAGAAGAGACCTTGGTGGTGTATGCGCCAATCGCTCATAGACTCGGTATATCATCTATTAAGAATATATTAGAGGATTTGAGTTTTAAATATGTTATGCCTAAAGAGTATGCTGGGATAGAGTCATATATAAATGAGCATAAGCAACAACTTCAATTAAAGATAAATTCATTTAGCCAAAAGGTTAGCGAAAAGCTTTTGGCAAATGGCTTTTCTGAAGATAGCTTTGTTATGCAAAAGAGAATCAAACACTACTACTCAATATATTTAAAAATGCAAAGAAAAGGCATTAGCCTAGAAGAGGTTTTAGACCTTTTAGCAATTCGAATTTTAGTACATAATCCAAAAGATTGCTATTTGGCACTTGGTATTATACATATGAATTTTAACCCATTAATATCAAGATTTAAAGATTATATCGCCTTGCCAAAGCAAAATGGATATCAAACGATCCATACGACAATTTTTGATAATAAAACTATTATCGAGGCTCAAATTCGCTCATTTGATATGCATAAAACCGCAGAGTATGGGGTGGCGGCTCATTGGAAGTATAAAAGCGGTGGCTTGGTATCGCCTAAGCTTGATTGGTTAAGTGATATTAAAGCTCAAGAGAGCGATGATAAGAGCATTGAGGATCTATATGAGTATGCTAAGGATAGCTTATATGTAGAAGATATAGCAGTATATTCGCCAAAAGGTGGAATATTTACACTTCCTAGGGGTGCTACGGCTTTGGATTATGCGTATGAAATTCACTCCGAAGTTGGCCTACATGCTAAAGAAGCTTATATAAATAGGATAAAGGTTCCTTTATTAACTGAGTTAAAAAATGGAGATATAGTCCGCATTATCACAGGAGATGAGGCCAAATATCGTTGTAGTTGGCTTGATAGTGTTAAGACTGGGAAGGCTAGGGCGACTATTAGAAGTTTTTGTCGCCAAAAGTTGCGTGATATAAACTATCAAGTATCGATTGATATTTTATCTGCTATATTTAATGTTAATGAAGCTAAAATTTTGGAGTGGTTAGAAGAAGAGGGATTAAGCAAAAAGATTTCAAAAATAGCCACAGACTCTGTCTATCTACAAGAGGTAGTCCAAATTTTAGATACTCACTCTAAAAAAGATAAGCTATTTTCGCTTAAATTTAGCGACAAACACGAGGTTAAAAAGCAGAAATTTGACAATATAGTTGTATATTCAAATTTCACTATTAAGAGTGTGGATTTTGACTATTGTTGTAACCCAAAACGGGGCGATGATATAATAGGATTTAGAAATAATAGCAATGTTACAGTCCATCACAAACTATGTGAGAGAGCCGCAAAATTAATGAGTGATAAAGAGGAGATGATCTTTGTCAAATGGACTAGAAATGCTCCGCATAGATATAAGGTTATTTTAAGTATCGAAAACAAAAGAGGAAGTTTGGCTGAATTTTTAACATATTTAGCTAAACTCAATGTTGATTTAGTTACTATCACGCTTAGTGAGAGTGATGATTTGATAGCGGCTGATTATTTCGATGTTGTGATAGAACTTAGCGATAATCTAGATAGCTCTGTGATTAGAGATAGATTAAAGGATCGCTATAAGATAGCTGAATTTAGCTCTCTAAGTGACGCATATAAAAATTAAGGAAGATTATGATAGCTAAAATTATGAGTGAGATCAAGCGTGGAACCGCTGAGATAATTGATTATGAGAGAATTGAAAAATTGATTAAAGATTACTATGAAAATGGTAAAAATTTCTATATCAAGGCGGGATTTGATCCGACTGCCCCTGATCTTCATCTAGGTCATACAGTGGTGTTAAATAAGATGAGATTACTTCAAGATCATGGCGGTATCGTGCAGTTTTTGATAGGTGATTTCACTGCTAAGATAGGCGATCCAACTGGCAAAAGCGTTACTAGAAAAATTTTAAGCGATGATGTTATAGCACAAAATGCCAAAACCTATAAAGAGCAGGTTTTTAAAATTTTAGACGAAAGTAAAACTGAAGTAATGTTTAATTCTACTTGGCTAAATAGCCTTGGTGCTGATGGATTAATAGCCCTTGCAAGTACATTTAATGTAGCTAGAATGCTTGAGCGTGATGACTTTACTAAGCGATATAAGGCTGAAACTCCTATAGCTATAAGTGAGTTTTTGTATCCGCTTTTACAAGGTTATGATAGCGTGGCGATGAAGTGTGATATAGAGATGGGTGGAACGGATCAGAAATTTAATCTTTTGATGGGTAGGACTCTTGGTCGCACATATAATATCGGTAAAGAACAAGCAATTATAATGATGCCACTTCTAGTTGGTCTTGATGGTGTCAATAAAATGAGTAAAAGCCTTGGTAACTATATCGGTGTTACTGAATCTGCTAAGGATATCTTCGCTAAAACTTTGAGTATTAGTGATGAGCTTATGTGGGTTTGGTATGAGCTATTAAGTAGTTTAAGTGGTGATGAGATTGAGAAGCTTAAAAATGATGTTAAAAGTGGAGCTTTACATCCTAAGGCTGCTAAGGAGAATTTGGCTTTAGAGTTGGCTGCTAGATTTAATAGCATTGAAGAAGCTCAAGCTGCTAGGGATGAGTTTAATAGAGTTCATGCTAAGGGTGAATTGCCAAGTGATATGGCTAAATTTGAGATTAATGCTGATGATATTTGGATAGTTGAAGCGCTTAGTTTGTGTAAGTTAGTTGGGTCAAATTCAGATGCTCGTCGCCACATTAAGGCAAATGCTGTTAGTGTAAATCAGGCCAAAATTAGCGATGAGCAGCTTAGACTTTCTAAGGGCGAGTATGTATTGCAAGTTGGTAAAAAAGCTTATGCTAGATTAGAGGTAAAATAATGGAATTAAAAAGTTTAAAAATCGGAAAATATGTGATCAAATACCCTATTATCCAAGGTGGTATGGGGCTTGGTATAAGCTGGAATAAATTAGCTGGTAGTGTCAGTTTAAATGACGGTTTAGGTGTTATCAGCTCTGTTGGTACTGGATATTATGAGCATAGAGCCCACATCACTAAAGAGCTAAACTCAAAACCATATGATAGTGTGAATTTCTACTCTAGAGAGGGATTTAAAGCTATCATCGATAATGCGCGTAAAATTTGTGGAGATAAACCGCTAGCTGCTAATATAATGTGTGCTAGTAATGACTATGCTAGAATAGTCAAAGATGCTTGCGAACACGGCATTAATATCATAATTTCAGGTGCTGGACTTCCTACGAATTTACCTGAGCTTACTAAGGGATTTGCCGATGTGGCTTTGGTGCCGATCATTAGCTCGGCTAAGGCTTTAAAGATAATTTGTAAAAGATGGTATGATAGATATAATAGACTACCAGATGCTGTGGTGCTAGAAGGGCCACTTAGTGGCGGACATCAGGGATTTACATATGAGCAGTGCTTGGATCCAAACTATCAGCTTGAGAAATTGATTCAGCCTGTTGTAGATGAGGCATCTAAATGGGCTGATATAGGCGGAAATCCTATCCCTGTGGTGGCAGCTGGTGGGATATGGGATCATGATGATATAGCTAAAGTTATTGGTCTTGGAGCAAGTGGCGTACAGATGGGAACTAGATTTATAGGAACTCATGAGTGTGATGCTTCTGATGGGTTTAAAGAGGTCTTACTAGCGGCTAAAAAAGAGGATATTAGACTTATCAAAAGCCCTGTTGGATATCCGGCTCGTGGGATTCAGACAAATTTGCTTGATCTAGTAGATAAAAAGGCTGGGCCTAAAATTCAGTGTATTAGTAACTGTGTCGCTCCATGCCAAAGGGGCAAAGAGGCTAAGCAAGTTGGGTATTGTATCGCTGATAGGCTCTATGATGCTGTAAGTGGCAATAAAGAAACGGGGCTATTTTTCAGTGGCGCTAATGGATATAGGCTAAATGAGATAATTAGCGTTAAAGAGCTTATTAAAAAGTTGGTTTATGGGGAAAATAGTTAAGCTTTTATTGCCGTTTTTTCTTGCTATTTTTGCTTTTGGTGGTGGTGTTTTTGATGATTTTGATAATAATTTTGCCAAGGCAAATAAGCAAGATAGAATCCAAATTTACCACGAATTAAAGGGTGTCTATCTTAGTTCTATTTTAAATAATAATGATAAATTAAAGCTAGAATGCCTTGAGAGATTAGTAAGTGGTGGCAAGAGCCTTGGGATTGATTATAGTGTTTATGCTAATGAGTTAGATTTACTTAGTTCAAAATTTAGCAAATTAAAGCCAAAAATAGTAGAAACTAAAGAGCCAGCTCAGTTAGCTAAAAATACAACCAGTAAGATAGTTCAAAAAATAGAGTATAAAATCCTATCTACTAGTAGTTCTAAAGATGAATTCATTATTAGACTAAATGAAAATAGCAGTAATATAAAGATCAAAAAATCTCAGCTCAACACAAATAAAAGCTATCGTCAAATTTTTGATTTTGATGGGGTTTTGACTACATCATATAAGAATAAAAAAAGCCAAATTTCAGATCAAATAAGGGTAGCACAATTTGATAAAAATAGCGTTAGAATTGTATTTACAAATGATACAAAGCAAGAGATTAATTACACTATTGATGGTGAAAATATAATTTTTAGTATAAAAAATAGTACTCAAAAAACAACTACTAAAACTAAGAGCGCTAAAACAAACCAACAAGCAACTCAAAAAACAAAGACTAATGAACAAAAGCAAAGTCTAAAAACAACTTCAGCTAAGTCTGGTATCAAAAATGATACACAACAAAATATTAGTAAAGCTACAGCACAAAAGGCACAAGCAAGAGGTGCAAATAAAAATAGGATAATCGTATTAGATGCAGGGCATGGTGGCAAAGACGCAGGTGCTGTTGGAAAAAATAAATTATATGAGAAAAATATCGTTCTTAGCATTGCTTTAGAGACTGGCAAAATTCTAAAAAGTCGAGGATACAGGGTGTATTTTACCAGAAGTAATGATAAATTTATAAATTTAAGGGATCGAACAAGCATAGCAAATGAGAAAAAAGCTGATATTTTTATTTCAATTCATGCAAATGCTGCCCCAAATGCTAAAAAAGCCAAAGAGATGCAAGGAATAGAGACATATTTTTTAAGCCCTACTAGAAGTGAGCGAAGTATGCAAGCTGCGAATTTAGAGAATAAAGCTGATACTGATGAGATGAATTATTTTACTAAAATTAGTTATCTAAATTTCTTAAATCGTGAAAAGATTATTGCTTCAAATAAGCTTGCAATAGATGTGCAAGCTAATTTATTAGGAGCGGTAAAATCTAAATTTAAAGTAATAGATGGTGGAGTAAGGGAAGCGCCATTTTGGGTTTTAGTAGGTGCGCAGATGCCTGCTGTATTAATAGAGACTGGATATATATCCAATGATAAAGACCATAAGCTACTATCTAATAAGGTATATAGAGATAAGATCGCCCTTGGTATAGCAAATGGAATTGATGATTATTTTGTTAAAAATAGATGATAAAATACCATAATAACGCACTTTATAACTCTGAATTTGATGATATATATTTTAATACTTATGAACCTTTGGCTGAGTGTGAGTATGCTTATAGTAGTGCTTTAGATGGAGTTAATAAAAGTACAATTGTAGTAGCTGAGGCTGGATTTGGTGTTGGATTGAATTTCTTTTGCACTATTGCAAAGTTTAAAAGCTTAAATAAAAAGAGCCTTCACTATATCGCAGTTGAAAAGTATCCATTTAGCAAAGATGAATTAGCTAGTATTTATGAGCAATTTGGGCTTGATAGTGCTATTTATAAAGAGTTTTTAGATAATTATCATATTATACCAAATTCGCTTTTGCGTATATATTTACTAAATCGTACAATTATTCTTGATCTATATTTTGGTGATATTTTAGAGTTTTTAGAAGAGTGCGAGTTTAGAGTTGATATTTGGTATTTAGATGGTTTTGCCCCAAGTAAAAATCCGCAAATGTGGAGTGAGAAGTTTTTATCAAATTTAGCTTGTTACTCTTATAAAGATACAATTATTAGAAGTTTTAGTTGTGCTAGAGTCGTTCGTGATAGACTTAGTCAAAATGGATTTGATGTTAGTAAACTAAAAGGTTATCATAAAAAGCGAGAGATGTTACAAGCTATTTGCATAGAGCCAAAATCTAGGATAAAAAAGCAAATTTGGTTTGATTCTCCAGTAATTACAAAACCAAAAACTATCTTAGTAGTTGGTGCCGGAATTTCTGGATTAGCTATTGCTACGCTATTTAAAGAGGCGGGATTTGATGTTGTTGTAGCTGAAGCTAATGATAAAGCTGCACAAGGTGCAAGTTCAAATTTAGCTGGAATTTGCGCTCCGCTTATTACTCAACCTGGAGTAGCTTTGGGTGATATGCATATGAGTAGTTTTTTGCTCTCTAGGCAATTTTATAGGCAATTTGGTGGTGATTTTGTAGATTTTTGTGGGTGTGATGAGTATTTAGTAAATGATAAAATGCTGAGTAAATTTAATCACGATAGCAAGTTTTTTAGTATCAGTAATGATATTTATCCTAAAGCAAATATTGATTTAGCTATGCAAATTCAGCCTCAAAATCTCTGCCTTGCATTGGCAAAAAATCTTGAGATTTATTATGGATATGAGTATAAATCGCTCAAACAGCTAGAAAGTTGTTATGAAGTAAATTTTAGCAATTTAAAGACAATTAAAGCCGATGTGGTAATATTTGCTAATGGAAATAGGGCTAGGGAGCTTTTTATAAGTGAGTTTAATGATCCATATATGCAACTTAGCAGCGTTCGTGGGCAGACTACACTAGTAAGTGAGTTTGTAAATCTCAATAGACCACTTAGCGCTAGGGGATATATCACAAAGGCGATTGATAAAATTCAGCTAATAGGTGCTAGTTACGCTAGGGGTGATGAGTATGCCTTGCCTAGAAGTATGGATGATGAAGAAAATTTGGCTTTGGTAAGTGAGTTTATAGATGGTAAAAATATAGATATAATTGGCTCAAATGTTGGATTTAGAGGTTATAGCGGGGATAGATTTCCTATAATTGGCGGTATTCATAATGCTAGTGAGTATATGCGAATTTACAGCTCGCTCTTATGGACAAAGGCTAAATCAACTCACCAAAATCCGATATACCATCCAAATATTTTGATATCAGCAGCTCACGGATCAAGGGGGCTTAGCACTGGAATTTTAGGGGCTAATATGCTATTAGATATGGTTTTGGGGCGTCAAATTTGCGTTAAAAAGAGCATAATCAATGCTCTAAATCCATCAAGATTTCTAATTAGAAAACTAAAAAAAGGCTTAGTAAAATCAAGTAGCTAAAATAATAAGCTAAGTCAATTATAAATTTAGTTAAAATTACCAAAAGCTTATAAAAGGATTAAAATGTATTGGCAAGATACGCAAATAGCAGTTGTGGAGTGCGATGGTAGGTTTTTTGCTTTAAATGGCTGGAATGATGAGTGCTTTGATAGATGCTGGGAGTGTTCTAGCAAGGATGGCAAGAGATTTGATAACATTGTAGGCGATGAGACATATAGAATTTGGTGTGATGAAAATGGCGTTAGGTTGGAGTTAAACTGCTTTGGCGCTAAGGATAGTATAGAGTATATGTATAAGGTTTTGGTGCCGTATTCTGGGGCGGCAAATAGTGTAAATGGCGAGATTTTACGAGCTGTTTTAGCTATAGAAAATGGCGAGTCATATAGAAGTGGAGCTATAAAATTTATAAATTCACATATAGATAATAGTGAGATTTTAACTCTTTTAGGCTCTTTAAAAGATGGCGATATGAGTAAATTTAGCGAGTTTAAAAGTATGGTCGAGAGCCATATCTATGCTAAGTTTTTGGCAAATGAATTTATAGATAATTTTGTTGATTTTGAAGATTTGGCAGATTGACTCTGCCATCAAGACCAGCTAAAACTGCTAAGCTCATCAAGATCGCCTTTATATTTGGCTTTTAATGAGTTTATGTAGGTTTGGTTTTTATCCATTAATTGCTCTGTTTGGGCTTGGAGTGAGTTTATGAATTTGGTGATAAATGTGGAGTTACCAGTAAATTCACTCTCAAATTCATAGTAACTTAACTCATTTAAGATTCTCTCATTTATCTCACTAAGTCTAGGATAATAGAGGCTAAAAGCAAGTGGGTCAGACTCATAATCTTTGCTACTTTTTTCACATTTTTGGGCGATGAAATTTACACTTAATCTAATTGCGTTTTGATAGTTAGCACTAACTTTGATGAATACCCTTTCAAAAAATAGCTCTAAATTTGAAAATTTAGCCAAAAATAGAGTTTCAATATCGCTTAAAAATAGAGAATAAACCTCACTTGAAAATTTACGAATATCAGCAAATAGTAGATCTGAGTGGAGTGGGTCAGATTTTCTAAGGCTTTCATATTTGGCTTTATAGCGAAGCGTTAGCTCTTTTAACTCATCAAAAATAGCTTGTAAATCAGCTAGGATTTCGCTTTGAAATTCGCTTAAATCTCGCTTAAATTTATTAAATATCTTGGTAAATTTCTCATCATTATAGATTAGTTTAGCCAAAATTTCATCTATATCTAAACTAACTCTTTCATACTCTATTTTCTCAAAGCTATTTTTATTTAAAAAGCCGGTTTTTTCTTTATAATAGGCGGATTTTTGATTTTTTAAAGCGGAGTTAATCTCATTTGCGATTAGGGCGGCATTTTGTTTGATAGCTTCGAAAAATATCTCAAATTTAGAGTTATAGCTCTCTTTTAACTCGCTAAATTTAAGATTGGTTTTGTTTTGAAATTTAGTGAAAATATCTGAAATTTCATCTAAGATATTGATGAAATTTAAATTTTGATTTTGTGATGAGAGGAGTATCTCTTGCGAAGTTGCTTTGATAAAATCCTCTTTTGTGTTTGCTATTTTATCTAGGAATTTAAAGACCGCTTCAAATCCGCTATCGCTGCTATTTTCTCTTTGGAGTTTGGCTGAGATAGCCTCAACAGAGCTAAAATAATTACTATATGTGAGATTGGCGTGGGCTAAAACTCTAGTTATCTCATCGCTACTTAATTTATCTTTTTGGTTTAATAGGGCAATTGCGTTTTGTTTTAGGCCATTTGGGATGAGAGTTAGCTCATCTAGCTCGCTTTTTCTAGCGGCATTATCGATTAAGCTAATCCAAATTAAAGCTACGGCTTCTTTTAATACCGTTTTAGTCTCATTGGTATCGGCGTCGCTTCTTGAATTTAGCCCAGGGGTATCGATGAAGCTTATCTTTTTAAGTAGTTCATTTGGGGCGTAGATTGTGAGATTTTTGACATCTTTTAGGGCGTGGCGTTGATCTACAAAGGCACTTAGCTCATCTATATTCTTATACTCATCTCTGCCATCATTGTGTAGAATTTTAAGCATATAATTTGGTGCGTATTTGATAAATGTAGGCTTAGCAGTTACTGGCACAACCCCAGTTGGTAATATATCAGCACCTAAAAGTGCGTTTAAAAAGCTTGATTTCCCGCTACTAAACTGCCCGACAATCGCTACAAGCGGCGGTTCGTGGCTTAGTAGGCTAAGGAAGTTTAATCTCTCGATTAGCTCCTTACTAGGGTGAAATTTCGGCTCACAAATAAAGGCACAAAATCTCTCAAATTCACCTAAAAATCCATCATCAAAGCTGATTTGATATACTCTTTTATACTCTTTTATAAACTCTTTTAGCATAGCTCTATCCTATTTTTGATCTCTTGGCATTGCGATATTTTGGTATCTATATCGGTTATTAATTGCTCTTTGTCTTTGATATTTTCAAAGGCTGATTTGGCTAGTTTGTTTATCTGTTCTTCTTTGGTTTGTAGATGTTCTCTCATAGCGTTTAATTCAAATTTAATACCATTTATATACTCGTTTGTACAAGCACTAGCTAGTTTGCTAAGTTGGTTTGGTAGATTTAAACTCACTATAAAATCATCAAAAATTTTGGTTAAATTAGCTCCTATAATCTCAATATTTTTATCACTTTTTATAGCTTTATTTACATCGCTATTTAAAATTTCGTAGTTGATTTTAGGTAGATTTTGGTCTATATAGCCCCTAATATCTGGCAGATTCAAATTCGCATTTTTCGCCCCAAGTTTTAGCTCTAAAATTTTATTAGCAGAGTCAATATCTTTGCTGATTTGTTGCTTAAAATCTCTGAAAAAATCTATAAAAGAGTCATTAAAACCACTCTCTATAATCACCCCAAGCCTAGCGGTATCTAGCTTGATTTTTTTATTTGTGGCGTATTTGACATCGCTGATTACTCTATCTTTGATTTTAGCGCTTATGGCTTTTAGCGTTGCGTTGCTATTTTCGTTATCATAATTTAATCTTTTAAGTAGATTTTCAAGTTCGCTATTTATGCTATTTGTGGCACTGCTTATCTCATCTATCTCATTTTGGAGTGATTTGACAAGCTCTTTGGCTGTGGAGGTATCTGAAGTTAGGGCTGTTTTTTGTGCTTTTAGATCATCTTCTATTAAATTGGCGATATTTAAAAGCTCTTTTTTGTAGTTATCGATAATTAGAGTTGCCTTTTTGGAATTTGAGCCAAAAAAGCTCTCATAAAGATAGCTTTTTAGCTCATCTATTCCGATATTTTTAATCGCTGAAATGGTAAAAAACTTCGTCTCATCAGCCAAGCTCTCATCAAACCCACACTCACTAAGCTCGGTTTTTATACTATTTTTGGTGTAGTTTAAAACCTCTTTTATATCATTTGGGCTAAGCTTATCAATGTGCGTAAGAGCGATGATTAGGCCTGCGCTTTTACCATTTTTTAGAGTATTTACTATAAATGCCATATCTTTTTTTGTTGCGCTTTGACTAGCGTTCATTAGATGAAGTGTAAAATCGCTTTGACTCATATAATTAGCTGTTAAAATCTCACGCAATACCACCGCATCATCAAGGCCAGGGGTATCAACTATATCAATTCCATCTTTTAAAATATCTAATTTAATCCCCAAAATCACCTCTTTAACCATCTTGCTAATCTCATTAGAAGCTGTTGTGTAGGACTTTAACTCATCTATTGGGATGATTTTGTCTTGTATCTCTTGTGGTTCTAAATCCATCGATTTTAGCTCTTCGGGCGACCAGAAGCAGACTTTGGCAAATTCATCTTCGCTATATGTTAAGACACTTAAATTCGCCGTTTCAGGGATATTGGATGCGCCTAGAATTTTTTTATTCATCAAAGCGTTTAAAGTGCTACTTTTACCAGCGTTGATAACTCCAGTAACTGCTATTTTAAATTTAGAGTTATTAGCACTTTCATATGCATTGCTTAATCTTTTACTAACTTCACTAAGTTTAAATTCGCTTAAGATTTGATGAATTTCATTTAATGTATGTAAATTTTTATGAAATGGCTGAGTTTCAGCACTATTTTGAATAGTAGGGTTTAATTCAAGATTATTTATAAAATCACTTATAAGATTATATCCATTAAAATCTATAATCTCATTTTTGGCTAGTTCATTTAATCCATTTAATACTTTTTGATTATCTATTTTTATAGATTTTATAGCATTGATTATACCGATTTGACTTAATTGGACGCTATATTCGTTTAGATTTAAATTTGCTCTATCAAAGATGGATTTTAAGCTATCTAATTTAATCAATCTATCATAATTTCGTGGATTTATACAAAGTATTATCGCCGCTTCATCGCTGTTAAATTCACTTATGTGATTCTCATCTACATATAGGGTTTTAACTCCCCAAATTTGCTCTAATATCTTAATCATTTTTTACCTTTTAATCTTAATATTAATAAAATCAAGCCCAAAATCAAAGCTACACTAAAAATAATAATTGAAATTTGCGCCATATTTATTAGTTTTAAACTTGGGATTAGATACCAACCATCTTGGTATAGGCTCACAAAATAGTCTTGAATGGCATCAAGCCTAATATCAGTTGGCACCATTGGCATATCTAATCCACATTGCCCAGTTGCTTTAAATAGCGATGGCATAATCTCATCCCATGCAATTTTTAGCTCAAAAATAGGCCTATCAAGACAGCCTTTTACTCCAAATGGATTTGCATTGGCAATTGCTTGATGGATTGTATTTAGTTTCAAACTCTCTAAAAGACCACAAATCGCCCCATAACTAAAAACTAAAATCCCAAATATATAAAGTAAAATTTGCTTATAAAATATCGCTATAAAAATAGCTCCAAATCCTGCTATAATCATATAATATCGTATATAGATACACTGCACACATGGACGCATATATAGATAATTTTGAAATATAAAATGTGCCACGCCGACGCAAAAAAGCATAAAAACACCTATATAAATCCATAATCTTTTACTACTCATTTAATACCATTGTGTTGAATTTGGGCTTTATTATAACCAAAACTTGCTATAATTTTGTAAATTTAAAAGGTTAGAGTGATTTGGATACCTTAAAATATCTGCAATTTTATTTTGTTTTTGACCGGATTTTAGATGGTTATGATGATATTTTTGAGGCGATTGATGGCGAAATTTTGGCTAAATTTGATAGTTTTTGTAGCGAATTTAGTTTCTATCATGATGAGGCGAAAATATTTCTAATGCGCCTTGCTAAGGGTGATAGAAAGAGATTTGTAGCAAGTAAATATCTACCTAGAGCGCTTAGCTTGGCTATAATTAGTGAGTTAAATACTAAGGGATTTATCAAATTTGAGTACTCAAAAGAGGTAAAACCGGTTAAAAATCGTCACCAAAAGCTCAAAAAAGAGCTTAGAAGATATCAAATTCAAGATAAAATTCACTTTACTAAGCGGTTTTATAGATTTTGGTTTAGATTTATTGAGCCAAATTTAGAGCTTTTAAAAGCTGGTGATAAAGAGTCTGTAATGGATAAGATAAAAGTAGAATTTGACCACTACTGCTCGCTTGAGTTTGAACTAGCAAGCATTGAGCTACTCTCAAAAAATTTAAATATTCCAAAAGAGCAAATCTCAAGCTATTGGGATAAGGAAAATGAGATTGATATCTATACTAGTTATGATGGTTTTACTCTAGTGGCCGAAGCTAAATATAAGGAGCGAAAAATCTGCAAAAATATACTAAATTTATTAATGCAAAAGTGTGAAAAATCTAAAATAAATTGGGATAAGATGGCGTTATTTTCAAAATCTGGCTTTAGCAATGAGCTTTTAGGGCTTAGAGATAATAGAGTGATTTTGTTTGGACTTGATGATTTTAAGGATTTATATGAATGAGAATATAAAAAGTATAGAAGAAGGGCTAAAAAGCCTAATAGAACAGACATATTTAATAGAAAAAGAGTATAAAGTATTAGGCGAGTCCTATGCAAATTTGCAAAAGTTTACCCAAGGGATTGTCGAGAGTTTAGGTGCATCACTATGGGCGATTAGTAATAGTGGCGAAGTAATGCTAAGTAATGATAAAGCCAAGCAAATTATGGATATCTTGCCTAGTATTAATATGCAAAAAAGTACTCAAGAGGTTGAATTTGATGGTAGGGTTTATGCTATTAAAATTACTCACAATATGCAAAATAAAATAATTTTAGCTACTGATATAACTGATGAAAAACGAAGCGCTAGACTAGTATCAATGGGTGCAGTAGCAGCACATCTTTCTCATGAAATTCGCAATCCAATAGGTTCAATTTCATTATTAACTAGTACGCTTTTAAAACGAATAGATGATAGAAATCGACCATTAATAGAAGAGATAAAAAAGGCTATTTATAGAGTTGAGGGGATTATAAAGGCAACATTGCTTTTTACCAAAGGTGTTCAAATAAGTGCAAATGAATTTAAGTTAAAAGATTTAGAGATTATGTGTGGCGAGGCGGTTGCACAATATGCATTTACTAAAGATATCGAGTTTAAATTTAGCGGTTTTGATGGGGTGATTTGTGGTGATATAAATTTGCTTGATTTGGTGTTTAGTAACTTTATATTTAATGCAATTGATGCGATTGAAGAGAGTGATGATGATGGCGGTGTAGTAAGCATAGAACATAAATTTAAAGATGGTATGCATAATTTTTATATCAGTGATAGTGGTGTGCAGCTACCTAGTGGAACAATATTTGAGCCGTTTAAGACTACAAAGCTTAAAGGTAATGGTTTGGGTCTTGCGCTTAGCTTAGAGATTATAAACGCTCATAAAGGCTCAGTTGCAGTTCAAAATGAACCAAAACTATTTACAATAAGCCTGCCTTAAAAGTGCTTTTTAAGTAAATTTGGGGTAAATTTAGCAAATTTTTATACATTAAGGAGTTATAATGATACAAACTTGTCTTTTTCCTGCTGCTGGATATGGGACTAGATTTTTACCAGCGACAAAAAGCTTGCCAAAGGAGATGTTGCCAATCTTGACAAAACCGCTTATCCACTATGGTGTAGATGAGGCTAGAGAGGCTGGTATGAATAATATGGCTTTTGTTACTGGGCGTGGTAAAAGAGCGCTAGAAGATTACTTTGATATTAGCTATGAGCTAGAACATCAAATTGCTGGAACTAGCAAAGAGTATCTATTAACTGATATTAGAGAGTTGATGGAGCATTGTTCATTTAGTTTTACTCGTCAAACTCATATGAGAGGTTTAGGTGATGCAATTTATAGTGGCAAGGGTCTTGTAGGAGATGAGGCATTTGGTGTAATTTTAGCTGATGATTTGTGCGTTAATGAAGATGGTGAAAATGTCCTAGCTCAAATGGTAAAAATTTATGAGAAATATCGCTGTAGTATAGTTGCTGTAATGGAGGTACCTAAAGAAACTATAAGTAGTTATGGCGTCATAGATGGCAAATTTATCGAAGATGATCTAATAATGGTAAATGATATGATAGAAAAGCCAGACCCAAAAGATGCACCAACAAATTTAGCAATAATTGGTAGATATATTTTAACTCCAGATATATTTGAGATCATAGAACATACCAATCCAGGTAAAAATGGTGAGGTGCAAATCACCGATGCGTTACTTAAACAGGCTAAAAATGGTATGGTCTTAGCTTATAAATTTAAAGGCAGAAGGTTTGATTGTGGAAGTGTAGCTGGATATGTTGAAGCTACGAATTTTTTCTATGAGCATGAATATGGTAAAAAATAATCTCAAATTTAGCCCAAAAAATATCACAACAATCAATAGCTATGCTAGGCGTATGAATGATGAGATTAAAAGTGATGATATAGGGTATTATCACCTTCCTAGTTTAGGAATGGATATAGTTAGCAAGATAGAAGAGATAGCTAAATGCGATTTTGATAGCGTAGTGCTTGTAGGAGTAGGTGGAAGCTCTCTTGGAGTTAAAGCGCTATATGATATGTTAAATTTACAAAAAGAGCTTATATTTTTAGATAATCTTGATCCATACAGCATAGAAAAAAAGTGTGCTAAAATCGATCCTAACAAAACGCTATTTATAATTTCAAGTAAGTCAGGTACTACAATTGAAACTATATCTATATATAAGTAT
Organism: Campylobacter sp. P0109; assembly: GCF_002138755.1. Taxonomy (NCBI): domain Bacteria; kingdom Pseudomonadati; phylum Campylobacterota; class Epsilonproteobacteria; order Campylobacterales; family Campylobacteraceae; genus Campylobacter; species Campylobacter sp. P0109. Next base: position 160,169 of record NZ_MJKK01000002.1, read on the forward strand.
ATTTTAGCAAAATTTGTTATAAAAAGTTATGAGAATTTTATCTTTATTACTGATCCAGATAGTCCGCTTGAATCATATGCTAAAGAGATAGGTGCTATTATATTTAATATTCCAAAAAATGTAGGTGGCAGATTTAGCGTTCTTTCAGCTATCGGGCTTGTACCACTTGGTTTGTGTGGAGCTGATATAAGCGAGCTTTTAGCTGGAGCTAATAGTGCAAAAGAACAATATTTAAGTAGAAATGATGATGGGGTATTGCAAAAGGCCTATCACTACGCCACACATAGTAGTGCTAAGATAAATGTATTATTTAGTTATAGCGATAGATTAACAAGCTTTAATGAGTGGTATGTACAGTTATGGGCTGAGAGTTTAGGAAAAAAGCGTGGGTATAAAAGAGTTGGTTTGACTCCTGTTGGTCTAGTAGGCAGCAAAGATCAACACTCATTTTTACAACTTATAATGGAGGGCGTAAAAGACAAGACAGTAACATTTATAACTATAAAAGATCACAACAGCACTATATCGGTGCCAAATTTAAAATTAAATTTTTTAGATGGATCTAATTTTGTAAATAGCAAAAGTATAGCTGAGGTTTTTAATGCTCAAGCGCATTCTACTATGCAGGCTTTGGCTAGCGAGATGATTAGTATTGATGAGTTAGTTATTGATAGGCTTGATGAGTGGCATTGTGGTTGGTTAATATACTATTACGAGCTACTTACTAGTGCAACTGGATTAATGCTAGGTATCAATACTTACGACCAGCCAGGCGTAGAAGCTGGTAAGAGAATACTTAAAAAGCTATTAGAGAGTAAAGAGAGTTGAATTTAACTTAAATAGTAAAATATTCTAAATAATAAAAATTATTATTTGCTTTATACTTTTTTAAGTTAATTTTGTGTATAATTACACAACTTAAATATAAAGGATAAAAAATGAAAAATGTAGTAACACAACTTAACCAACTTCAAGCTGATGCACATAGCTTGTTTGTAGCTTTCCATGATTATCACTGGAATGTAAAAGGTTTGCAATTCTTCTCAATTCATGAATATACTGAAAAAGAGTATAATGAACTTGCTGAGCTTTTTGATGAGATGGCTGAGCGTGCTATTCAACTAGGTGGCAAAGCAATTACAAAAACTGATGAGCTTTTAAAAGTTGCTAAAGTCCCAGTAGTTAGCAAAGATAACTATACTCCAGTAGAAGTAATTGAAGCTTTAAAAGATGCTTTTGTTTATCTATTGGCTGAGTTTAAAAAACTTGAAGAGATTGCTGAGAGCGCAGGTGATAATACAACTGTAGCTATAGCGCAAGAAAATTATGCAAGTCTAGAGAAAAAAATCTGGATGCTTAAGGCTACTTTGGCATAATTTAATAAGAGTGGCTCATAAGCCACTCAAATTATTATTTTTTAACTGCTTCGATATCAATATTTATCTTAATTTTATCGCCAAGTGCAACTGTGCTAGACTCTGGAGCAAAGTTAAAATCACTTCTTTTAATTTCGCCTTCTAGGCTAAATCCTACGATTTCAACACCTTTTCTATTTTTACCTGTACCGCTAAATTCATAATTAAGCTCAACTGGTCTTGTTACATCTTTGATTGTTAGATCGCCTTTGATTTTACCTTCTCCATCGCCTTCATTTTCAAAGCTTTTCATTGTGAATTTGATTTGCGGGAATTTTGCACTATCAAAGAAATCTGCCTTTTGAAGGTGAGCATCACGACCATCGTTGTTTGTATTGATTGAATTAACATCAATTGTAGCTGTAAGACTAGATGGAATTTTGTTTGTGATATCTACTTCACCAGCAAATTTGCCAAATGAACCAGTTACATTGCTAACTTGTAGGTGTTTGATTTTAAAAGTTGTACTAGAATGTGCTGTATCAACGCTATAAACTGTGGCGTTTGCCGCACCAAAAAGCAGACCTAAAGCTGCAACTGAAGTTAATATTTGTTTTTTCATATTTTCTCCTTTTGAGTTTATAAATTTGATTATATTTAGCTAAAAATAATATATCTTAAATAATCTAAAATTTAGCCAAAAAACACCTTTAAACGATGGGCTAAAAAGCTAGAAAATTCATCTATTTTTATATCTCTTGGTCTTGCTTCTCGCTGTTTTTTACCCCATAAAGACTCTGGAAAATACTCATCATCTTTAAATCTAGCTTGAATATGCATATGTACTCGTGGCATATAATTTGCAAAGCTTGCCCAATTAATCTTATCAGGGCTATAAAACTCAATCATAGCTTTTTCGCACTCAAGTGCTGCTTGAAATAGTCTATTTCTCGTATCAGTATCGCAATCGCTAAGTTCTTTAAATTCGCTTTGAGTAAATATTTTTACCCATGGAGAGGCGTTTGGTTCTATCTCGATATATATAAATTTATCGCTATAAATCATATTAATCCTTTCTAAAATTTATATAAATTATATCAAATTTATCGCTATTTTATAGGAGTTTTGATACTATTTCGCTATTAAAAAATAATAAGGTTAAAAGTGAAAAGTGCAATTATTGTCTATGATGGGGTAAATTTTCTTAGTTTTGCTAGAATTTATGATGTTTTTATGCGATGTGGAATTGATTTTGTTGTGATTGGATTTCGTGGAGATGCCCGAGATGAGATGGGATTAGCCCTACCTATGCATCTGAGTTCTGAGTCACTTTATGGTTATGATATTGTAGCAATTCCTGGTGGTTCAGGTGCTGATGTCTGGGCTGATGATGGGATATTTTTAAGCTGGATGAATAGCAGCAGCCAATCAAGAGATATAATCTCACTAGATAATGGAGATTTAATACTTGATGGTGCAGGGCTAAATGGGCGTAAATTTGGCTATGAAGAGGCGCTTGTAGAGTGGATAAAGAACAGAGCATAATATCGAATTTTAAGCATAACTTAAATGGTGATGATGGTGCTATCATCGGTGATATAGTATATAGCAAGGATATGTTTGTAGAAGATATTCATTTTAAATCGCATTGGTTAAGTCCAAAACAGATTGGTAAAAAGGCTATGATAGTAAATTTAAGTGATGCAATTGCTATGAACGCTACGCCAAAATATGCACTTTTAGGTCTTGGACTACCTAAGAATTTAAGCAATAAATATATTAAAGAGTTAAGCATTGGACTAAAAGAGTGTGCAGCACAATATGGCACGCAAATTATCGGAGGAGATACCATCTTAAGCAATAAGCTTATAATTAGCTTAACTATAATCTCATATTTAAACTCAAAAAAACCATTAATAAGAAATGGAGCCAAAATAGGTGATATAGTATGTTATACTGGGGTTTTAGGCGGTTCTATTAAGGGGCTTAGAACGCTTTTAAACGGTGGTAAAATTAGCTCAAATTCACGCTTTGTAACTCCAAATTTAAGGCAAGAGTTTATAAAACAAAGTGCTAAATGGATAAGATCAGGAATGGATATTAGCGATGGTTTAGCTAGTGATTTGCCAAAGATTACACAAAATAGAGCAGTTAAATTTAAGAAAAAATTATCCAAATTTGAGTTTATTAGCGGGGAAGAGTATGAGATGTTAATTGTCGTACCGCCTAAAAATATAAAAAGAGTATTAAACCAAGCTAAAAAATGTAGAGTAAAATTAAATTTACTAGGTAAAATTATAAACGAAAGGGCAAAATTTCATGGAAAGTTCACCCATTTTTAAGCCATTATTAACAACAACACATACGCCAATCAATGCGCATTTTAGCAAAAATGCAAGTGATTTTGTGGTGCGTGAGATTCCACTATATGAGTTTAGTGGAAATGGCGAGCATTTAGTTATGCAAATTCAAAAAAAAGGCCTAAGCACATCTGAGGCATTGAGTATTTTAGCATCAGCTACTGGTGCTAAGGTTAGAGATTTTGGCTATGCTGGATTAAAGGATAAAGAGGGTATGACTACGCAATATATCTCAATTCCAGCTAAATTTCAGAGTGCTATAAGTAGTTTTTCTAATGAAAATATTAAAATTTTAAATGCTACACTCCATAATAATAAGCTAAGAATCGGGCATTTAAAAGCAAATCACTTCTTTATTCGTCTTAAAAAGGTATTGCCAAGTGAGGCTAAAAAGCTTCAAAATGTTATAGAATTGATCAAAAATCGAGGTTTTGCCAACTATTTTGGCTATCAAAGGTTTGGTAGATTTGGTGATAATTATCAAAACGCTAAAGAGTTATTAATAGCTATGGCAAATAATGATAAAAAGAGTCTTAAAAAATATAATCCAAAGCTTAGAGATTTTTTGATTTCTGCATATCAAAGTGAGTTATTTAATCGCTATCTTAGCAAAAGAGTAGAGATTAGTCGATTTTGCGAGAGTTTTAGCGCTAAGGAGTTAGCTGAAATTTATAAATTTGATAACGATACTATCAAAGATTTAAAAAGTCAAAAGCAGTTTTTTAGATTAATTCGTGGTGAAGTGATGGGACATTATCCATTTGGCAAGTTATTTTTATGCGAGGATTTAGAATCTGAGGTTGATAAATTTAATCAGCGTGATCGCACCAGCTGTGGTTTATTAGTTGGAGCTAAAGCTTATGAAGCTACTGGTGTGGCGTTTAGTCTTGAGCAAGAGATTATGGCTGAGGGATTTGGATTTGCTAAATTTGCTAATGGAGCAAGAAGATTTAACTGGGTATGGGCCGATGAGATGAAATATAACTATAATGAAGAGGAGGCACAATTTAGCCTAAGCTTTACATTACAAAAGGGATCTTATGCTACTGTGGTTTTGCGTGAGATTTTAGGTAGGGAAATTTTTGATATTTAAAGATTATTAAATTTGCCAAATGCTATGATTATTAGCAGCTTGTCAGCAATGTAGTTTGTGCTGACAAGTCTTATTATAAATATCTATTTAAAGCTAGTTAGCTTATCGTTTAGTTTTTTTGCGCTATTTAAAATTTCATTTGATATTATATCAATTTGAGTAGCTAATTGAGTCAGATTAGTAGCTGCTCTACTTACCTTATCTATATTACTATTTAGCAGCGTTACACGCTCTTTGGCTGTGATGGATTTTTCTTCTACGGTTTGAGTAGATTGAATTCCAGCGTTTAATTTATTTATTGAATTTGCTATATTATTTTTTAGATCAGCAGCTTTATTTGAGGTATTATTCATAGAGATATGGATATCATCCATTAGGGTTTTATTATAATTAACTTGTTGAACAATAGTTTGAACAGTTATATTTATCTCGCCTAACGATCTGCTAGTTTTATCAGCTAGCGCACGAACTTCATCAGCTACTACTGCAAAACCTCTACCATGTTCTCCTGCACGAGCAGCTTCTATAGCAGCATTTAACGCTAGTAGGTTTGTTTGGTCTGCGATATCTTTAATAGCACTTGTAACGCTATAGATAGTATCAGCGCTTTTTACTAGTTGATCCATATTAGCTACGATCTCATTTTCTTGTTGGCTACTAACTTCAATTAATTCAATCAACTCTAAAAGCGTATTTTCTACAGTATTCATTAATGTTTTTAAATCTTGCATATTTAGCGTTGCGTCATTAGCAAGTAGCTTATTTAGGTTAATTGTTTCATTTAATAAGATTGTAATCTTTTGAACACTAGCTACTTGTTCGTGCTGGTGAAGTGAGTTTTGTTTTAGTTTTTTAGCATTTTCTTGCAAGCTAATTGAGTTTTTATGACTTGTATTTGAACTATCAATAGCCTCTAAAACTGAATTTTGAACAATCTGAATAAATTTATTTATATATCCAGCACTAGTGGCTAGTTCACTTTTTGGGTCTATTTTTAATCGAGAGTTAAGATTTGCTTTGTTACTTGCTAAATTCGAGCTAAGTAATTCTAGATTTTTAGTTGGGATAACTACTTTAACAAGTGTCAAATATATAAATACCGCAAATATAAGCAAGGTTACACCAAATACTATAATTGAGATATATAGTTGGTTTTTGTTGTTTTCTTCTATTTGGTTTGCGATTATAGTTTCAAATTTGTTTAATTTTTTGTTTAGCTCTTGATTTAGGTATAGGGTAGAGTTATCTTGCATTACGCTGATTTGGCTTAACATCATAGAGTAGTGCTTTTTAAATAAATTTAATAGCTCACTATTATCTAATCTAGCTTGATCTACATTTTTAACAAGCTCATTAAGCGTATCTAAAACATCTCTAGCCAATATATTTTGAGTTGATACAATGGCTAAGATTTGATCCATCGCCTCTAATAGAGCTAGGTTTTCTGGAGTTGGGTTTGCTACTACTAATTTATCTATATCGTGGCTTAGAGTAAATAGATATGCTTTTGAGTTTATAGCGATTGAATTTGCTGATTTAAATCTCTCTAATTGTATCTGCTTATCCTCAAATGATTTAGATATTGAGCTTAACATATTAGCATCTACATCTAAACTAGCTAAATATTGCAAGGTTTCTTTAAATTTATTGCTATAAACTACGCTTGAGTCGTAGTTTATGAAATTAAATTTAGTTCTAAAAACTTGATCGATTTGTAGATCATAAATTTGTAGATGTTGCGTAGCCATCGTTATCTCTTCATTTTTTAGAGCAGATCTATAATTATTAAAGATAAATACCAAAAGAATAAAAATAAATACCAAAACAAGCACAGTAAGTGCGATAAACTGCTTTAAAAAACTGATTTTTCTAGAATTGTTCATTATATTCCCCTGTTAAGCTCTCTAAAAATGCGACTATATCTTCTACTGTTTGCTGATCTAGGAATTTGCCTAATTGATAATAAGCCATAAATTGCACGCACGCATCAAGAGTTGGAATACTTCCATCGTGATAATATGGGGCTGTTTTGGCTACATTTCTTAGGCTTGGGACTTTAAAGACCATTTTATCAGATTCTACCTTTGTAATTTCATAGCGACCCAAATTCTCTTGATTTGGATATGGCTCGAAAATTCCGATCTTTTGATACATTGTCCCACCGATATTTTGCCCTTGATGACAAGCTACACAACCATTAGTTTTAAAGGCATTCCAGCCTCTTTTTGCTGCTTCACTAATGGCATTTTCATCACCTTTTTGGTATCTATCAAATGGAGCATTTGGGGTGATTAATGTCTTTTCAAACTCAGCTATGGCATCGGTGATATTATCCATATTTATTTCACCATAAATTTTATTAAATTTAGCTTTATAATCAGGATTTTGCTCTATTATCTTTATAACTTCAGCTTCATCATTTAGTCCCATCTCTTGCGGATTAGTAAAAGGCGATCTAGCTTGATCAGCTAAATCTTTAGCTCGACCATTCCAAAATTGAACGAAATTAAATGCCGCATTAAATGTGGTTGGCGAGTTAAAAGGGGTATCCATAACTCCATTTATACCAGTTGAAAATACTTGATTATCCATACCAAAGGTCTTTGTATCGTGGCAGGTATTACATGAAACCTTCCCATCTGCTGATAGTGTAGTATCCATATATAGCTGCTTTCCTAGCATTGCTTTTTCTTTGTTATATGGGATACTATCAGGAATAGGCGTAATCATCTGATTTTCATTTATCTCAGTTTGAGCATTACAAATATTAAAGACAACTAAAGTCATAAATAAAGCTCTTTTTATCATCTATTATCCTTAAAAATTGTAAATTTAAAAAAATATAAAAAATTAAATTTAGTTAAATTTTACTAAAAAAGAGTTAATCAATTCTACATTAATTATAAATTTTAAGTTCGATTTTGATAAAATTACATTGGTGCGATGGATGGTCGCAAGGTTAAAGCCTTGAGGAAAGTCCGAGCTGCAATAAGACAGAGTTCCACCTAACGGGTGGCTGAGGTAACTCAAGGGATAGTGCAACAGAAAGTAAACTGCCGCTTTAGCGGTGATGGTGAAACGGTGGAGTAAGAGCCCACCAGTGCTAGCAGAGATGCAAGCAGCTATGTAAACCCAACTCGCAGCAAGAAGGGATGGTTTGGAGTCTTATATTCAACCCTTCGCTTGAATTTGATCTAAAATCAAATCTAGATAAATGGCCATCATAACAGAACTCGGCTTATAGTCGCACCTGTTTTTTTATTTAAAAATTTACCTAAATTAATACTTATATAATTTATAAACTAGCTAAATCTTAAATTTAATAATCTAGCTAGTTTAGCAAGTCAAAAGCTATTAAAAGTCATATTTTTTGGCTTTTTTAACCTTATTTAGCTCGGCTTCTAGCTCCTTTTGCTTAGTACGAAAAAGCTCAGCCGCACTCTTTAAAAGTGCAGCCGTACACTCTAGCTCATCTGGGGCTAGCTTTGGTGGATAGTTGTTTATAAGGTATTCTATCCTATCTAAATTCTCACTTACCAAAGCGGATTTAAAATCATTGAGCCAACTCATTTATCATCCTTTGTTACATCTCTCCACGCTTCTAAAAGCTCTCTTGTTACATGAACTACTTCATCTAATTTACTTTGGTCGTTTGTGATATTAGCCTCTGAGATTAGCTGAATTTGTCTACTATATAGCCCTTGAAGATATTCACTAATTTGGCCTTGGCTCATATCAAGAGAGTTGATTAGTTCAAAAAATATAGCATTAGTTTTGTTTAAAAATAGCACCTTATTTTCTATATCACCCTCATCCATAGCTTTTTTAGCACGGTAGATAAAACGCAAAACCCCCTCATATAGCATAGAGATGAGTTTTTGTGGAGAGTCAATCCCCATATTATTTTGATTATAGGCTGCATATGCAGCATTTGATGATGCCATCACTGTTCCTTTACTTGTTAGCATTTCTTGCAGCCTCGATCATACCATTTACAGTATTCATTTGAGATTCTAGCTTAGCAATGATAGTATCATATTGTGACCACTTTTCTGCCATTGTGGTGTATTTAGTATCTAGCTCTTTTTGTCTTTTCTCTTTGCTTTCGGTTAGAGATTTGTGCGAGTTTGTTAGGTTTTCTTCATAAGTTGTTAGAGTACCATTAGTGCCAATTAGGCCATTTATAGTATCATTTAATCCTTTAAAGAATCCGCCTATAATCTCAGTTTTACCATCTAGCTTTTGCTCTTTTAGGCCTAGTTTAGTTAAGAAATCACTATTACCTTTAATCTCAATATCAATGCCACCTGAGCCTTTTAGTACTAGTTTGCCATCTTTGTCAAATGAAGCTGAGATATCGCTTAGGCCGCTAGCGTTTGCTATAGCTTTTAGTAGGGCGTTTTTCTTGGCTTTTTCATCCCAAGGGGTTGTACCTGTATTGGTTTTTGGAATATCAATTGTAATATCTACCCCATTAATTGTTAATGTGCCTTTTATATCTTCATTCCAATCTATTTTTTTATCCCCAAATGCTGTAACATTTGTAAATTTAGTCTCAGAGCTAAAGAAGCTTTTAAACTCATCAAATTTAGTATTTATCATATCGTTTAGCACTGATGAATCTAGAGTTAGTATTCCATCTTTAGTAAGCGTGATACCAAAATCAGCCAAAGATTTACCATCTTTGCTTACGCCATTTATTATTTTATTTAGTTCTGTGGTGATAGATGTGATCTCTCTTACCCCTTGGAATGTACCAGCTAGGCCAGTTTCGCTATCGTATTTGGTAGCTTCGTTTATATTATTTATTAGTGAGTTATATGACTTTACCATCGCTTGGATATCTTCTAGGATACCATCAGTGTTTTGGGTGATATTTACATTAGTACTCTCACCAGCTTTATCTACTTTATTTAGAGTTAAGCTCACACCTAAGATTAGATCTTCAACTTTATTTGAACTTCTAGTGATATCTATACCATTGTATTTAAATTTAGCATCTTTGGCAACATCTAATTGAGAGCCTACATTATCGCCTTTATCTTTTATATCATCAGGTTTTTTTAATGTTAATCTTTGAATTGTATTGCCATGGCTATCTGTATTTGTCCCAGTAGTATTAGCCTTATCAAAGTAAAATCCTAAAGCTTCTAGAGTACTATCTGTACTAGTGTGTGATGCACCACCGCTAGTTCCACTTGTTATAGCATAAAAGCTCATCGCATTATCTGAGCCAGTCTCAGCTGATTGGATTACTAGTCTATATGACTCAGCCCCAGCTGCGCCACCTACATTTAGGATTTTAGCTTGGACTTTACCTTCAGTAGCTTCATTTATCTTTTCAGCTAGTCCTTCTAGCGTGGTGCTAGAGTCTGCATTTATCACATAATCCTTGCCACCAATGCTGATGCCAAAGCTAACATCTTTATCAAATACTGTACCATTTCTTAAGTCAAATGTCTTAGATTGATAAGAGTCGTGAGTAGCTAATTGTTGCACACTTAGGCTCATATTTTGTTCAGCTACACCTGCATTTGCCGTTACGCTTACACTACCGCTACCTGTGGCGTTAGCATCACGCCTTAGATATGTGTTATCGCTTGTCAAATTTGATACATTAGCCTTAAATGTGCTAAGTAATGTAGTGATTGCTGTTAGGTCTTTTTGTTTAGTTAGATTGTCTTGAATTTTAGTCTCTAGTGGCTTTACAAGTGCTTTTGTATCAGCCTCTTTTAGCTTATCTATTGTATCCCAGCTTAGGATATTTCCGCTACCTACGCCTAGTTGTGATTTTTCAGTATTTATTGCCATTTTTATTCCTTTTTATCAAATATCATACCCACGATGTCTCTAAAATGCTCAGTAAGCTTCATAACCTGATCAGTTGGGATTTTGCGGATTACTGTGCCAGTATCAGCTTCTAAAACATTGACAAACATACTATCGATCTTATCATTATAGCCAAATCTAATATTTGTATTTAGTAGGCTTAGATTATCGTTAGTTTGGGCTAAAATCTCTTGAATTTGCTCATTTGTTAGGTGCTCATTGGCTCCATTTTGCGCTGCAGAGTCTTGGCGGAGATTTGGATTTTCTATTTCTCTAGTTTGTGGATTAAACTGCTGCTTCAAACTGACAGTATCTGCCATATCTAGTTGCTGCTGGGCTGCTGCTTTGAAAATTTCCATTTTGCATCCTTTTAGTAAATTGGTTATATGCTAAATCGGTCAAATTTTACCAAATTTTATAGCAAATTCATAGATTTATCTAGATTTTAAGCAAATTTTATACCAAATTTATAGATATTTTGATACTATTTAGGCTTTAAAGGAGTAGGGTAATGAGAGTTTGTATAGATTGTGAGTGTCTGCTTTTAGCTGAGACTTTAAGGCTATTTTTAGGTTCAAATGCAACCACAAAAAAAGATTGCGATTTTATAGTGAGTGATAGAGCATTGCAAAGTAGCAAGCCAGTCTTTATCATAAGTGATGATTCGCCATATCTTAGCGAGCCTTTTAGTAAAGATGTGCTATTAAATACGCTAGGTGAGTTCTATTCAGCGATGCAAATAAGCGGCAAAATACAATCAAGCGAGCTAAGCAGCCTAGAGCGTAGAGTGGGTGATTTAGTCGATGCGTTCAAGGCTGAGCTAATTAAAATAATAAAAGATGAATATGAAAAATAATCTAACCACCACTATTACTAGTGGTAAATTTAAAGGCAAAAAGCTATCTTTGCCAAGCCTAATCACAACTAGAAGTACTAAATCTATAGTAAAAGAGTCTGTATTTAATAGCCTGCAGGGTGAGATTTATGGTTCGGTATTTATAGAATTATTTGGTGGAAGTGGATTAATGGCTGCGACTGCGGTTAGTAATTACGCTAAAAAAGGCTATGCTATAGAGCTTGATAGAGCAGCATTTAATAGCTTAAGGGAAAATTTTAGTAGATTAAATGATGATGTAAATGAGACCTTAGTAGCATTGCATGGTGATACATTTGAGCTAACACCAAAGATTCTTGCTCAAAATATAGAGCAAAAAACTATTCTTTATGCTGATCCACCATTTGATATTAGAGATGGATTTAGTGGAATTTATGAAAAACTTTATAAAATGCTAGAAAAACTAGAGGCCAATATAGTGGTAATAGAGCATATCTCAAGCTATGAACCTTCACAAAACATAGGCAAATTTGCACTTTATAAAAGTCGTAAATTTGGCAATACAACTTTGAGTTATTATACAAAATGTATCTAGTAAAAAAGTGCTACAGCTACGAGCAAGATATCAAAAAATCAAGCTTTGCTAGTTATATATGTCCATTTAGTGAGTTTGAAGAGTTGCGTGCTAGACTTAAAGCGGATAATCCAAAGGCTGCTCATATAGTCTGGGCGTATAGGTATTATAATAAGTATTTTCAGATTGTAGAAAACTGTAGCGATGATGGCGAACCAAAAGGAAGCTCAGGACCACCGTGCCTAGATGCTTTGCGCGGAGCTGATTTAATAGACACTGCGCTGTTAGTGGTGCGGTATTTTGGCGGTGTAAAGCTTGGTGTTGGCGGGTTAGTTAGAGCGTATGGAAGTAGTGCAAATTTAGCCATAAATGCCGCAGAGCTAGAACGCTATGAGATAAGAGATATTGTGAGCATATTTGTACCATTTGCATTGCTTTCTAGGTTTGATCATTATAGCCAGAGACAAGGACTAGAGACTAGCAAGCGATATGGCGAGACTGGATGTATGTATGAATTTTATTTAACTGCTAAGGAGTTTAGAGAGTTTAGAGAGTTTGTGCGTGAATTTGAGATAGCTGGAGTGCAATACTATGCTTTGCCTCTTAGCGCACAAGAGTAGGGAATATTATAAACTTCTACCAAAACTTTGGAACACCATTTGCTTAGGGCTTTTATAACTTAATAATATTTCTATAAAAGGACTTATAATGGGTTTTAGAATAAATACAAACGTAGCAGCCTTAAATGCGCATGCTAACTCTGTAGTAAATGATAGAGCACNNNNTCAGGCCTTAGAATTCAAACAGCAGCTGATGATGCTTCTGGTATGGCGATAGCTGATAGTCTTCGCTCTCAAGCTAACTCCCTAGGTCAAGCCATATCTAATGGTAATGATGCTGTAGGTATCATCCAAACTGCTGATAAAGCTATGGATGAACAGATTAAAATACTTGATACTATTAAAACCAAAGCTATCCAAGCAGCTCAAGATGGTCAAAATGCTGATTCTAGAAGAACTAGATATGATAGCTACTACTACAAGCTTTAATGGCCAACAACTACTAAATGGAAATTTTTCAAACAAAAACTTCCAAATAGGTGCTTATAGTAATGAAACTGCAAAAGTAAGCATAGGTGCTACAAACTCAAACACAATTGGGCATACTAGGTTTGAGACCATGAATAATACGATAATTTCTAATTATTCAGCAGTATCCGCTACTGAATTTACAGTAAAGCTAAGTGGAGTAGACGGCTATCCTAATGGTTTTACATTTCAAACATTATCTGGAACAGTATTGCAAACAGATGGCTACAAAGCAATAGCTGAAATGATGAATGGTGCAGCGGATAAAACCGGTGTAAGGGCAGAGGCAAATAATACTCAAATTTTTAGCGTTGCAGTTAAGGCTGGTACAGTTCAAAATTTAACTATTAATGGTGTAACAATAGGAAATATTAAAACTCAAGTTAATGATGCCGACAACGCTCTAATCGGTGCAATCAACGCTAAAAAAGATGAAACCGGAGTAGAAGCAAGTCTAGATAACGGTAGATTAGTTTTAGCAACTAAAGATGGTAGAGCCATCAAGATAGGAACATTCTCAGATAGTTATACGGTTATGGGTGGAGATTTAATTGGTGCCTCAAATGGTAGCGCAAATGGTGGAGCTCTGTTATTAGGTCAGCTTACATTTATCCGCCAAGATGCTAGAGATATTAAAGTTGGTATAGCTAATCTATCTACATTTTCAGGATTTACAACTGGCGGTAATGCAATTAGCTTAGCAAGTGTAGCTTCAACTGTATTTAATCAAGCTAGTGTAAATTTAAAATATATGAATGGTGGAACAATTAGCTTTGAAACTGCTAAGGCTATGGGCTTCTTTAATGGTGGATTTTCAAATGTATATGGTACAGCTGCTCAAGCTGGTGGCGTAAATACTTATGGTGGTGCTCAAGCTATGGTTGATGTAGCTGAATCAGCTAGAAAAAGTCTAGACAAACTAAGAGCTGACCTAGGTTCAGTACAAAACCAATTAATAGCTACGCTAAATAACATCACAGTTACTCAAGTAAATGTAAAATCAGCCGAAAGCCAAATTCGTGATGTAGACTTTGCTAGTGAGAGTGCAAACTTCTCTAAATATAACATTCTAGCCCAAAGCGGAAGCTACGCTATGAGTCAGGCAAATGCTGTACAGCAAAATGTCTTAAAGCTGCTACAATAAGTTAGTTTTAGTACTACGCCTAAACACAAGGCGTAGTAATCTTTTATAAATAGCTTCATTGCCATAAATAGATTGGCAAAACCTCATTAAACCAAACATTTGTAACACATTATTTAAAATTTAAATTTATTTTTCTATTTTTAGCTAAAAAATATCCAAATTTAGCTACAATGAATGGAAAATTTTTTAAAGGTAATTCTATGATATATAAAATTTTGATTGCCAACCGTGGCGAAATAGCTGTTAGAATCGTTAGAGCGTGTAAAGATTTACATATCAAAAATGTAGCCATATACACTGAACCTGATAAAGAATCACTTCATGTAAAAGTTGCTGATGGGGCATATGAGATAGGCAAAGACCCGATTAAAGGCTACCTAGATGCTGCTAGAATAGTAGAAGTAGCTAAGGCGTGTGGTGCTGATGCTATACATCCTGGATATGGATTTTTAAGTGAAAATTATGAATTTGCTAAGATGGTTGAAGATGCTGGTCTTACATTTATTGGGCCAAAATCTGAAGTAATTTTAAAAATGGGAAATAAAAATATTGCTAGAAATTTAATGCATAAAAATGGTATTCCAGTTGTGCCAGGTACTGAAGCGTTAAATAAGGAAAGTATTGAAACTATAAAATTAGAAGCTGAGAAAATAGGCTATCCAGTAATCTTAAAAGCAAGCGGCGGCGGCGGCGGTCGTGGTATTAGAGAGGTATGGGATCCTAAAGATTTAGAAAGTAGCTATGAGAGTTGCAAAAGAGAGGCTAAGGCATTTTTTAATAACGATGAAGTCTTTATGGAGAAGTTGATTGTTAAACCTAGACATATTGAATTTCAAATTTTAGGTGATAATTATGGTAATTTAATTCACCTTTGTGAGCGTGATTGCTCTATTCAAAGACGCCATCAAAAGGTGATTGAGATTGCGCCATGTCCTACTATTAGCGAAGATTTGCGTAAGAGAATGGGTGTGGCCGCAGTTGCAGCAGCTAAGGCTGTAGGTTATACTAATGCTGGTACAATAGAGTTTTTGCTAGATGATTATAATAACTTTTATTTTATGGAGATGAATACTAGAATTCAAGTAGAACATGGTGTAACTGAGGAGATTGTGGGAGTCGATCTAATCTCTAGACAAATTCGCATTGCTTCAGGGGAAATTCTAGATATAGATCAAACAGAAGTTAAACCTCAAGGTGTTGCTATAGAGGCTAGAATTACAGCTGAGAATGTATGGAAAAATTTTGCTCCAAGTCCTGGTAAAATCACAGGTTATTTCCCTGCTCTTGGTCCTGGTGTAAGGGTAGATAGTCATATGTATCAAGGATACTCTATACCGCCATTTTATGATTCACTTGTAGCTAAACTAATAGTAAAAGCTAGAAGTTATGATTTGGCTGTAAGTAAGCTTGAGCGTGCTTTAGATGAGTTTACAATCGAGGGTGTTAGAACCACACTGCCATTTCTTTTAGCTATATCTAAAAGAAGACACTTTAGAAGAGGATTTTTTGATACTAGCTATATTGAAGAGAGACTTCAAGACATCTTAGAAAATACTCACGATCATAATCAAGAGAACAAAGAAGAGGTCATTGCGGCTATTACAGCAGCGATTCAAAAAGTAAAATCTAGTAGAGAAAATGGGTAATTTATGGATTTTTTAGATAGTTTAAAAGAGATAAAAGGGCAGATGGTTAAAGAGCAAAAGGCTCAAACCCCAGTTTCAAAACCAAAACCAAATCCAAACCGTGATGAGTTTAAAGATATATTTTCTGAGCCAGAGGTAGTAGCTGATAAAGAGGCTAGACTAAGAGATGAATTTATGGAATTCATCAAATATTCGGATATTAAAAAGCTTGACTGAGATTGAATTTAGTACTTTAGATACGCCTTGTGCGTATCTAAAGGGTCGTTCTTCTAGAAGTAGCTATAAATATATTTATGAAGCGTCATATGCTTATAATTCTGCTTTAGTAGAGCATGGTTATAGAAGATTTGGCAAGTATTTTTCCAAGCCAATTTGTAAAGATTGCAATGAGTGTAAAAGCTTAAGAATAGACGCTCAAAAATTTAAATTAACTAAAAGTTTAAGGCGAGTAATCCGTAAAAATAAAGATGCTGGTATAGAGGTTGTAGTAACTCGCCCACATCTAAGCCAAGAACATATAAATCTATATGAAAAATATCATAAATTTATGCAAAATAAGCGAGGCTGGGAGTATCATCAAATGAGTTATGAACGCTATTTTAGTGTTTATGTAGATGGTGCTGGAGAGTTTGGCTTTGAGGTAGATTATTATGATAAAGATAGTCTAATCTGTGTAGATTTAATTGATATTACTAGTGATGGAATTAGCTCGATTTATTGCTTTTGGGATACAGATTATGCGTATTTAAGCCTTGGTAAATATTCGCTTTTAAACCAAATTTTATTAGCTAAAGCGCATAAACTTCCGTGGATTTATCTAGGATTTTATGTCAAAAATTGTGAAAGCTTAGAGTATAAAAGCGACTACAAACCATATCAAATTCTAAAAGAGTATTGTGAGTTAGATGAACCTACTATTTGGGTAGATTCATAGTTTTAATGGAACGCAATTTGCTTTAAAAGCCTAAAATTAAAAAATAGGGCTTGAAATGGAGATTACACAGACATTAGAGTCAATTACTATAGTAACTGATGATTGCGATCTGTATCTAAATCTTATTTATAAAATTCGCCAAAGTTTTGCTAATGTGATTGGTACTCGTGATAGAATTATTATATTTTATAGCGAAAATGAGCTGATCCAGCGTAAATATTTGCTAAAATTTATAGCAAATTTATATAAAAAAACTGTCGGTAGCGGAGTAGAGTTTTGGCTAACTCATCATAAAAATATCAAGCTAGTCTATAAAAATCCGACCTCGCTTCAGGTGTTAATAGATATAGATATCAGATTTGAAGAGTTAAAAGTGCTATTTGATTTAAAAAATAGCGAGGAGTTATTTGCTAAATACCTAATGCGTGGTTTTAATGATGCAAATTGTGAATATTACCCACGACAAAATTGGCTGCTTTTTACTCCGCAAAGTCTAAGAGATATAGAGAGTCTCTCAAATATTATAAATAGCAGAGAGCATCTTAAATATGTAGTAAATTTCAACTACGATAAAGAGGAATTTGAGCGATTTAAACGCCGTTTTAATGTGCTAAATTCTAAAGAGTATAAACGAAGATTTGGTATGCTAGCTAGTCTTTTAGAAGAGCATTTTCATACGCTTGGGTGTGAAGTTGGTGATGATTATGAGACGGTTCGAGCAAGTTATTTAAATTTAACTAAAGTTTATCATCCAGATCGTCATGCTACTAAATCAGATAAAATTCAAAAAGACTATACAGATAAGTTTCAAAAAATTGGTCTAGCGTATGAAGCGTTAAAACCATATTTTAAAGAACAAAAAAACTATATAAACTCATAAGGATAAATATGAAACTAGGTGTAAATATCGATCATGTCGCTGTATTAAGAGAGGCTAGAAGGGTAAATGATCCAAATATTTTAAATGCAATGTTTACTGCTATTAATGCTGGCGCAGATCAGATCACAATACATTTGCGTGAAGACCGCAGACATATAGATGATACAGATACTATAAATATTATAAATCTTTGTACTATTCCAGTAAATTTAGAGTGCGCTACTGCTATTACTGATATTGTACTAGAGCTCTCTCCTCATCGTGCTACGATAGTTCCTGAGAGGCGTGAAGAGTTAACTACTGAGGGTGGATTAAATTTAGCTAGTCCAGAACTACCTAGTACCATAGCAGCTATGAATGAGACTGGAATTGATGTTTCACTTTTTATCGATCCAAACTCAGATGATATAATAGCAGCTAAAGAGTTAGGAGCTAATACTATTGAATTGCATACCGGAAGCTTTGCTAATGCCTATTTAATGGCGTATTCAAATATTCCAAAGACTAAATTTAGTATAAAATCATTAGAACATACAAATGCTAAAGAGGCGCTTGAATTTGAGCTAGATAGATTAAAAAAGGCTGCTAAATTTGCTAAAAATATAGGACTAAATGTCGCTGCAGGCCATGGACTAAACTACCAAAATGTAGGTTTAATAGCAAATATCCCAGAGATTTTTGAGCTAAATATCGGTCAAAGCATTATAGCTCGCTCAATCTTTACTGGATTAAGCCAAGCTATAAAAGATATGAAAGAGTTAATCAAATGAAACCCAAAATTGCAATTAGTGTAGGCGATATAAATGGCATTGGAATTGAGATTGCGTTAAAAGCTCATAAAGAGATTAGTAAAATTTGCCAACCAATATATTTTATAAACTCTAAGCTTTTAAACCAAGCAGCTAAAATCTTAAATATCAATATTCCAAAGAATTTTGAGATTTATGAGTGTGGTGATGATTTTGAGATAAAGCCAGGTAAAGTAAGCAAAAAAAGTGGCAAATTCTCATTTATTAGCTTTGAAAATGCACTAAATTTCACTACTAAAGGAAAGGCCAGCGCTCTTGTAACCTTGCCAATTAATAAAGAGAGCTGGAAAAAAGCTAAGATTCCATACAAAGGCCATACTGATGCCTTAAGTGATTATTTTAAAATTAGTGCTATTATGATGCTAGGCTGCGAGAAGCTTTATGTTGCACTATTTAGTGATCATACGCCACTTAAAAATGTTAGTAAAAAGATTAAATTTAATAAAGTTAAAAATTTCTTATTAGACTTTTATGCTTCAACTAAATTTAGCAAAGTAGGCGTTTTAGGCTTTAATCCTCATGCTAGTGATAATGGAACTATTGGAGGCAAAGAAGAATTAGAGATAAAAATGGCTATAAAAGCAGCCAATGCTACAATCGGTAAAGAAATTTTTATCGGTCCGCTTGTACCTGATGCTGCATTTACCCCAAATTCGCTAAAATCTACTAATCGTCTAATAGCTATGTATCACGATGTAGGCTTAGCACCGCTTAAGGCGTTATATTTTGATCGCTCAATTAATATTAGTTTAAATTTGCCAATCATCCGTGCTAGTGTAGATCATGGAACTGCTTTTGATATTGCGTATCAATCTAAAGCAAGGGTTGAAAGTTATATAGAATCAGTAAAATATTGCATAAATTCAGTCAAAATTCAAGCCTAAAAAGCTAAAATAGAAGAAATTTTTTGGAGGTATTGCTTGGGTAGGGACAATTTATTTTTTACTTCAGTTTTTATCATTTCTTTAGTTGTCTTTTTTATATGGGGATATGGATATATATCGAGTCATCATTTAATCTTTTTTATTTTAGCTAGTGTTTTTGGCATATTTATGGCCTTTAATATTGGCGGTAATGATGTTGCTAATGCATTTGGTACAAGCGTGGGAGCTAAGACTCTTACTATTAAACAAGCGCTAATAATCGCAGCTGTATTTGAGCTAAGTGGCGCTGTATTTGCTGGAGCTGAAGTTACAAATACTATTAGAAGTGGTATTGTCATACTACCAAATAACGGTGATATCAATCCTATGATTTTTGCTGCTGTTATGCTCTCAGCTCTTATGAGTTCTGGAATTTGGCTATTTGTAGCGACTAAAAAGGGCTTGCCAGTATCTACTACTCACTCTATCGTTGGTGGTATCGTAGGGTCTGGCCTTATGATGGGGTATTTATACTATGATAATGGCAATACCTTAGATATGGTTAAATGGAGTTCTATTGGTAGTATTGCTCTTAGCTGGGTTTTATCTCCGCTAATGGGTGGAGTTATTGCTTATATCGTTTATGGTTATATCAAAACTAAAATTATAACTCCAAGTATGGATCTACATACTCAGATTAAAGCGATAAAAGCACAAAAAAGAGCATTTAAAGAAAATTATATAAACGAGCTTTCTAGCAAGAGCCAGTCGCAACAAATTCAAGAGCTTAAAGCTATTGCCATGAGTTATGATGAAAAAATCATAGGCAGTGGTCCTTTTAGAGATAAGATTAGAGAGTTTAAAGGACAAGAAAAACTAATTGATACAATGAAATATATGAGACTTCATATCCCGATTTTAGCAGCAGTTGCAGCGATGATTATCTCATCTACATTGCTATTTAAAGGGTTAAAGCATATGAACTTAAACTTTAGCACAATTGAGACTATATGGATTTTATGTGTTATTGGTACAGTTGCATATTTGCTTAGTTTCTCGATTATTAATATGATGAAAAGAGATAATCCGCAAAAAGGGATTAATAGAATCTTTGGTTGGTTTCAGATATTTACTGCTTCGTCTTTTGCGTTTTCTCACGGTGCAAATGATATCGCTAATGCCGTTGGGCCATTTGCTGCGATTTTAGATGTGTTAAAAAGTGGCGCTATTAATAGCACCACAGTGATTCCTACAGTAGCTATGGTTACATTTGGCGTAGCACTTGTTGTTGGGTTATGGTTTTTAGGTAAAGAGGTGATAACTACTGTTGGGAGTAAGCTTACAGAGATTTTGCCTACAACTGGATTTAGTGCGGAGTTATCAGCAAGTATAGTTATATTAATCGCTACAAAAATGGGATTACCTATTAGCTCTACTCATGTTTTGATAGGAGCGGTACTTGGTATTGGATTATATAATCGCAATGCCAACTGGGGAATGTTAAAGCCAATTGGTCTAGCATGGGTAATTACTTTACCAATAGCAATGATAGGCTCTGCTATTGGATTTGTAATAGTAGTAAATGTACTAGGATTATGATAATTTAGCAGGGATTTTCTACTAAATTTGCTGGTTTGGGAATGATATTTGCTTGTAAAATTCCTAAATTTTTAGGAGAGTGCAAATGCGTATAACCAACCAGCTTATGAATTTCAATAATGTCTATAACTACCAAAAGAACTCCAACTCACTATATAAGTCTCATCAGGCTTTTAGTACAGGGTTAAAAATCAATTACGCTTATGAAGGTAGCGGTATCTATGTCGATGCTGCTAGGCTGGAGTATGAGAGTAATCTACTCAAACAAGTAGAATCTACAACACTAAAGGCTACTGAATTTTCAAAAAATAGCGATAAGGCGTTAAATGATTTTGTGCTAAAGCTAACTGAATTTAAAACCAAACTAATCCAAGCAGCTAATGATATTCACGATGTAACTTCTCGTAATGCTATTGCTAATGACCTAGAAGGTATCAAGCAAAATCTAATCGATATAGCTAATACTACCATAAATGGCCAGTATCTATTCTCAGGAACTGCGCTAGATACTATGCCAATTGATGATTTAGGCAACTATAATGGTAATGCTGAGAGTATAAAAGCAGTAATTGGCACTAATCAAACTTCTAACTACAATATCAACGGTCAATCTCTATTTCTAGGCTCGGATAATGATTATAAAAAGGTTATAACGACAAATGTGAATTTGGTTAATAATTATAATAAATTTGCTAATCCTGATGAGCCAATCAAATATGTTGGGCTTGGAGATGATTTAAGAGATTTAATAGGTACTAATTATCGTAGCGAAGAATTTAATAAAGCTAATCCGCCAAAAGAGGATGATTTTACAAAAGATGCAGTAAAAGATCAACCAACTACATTTTTCCTACAAGGTAGAAAACCAGATGGCTCTACATTTTCTACTAAGGTAACTATGACCCCAGACTCATCTATCCAAAGCCTACTAGATAATATCGGCTACGCTCTAGGCAATGATAAAGAAGGCAAAAATCCACTAGTTCAAGTAACTCTAAATAATAGCGGCCAAATCGAGATAACTGATATTAGAAATGGTAATCAGATGATGGAGCTTCATCTATTTGGCCTTACTCCGCAACAATCAACTGAGAAGTATAAGATTGGTGAATATGAGATTAATATTGACCCTCAAACATCTGGTAATTATAAAATAACAACTACAAAAGACGCTAATGGCAATATAACTGAAATTACAGCAGTAAGCAATAATAACAATCAAACATATACAATTAATTTAAGTAATACTAACCAACTTCAAGTTAATAATCAAGTTGTACAAAATATCGGTAATCCACCATTTACACTAGATTTAAACGATCTTGGCAATAATGGTATAGATGCAACTGATTTTACTGCATTTAATCCAAATAATGCTGATCAAGTTCGTGAAATGTCTAGCACCAAAGTTCGTGATAAAGATGGTTCATGGGTTGATGTAAGCGACTTAACCGATTTAGAAACTATCGAAGAAAATATCAAAAATGGCAAAGTATATTTAACTGAATTTATCAAAAGCGACTTTAAAGACACTCTAGGGGTTAAAAACGATGCTACTGACTATAACAAGCTACAGTTTGCCCAAAAAGATAATATCCTAACTGGTTCAGTCTCTCAAGTAGTCAAGGGTAAAAATACATTTGCTACTGATGCTACTAAGCTAAAAGATGTAGCTGGTGCTGGACTGCAAGATAACCCTGATAGCAATATGACTATGCATATCAAATCTAAAAATGGTAAATATTATCAAGTTAAGATAGATTTTAGCGATCCGCTCTCAGCTAGTGTTCCTAAAGCCACGCAACTCACCATCACTGAAACCAACGCAGATGGAACGCCGATAATTCCGCCAGGTGGATTCACACCAGTCCCAGTCTATCAAGGCAATATAATGCTAGGCAAGTATAATGAAGCTACTAAAACCACAGATGGGGTTGTAACTCAAGCTGATGATATAAGTTACAAACAATTAAATGATATAGTAGCTATGGTAGCAGCAGGTAACTTACCAGATGATAGAGTTGGTAACACGGTAGCAAAAAATTTAAGTGATCAAAATTTATTTCCAAATGTGGCAATTAATACTGCTAATGATCTTAAAACGAGATTAAAAACCAATGTTAATGACCCTGCTACAGAAGCTATAATAGATCAAGCAGTAGATGCGGCTGGGCTTACTTTTCCAGTAACTAACAAACAAGAAGCCCTAGGCAAGATAAAAGATCTTATAATCAATAACACAGATTATGCTACAGCTAGATTTGAAGCTTATAATAAAGCTGTAGATGCAGCCACTGCTAGTGTCAATGTAGAGCTAAATTATAAAGGTCAAATGCAAATCACAGACAAAAGCGCAACCGTATCAAATATAGAAATATCTATTTTTGAGACTTTTAGTGCTGATAAACCTGAATTTGGTAAAGAGGCTAACTCTACAGTCGCAGGGTCGCTATTTAATTTTAATGCTAATAATATGATTAGCATAGATGAGCCAAGTGTGGATATTTTTAAAGATTTAGATGCTATGATAGCAGCTGTAAGAGATGGTAGCTATAGAGGCAATCCAGATGGTACTAACGCTCGTACTACTGGAATCCAAGGCGCTCTAAAGAGAATTGACCATATCCAAGACCATGTAAATAAACTCCACACGCAGATTGGTTCATATACTAATGTATTAGAGAGTTCTAGCTCACGAGCTAGTATGTTATATGTTAATGTGGAGAGTATTAAAAATGATGTTATTGGTGCTGATTTGGGTGAGAGTATGCTAATTTATAAACAGTATCTAACACAGTTTGAAGCAATGCTACAAACTTCATCAATGATTAGTAAAATTAGCCTACTTAATTATATGTAAGATTGCTTATTGTATGGACTTCATTTTAATTAAACTTTTCTAAAGTTTATCACAAAGCTGGACTTAGCTCCGTCTTGCGAAGTTAAAATTTATTTTTAAGTGGGAAGGGGGACGCTTTTTGGCAGATGAGTAGTGCAATAGTCAAACGATACTAACTATCGTTCGACGGTGCTACGAAACATAAGAGCGAAGCTACCTTGCCCTTCCAACTTAACTTACACTCTAAATTTTCGCCGTAAAACAACCATTTAGGTTATTTTACTTTTGCGAAAATTTTGTAAAAGCCTTTCTAGGTGCTGAGCTTTCGCTCAGATTTAATAAAACAAATTTAAATCAATCCAAGCTTGTAAATTATACTATCTAGCATTTGATAGTAATTGTTTGTTTATATTCTTTTTAAATTTAATAGCTTTAAATTTGCTATTTTTTTAAAAATTTATTAGATATTTAGGTGGGGGGGGGGTAAAATGTATAAAACGAATGGAGGTGTTATTTTTTAAAATATGAATTTTCCTTGTAGCGTTTGTGGGGCTTGTTGTAGGCATATTTCAAATATTCCAGAGCTTAGGAGCTTTGATCTTGGCAATGGGGTATGTAAAGAGCTAGATCCTAAGAGCAATAAGTGTAAAATCTATGATAATAGACCACTAGTTTGTCGTATTGATGAAATGTATAGTTTTTTTAGTGCCATTTGGAGTAAAGAGAAGTTTTATTCCATTAATGCTAAGGCTTGTAATGAATTACAAATACTTGAAAACATTGATGAGAATTGCAGAATAAAAGAAGAATTTTAAATTTTAAGGAGATAAAATGCCATTACCATTAATACCGCTAGTAGCTGGCGGGCTAGTAGCTTCAGCTTTAGGATATGGAGCAAAAAAAGGTTATGATGCCTATAAAGATAGCAATGAAGCAAGCGAAAAAAGAGATGAAGGAGAACAAATATATTCTGATGCTGTTGATGCCTTTAAACCTATTCAAGATAAAACAGATAAAGCATTTGAGCAACTCGGAAAAGAGAAGCAAAGAGTCCTTAATGGGTCTTTAGAGCGCTTTGCAAAACTAATTGCTAGACTGGAAGTTGCCAACGATGATTATACTTTAGAAATCAATGGCAAAGATATTGAGCTTGCTAAAATCGGCGATAGTGTGTTTGAACTAACTTCTATGTTGGGTGGTGCGATTGCTGCTGGTGGTGCTGGTGCTTTGGCTGGACTTGGTGCTTTTGGTAGTGTGGGATTATTAGGTGCTGCTAGTACTGGAACTGCTATTAGCTCACTTACTGGAGTAGCGGCTACAAATGCTACTCTTGCGTGGTTTGGTGGCGGTGCTTTAAGTGCTGGTGGTCTTGGAATGGCTGGTGGAACTCTTGTGATTAGTGGAATTGTTGCTGCTCCTGTTATTGCTGTTGCCGCTGCAATTTTTGCCTATAAAGCAGAAACAGCAAAAGAAAATGCAAGAGCATTTAAAATGTACTGCAAACAAGCAGCTGAGGCTTTAAACGCGCAACAGCCACTACTAAAAAAGCTGTGTTATAAAGGTGAAGAGAAACGCAGAAGTCTTATTAAAATGGACTTAGAGTTTAGCGAACTGCTTGATCAAGTTGAAAAAATAGCTGATAATAAAGGCAATAATCTAGCAAACTGGAGTAGTGATGAGCAAGACAAACTTCATGTAATGGTAAATACAGCTGAGAGTGTAATAGCTATCATCAATGAGCCTATACTAAACGATAATGACGAACTAACCAAAAATCTCATAGCTTTACAAGAAAAACATGCTGAAATTCTAAGAAAAATAGAAGCTAAGTATGAAAAATAAGTAATTAAAATTTAGATCTCCATCTTTATTATATAGGATGGAGGTCTATTTAAAAAAGGAAAATTATGATACAAAGAGCAAGAGCAAAAACTATTAGCGATGAAATAATAGAAGAAATTGGTAATCAAACTCTAGCTAGATTTGGAATTAATATTTTTAGCCTAAATACTTATGCTGGATATGGAGCTGCTGTAGATGCACAAAGAAGCATTGAAGCTACTGCTAAAATTCATGCCAATAATGATAAAAGTTATGGGCATAATTTTGAAGAATTAGTAGTTAGTGAAATAAATATAAACAATGCTCTACATACTGATGGTGGCGCATATGGCGTTTATCTTGATGAAAATATCAAAAAAGGCGATAGAGCAGTTCGCACAGATATGCTAGCATATATTACACAAGCGCAAAATGGAGAGCTGCAAAAAGCTATTGATGATTTATTAGCAAGACAAAAAAATCTTGATGCGTTGTTGGCTCAGGGCTACACTACTGATAGCAAAGAAGTAAAAGACGCAACTAGCAAACTAAAAGTATCTCAAAACGCAAAGATAAAACTTGATTTAGTTAATAAAACATATACAAAAGATGAGCAAAAGGCTATTCTAAAAGAGCTTGGCATACAAAATAGCGCTAATGATGAGCTAACTGATATAAAAGTATTTGAAAATGGCGAGTTAAAGGTGAATGGACAATTAAAGGCAGTTCAAATAAGAGATAATAGTGATTTAAAAAAGCTTTACGGTGAGAATAATAAATACTTAAATGAAGATGTAAAAATAATAATTACAAAAGATCAATATCAAAAAGCAGAAGAGCTTTTAGACAACATAATAAAAAATGAAAAAGATCCAGTAAAAAGAGAAAATGCTAAAAAATTACTAGCAAAATTAGAGTCTAGTAAATATACGATAGATGATAGTAAAAATGGCGTTAAAATCTCTAATTGGAATACCGTAAAAATGGGGGCGAAGCATGTAGCCTTAACCGGACTTAGTGAGGCTGCCGTGATGGCTCTTAGCATTATAGCTAGTGGAGTTGTGTGGGAGATAAAAGATATGTGTTTTGGAGATACATCTACACCTCTTAAAGTAAGAGTAAAAAGGCTTTGGGATGAAATAGTAAAAAATTTTAAAAACCTAGCTCATGCTTTTAGTAAGGGTGGCACTTTTGCTATTGTAGATATGATAGTAAAACATATTAGCGCTGAATTGCGTGCTATTTGGACTAAGCTAAGAAGCTTTGTTAAGCAAATATTTAACTCTATTCATGATTATATCACAGGCAAAATAAAAAGTTTTAGAGAGATGTTATCTATGATTTTAAAAGGGCTTATGTCTGCTTTATGGGTTACTGCATCTGTTTTTATCTCAAAGCAACTAGAAATCTACCTAGAGCCTATAATGCCTGGTTTTGCCAACATTGTAGCTGGAGCATTAACTATAGTAATATCTGCTTTTGCGATAGTGCTTAGTAGCAAGGCTATTGATATGGCACTTGATACTATATTTGCAGTGATTGCTGAAAGGGATATGGCAAAGCAAAGAGCAGATGAGATAGCAGAGCTTGTAGCTTCTAATTTACCAGCTTTGATTGCTGAAAGAGAAAGCTTAGAACTAGCAGTAGAACAAGCTCATATTAAGCGAATGATGTCGCTAGACTCAGCATTTAGCGATTATGCCAATGCTAAGTTTGGTGGGGAATTTTCTGCTATTTTTACATCGCTTGATAATATTTGCAAGCTACACGGCACAGAGCTAAAAATAAGAACAAAAGAAGATTTAAAAACTTTTGTAAATAGTGGAGATGGAAAGCTTTATTATAGATAATACTTTTTATTAGATTATTTAAGTGGGTTGTTAAGGGGAAGTGTAAGGTAGCTTCGCTCTTATTTTTCGTAGTGCCGTTAAATGATGGCTATCCATCATTTAACTATCACGCTACTCATCTGCCAAAAAGTGTCCCACTTCCCACTTAAAAAGAAAATTAATATAGATTGTTTTTATTTTTTAAGACTAGATTAGGCTTAGAATAAAATCAAAAAAAGGTTTAATACTTCAAATTTTCGCCGTAAAATAACCATTAGCGAAGCTACTTTTCCATTCTTTACTTTTTTACATTCTAAATTTATAATAAAAATTTTTAGAAAATTTAAATTTTTCTTTTTTAAGGGGGAAGGGGAACGCTTTTTTGACAGTCGCTACCCCTTCTCCCCCCCCCCTTTTTTTTAACAACCCCCAACCCCTTAAAAAAGCCTTCTAATGGGTGGCTTACGCCACGGATTTTAATAAGGGTCACCCTACAAAGTAGGGACTTCAGGTGGGTCAAGGGAGCGTAGCTCCCTGTCGCAAAGACTAGCTTGGCTAGTCTGCGAAGTAAAAAATTATATATAATACTACTTAAACTACATATAACCATAATTTTGCTATAATCTGCAGATTTTTATTAAGGAATTTGCGATTTTACGAGAGATTTTGCTGGTTGTAGCTATCTGTGTGCTTGTATATCTTGGTGTGGCAACTATCGTTCCGCATGCTTCATTTGTGGGGAGTTATGGTGGCGCTTTAGGCTGGTATAATGCAAGACTATTTGGCTATGCGTCATATTTTTACCCATTTATTTTGTTATATCCTGTTTATAATTTATATAAATCTTATACGAAATTTAGCCTAAAAATAGCTGGAAATATCATTGGATCGCTGATGTTATTTTATGCTTTTTTATTGCTTTGTGCGATGTTTAATCCTATAGCTGGCGGCATAGTTGGTGGATTTAGCTATGAGGCGCTTGGGAGTGTGATTGGTAGTATTGGGACATTTATTTTTATTTTAATGATATTTTTTATTGGATTTGGGCTTAGCTTTGATGATAGGCTCGATGTAATGATAAAAAAGGCATTTGTAGTTAAATCTATATCTAAATTTAGCCCAAATTCAGCCTTAGAATCTAATATTAAAGATGACGAGATATCTCAGTTTCAAGAGGTAAAATTTAACAATAATAATCTAGAAGTAGCTAAATCACAAAGCGCTACACCTGAGCCTAAAGTATCAAAATCTAGAAAAAAATCCCAACAAAAAGAGCTTGATGAAGTAGAGATAGATAATGTAGATGAAGTTGATAGATTTAGCGAATTTAATATAGATGATGAGCAAAACCAAATTCCAAGCGAGATTGCTCAAGATACTGATATATCTTTGTTAAAAGAGCCAAAATCAACATCAAGTGGCGCTATAATCCTTAATGAAGTAGCTGAAAATAAACAGCTTTTAAGCCAAATTGAGACAGGCAAAATAGAAAAGCCAAAGGATTTTATGTTGCCAAGTTTGGATTTTTTAAAGGATCCACCAAAACGTAGTAAGGCTATAAATGAGGTTGAAATAGATCAAAAAATTGCTGATTTGCTAGATAAATTAAGGCGTTTTAAAATCGATGGCGATGTAGTAAGAACCTATTCTGGTCCAGTGGTTACGACATTTGAGTTTAAACCAGCAGCCCATGTAAAAGTAAGCAAAATCCTAACTCTTCAAGATGATTTAGCTATGGCGTTAAAGGCTCAAACTATTAGAATTCAAGCCCCAATCCCTGGTAAAGATGTAGTTGGGATAGAGATTCCAAATAAAAATATAGAGACTATATATCTAAAAGAGATATTACAAAGCGATATCTATAAAAATGCCAAAAGCGAGCTTACCTTAGCACTTGGTAAAGATATCGTAGGCGATCCATTTATAACTGACCTTAAAAAATTACCACACCTTTTAATCGCTGGAACCACAGGAAGTGGTAAAAGCGTCGGGATAAATGCGATGGTTTTGAGCCTTTTGTATCGTAATTCACCTAAAACTCTGCGCCTTATAATGATAGATCCTAAGATGCTTGAGTTTAGTATGTATAATGATATTCCCCATCTACTAACTCCAGTTATAACTGAACCTAAAAAGGCGATTGCTGTACTAGCAAATTTAGTTGCTGAAATGGAGCGTAGATATAGGATAATGAGCCAAACTCGCACAAAAAATATAGAGAGCTACAATGAAAAGATGAAAAAAGAAGGCGGTGAAACCTTGCCTTTTATAGTAGTTATCATAGATGAGTTAGCTGATCTTATGATGACAAGTGGCAAGGATGTGGAGTTTCATATCGGTCGCTTAGCTCAAATGGCTAGAGCTAGCGGAATTCATCTAATAGTAGCAACACAACGCCCAAGTGTAGATGTAGTAACTGGGCTTATAAAGGCGAATTTACCAAGTCGCATAAGCTATAGAGTAGGGCAAAAAATCGATAGCAAGGTTATCTTAGATCAGATGGGAGCAGAGAGTTTGCTAGGGCGTGGAGATATGCTCTTTACACCACCTGGAAGTCCTGGAGTAGTCAGGCTACATGCGCCATTTGCTAGTGAAGAGGAGATTGATCATATAGCTGAGTTTTTAAAAGCTCAAGAGAGTGTTGTGTATCAAGAGAGCTTTTTAAAAGATGATAATGCTAGTAATAGCAGTATCGGAGAATTTAGCGGTGAAATAGATGAGCTTTATGATGAGGCTAAGGAGATAGTCTTAAGCGAAGAAAAAACATCTATAAGCTATTTACAAAGACGATTAAAAGTAGGCTATAATAGAGCTGCAAGCATAATAGAACAGCTTGAACAAAATGGCGTATTAACTCCGCCAAATTCAAAAGGTCAACGAGATATAATAAGATAGGAGAGTATAATGATATTTGATGATATTTTTGGTGGTCAGCCTAAGGATAAATTTTTTGATATTGTCTATAATGCTAATCGAAATATAGTAGAAAATGAGCTTGAAATTTTATTTAGTGAGCTTGTAGCATTAAGGGAGCTGGCTGAGAGTAGTGGTATTACACAAGTTCAAATAGATAGCTTTAAGGCGTTAAATCCAGATGCTATGGAGAGCGGACTAAATGATATATATATAGATATTACAGGGAAAATATTAACACAAAATGAGTAGATTAACTCTTTGGCTTTTGCCATTTTTTTGTTTTGGGTTGCTATATGGTGTAGCTCCAAAATGGACACACCAGAAGGAATTTATCCTTAAAAAAGATGAGAAAGCTAAGATTATATTTTTTGAAAGGCGCCATCAGATAAAAGACGAATTTGAGTTTTCATGGACGCTTTATGATAATACAAATTTAGTAGTTCATACTAAATTTAGAAAATATCCACGCCAGATTGTCTTAAGTCTTAGGCGAGGATTAGAGATGTATCGTCAGCCGATTTTGGCATTTATCAAAAACCCACTTGTAGATAATGTGGATTTATATCTAGTCTTTAAAGAGTATAGACATTATGATGGCAGTGTAGTATTTGACGCATTGATAATGGATCAAAGTGCTAGAGTTGAGATAGAGTATATACCAGATAGATAGGAAGTTTTATGGTTGATAAGATTTTATATGAGTTTGTCAAGGAGTGTGGTTATAACAGAGCTCTTGAGATGTTTAATAATATTAGTAGCGGCAAAAAGCTACGAAGCAAGCTAATTTTAAAGATAGCTGGTCAAAATGAGACTTCGCTTAGGCTATGTGCGGTAATAGAGCTTATACATTTAGCAAGCTTACTACATGATGATGTCATAGATGATTCTACTATTAGGCGTGGTAAGCCTAGTATAAATGCACTTTTTGGTTCTAAGAACGCAATAATGCTAGGTGATATCTTATACTCTAAGGGCTTTTATGAGATTGTAAGCTTAAATTCGCAAATTGCTAAAATTATATCTAAAGCAGTTCTTGATCTAAGCATTGGTGAGATGATGGATGTAGATATGGGTAGTAAATTTAGTCCAAATTTAGATGAATATCTAAAAATGATAGAGCTTAAAACGGCAGTTTTGATAGAAGCAGCAGCAAGGAGTGCGGCTATAATCGCCAAATTAGATGAGAGTGCGTATTCTATATATGGTAAAAATTTAGGCTTAGCGTTTCAGATAGTTGATGATATTTTAGATATTGTATCAGATGAGAATAAACTTGGCAAACCAGCCTTTAACGACTATAAAGAGGGTAAAACTACTCTTCCATATATTCTTTTATATAATGCTTTAAGCACAGATGACAAAGAGATATTAAAAGGCCTTTGGGGTAAAGATCTAGATGATAAAGAGATTAGATGGATTAAGGATAAATTTAGCGAATTTAACATAGTTGAAAAATCCAAAGAATTTGCCAAAGAGCTTGGCTATAAAGCCATATCATCAGTGAGCGATGAGAGTCTAAGAGAGATAGTATCAAGTATGATAGATAGGGAGTTTTAATGCACTATATAAGTATTAGCTTTACGCATAAAAATACAGATATCAGTATTAGAGAGAAGCTATCTTTAAGTGATGAGAGTCGTAAAAAGGAGATTTTGCGCCTATTGAGTGCTAATGAAAATATAATTGAATCTATGATTCTTAGCACTTGTAATAGAGTTGAGGTTTTTGCTTATGTATCTAAAATAAATGAGTGTGTTAGGCATATTTTAAACTCAATATCTATTTTAACCCTTGTGCCATATGAGGCTTTGGAGCTTAGGGCTGATATATATGAAGATGATGGTGCTATCCACCATCTATTTGCCGTGGCTAGCTCACTTGATAGCCTTGTAATTGGCGAGACGCAGATAGCAGGTCAGTTAAAAGAGGCTTTTAAATTTGCTTATGATAATGGAAATTGCGGTGATAATATCAGCTATGCTATACATTTTGCTTTTAAATGCGCTTCTAAAATTAGAGCCGCAACTACAATTAGTAAAAATCCCGTATCAGTCTCAAGTGTAGCAGTAGCAAAAGCCAAAGAGATATATGGCAATCTAGGTGGAATGAGCGCTGTGGTAGTAGGTGCTGGTCAGATGAGTGCCTTAGCATGTAAGCATCTTATTAACTCTAAGGTTAATGTAATTATAGTAAATAGAGATCAAAATAGAGCTGCTCAGCTACAAAATGAGTTAGGCGAGCTAGCTAGTATTGCACCGTGGGAGCGTCTTGGTGAGTTGATAAATAGATATCAGTTAATCTTTAGTGCTACTGGTGCTAATGTGCCTGTTATCACTGATGAGATTATAGAGATGGTGGAGTTTAATCGATATTTTTTTGATATTGCTGTGCCTAGAGATATTGATATTAGCTACTATGATAATATAAGCGTTTATGCAGTTGATGATTTAGAAAGTATAGTAAAAAGTAATTTAAATTTGCGTGAGGAACAAGCTGGCGTAGCATATGCAATAGTAGGAGAGATGACAGCTGAGTTTTTCAAGTGGCGTTCATCACAAAATAGCACGCCAGCTATAAAAGCCCTTAGATTTAAAGCTAAGAATATAGCTGAATTAGAGATAGAAAAAGCGATTAAAAAAGGCTATATCAAACGCTGTGATGAAAATGAGGCTAGAAAGCTAGTTCATCAAGTTTTCAAGGCATTTTTACACACGCCAACTATGCGTTTAAAAGATAAAAATAGCGATGAGGTACTTGGTGTGCTTGAGTATCTATTTGATATTAAAATTGATAAAATAGAATTAAAAGAGGAAGAGTAGATGAAATTTACCAAATTATATATCCCAACACTAAAAGAGGCGCCAAAAGACGCAACCTTGCCTAGCCATCAGTTTTTGCTTAGGGCAGGATTTATCCAACAAACTGGTAGTGGGCTTTATAACTTCTTACCACTTGGCAAAAGGGTTTTAAGAAAGATAGAAAATATCATTAGAGATGAGATGGATAGAGCCGGAGCAAATGAAGTATCTATGAGCTTTGTCGTGCCTAGTGAATTATGGAAGCAAAGTGGGAGATTTTTTAAATTTGGAAGTGAGCTTTTAAGATTAAATGATAGAAAAGGCAATGACTTTATCCTAGGGCCAACGCATGAAGAGAGCGTGGTGGATATGGTGCGTGGAAGGGTAAATAGCTATAAGCAACTACCTTTGAATTTATATCAAATTGGATTAAAATTTAGAGATGAGGCTAGGCCTAGATTTGGGCTTTTGAGATGTCGTGAGTTTATAATGAAAGATAGCTATAGTTTTCATTCTAGCTATGAAGATTTAAAGCGTGAGTTTGACTTGATGCAAGAGACTTATAGCAAGATTTTTACTAGACTTGGACTAAATTTTAGATGCGTTGAAGCTGATAGTGGTGCTATAGGTGGAAGTGGAAGTAAAGAATTTATGGTACTAGCTGATAATGGCGAAGATGATATTTTAATCAGTGATAGTTCAGATTACGCTGCAAATATTGAAGCTGCTAAAAGGGCTAAACGCACTTGTAGTGCAGAACGCCCACAAAGCAATGGAATGCTTAAATTTCATACGCCTAATTGTAGCACTATCGCAAGTGTGAGTGAGTTTTTTAAAGTTGATCCATTTTATACTATTAAGGCTGTTATTAAAAAGGCTATATATGAAGATAGAAGCGAAGTTGTGATATTTTTCTTAAGGGGAGATGATGAACTTCAAGAGACAAAAGCACTAAATGCTTGTGGTGCATTAGAGCTATGTGATGCTAATATAGATGAGATTGAAAATGCTGGATTAGTAGCTGGATATTGTGGGCCAATCGGGCTACCTGAGGGGGTGAATTTCTATATTGATAGTGAGCTTGATGGCGAATATGAGATGATTTGTGGAGCAAATCAAAAAGATTATCACGCTATTGGCGTAAGCATTATAAATTTCAATAAAGATAGATTTAAAGATTTAGTAGCCATCAAAGATGGGGATAAAGCCCTTGATGGTGGGAGATTGAGCCTTACAAAAGGGATTGAAGTCGGCCATATATTTCAATTAGGCGATAGGTATTCAGCGGCGATGAATGCTACATTTTTAGATGAAAATGGCAAGGCAAAGCCGTTTATAATGGGATGTTATGGTATCGGTGTGAGTAGATTAGAAGCTGTGATTATAGAGTCTAGCCACGATGATAAGGGATGTGTATGGAAAAAAGAGTGCGCTCCATTTAGCGTCCATATCATAGTATCAAATTTCAAAGATGAAGCTCAGGCTAAATTTGCTTTAGAATTAGAAAGCAGACTTGAGAGCTTTGGAATTGAGGTGTTATTAGATGATAGAGATGAGAGGTTTGGTGTAAAGATGGCCGATTTTGAGCTGA
The DNA here is from genome assembly GCF_002138755.1 of Campylobacter sp. P0109. Classification (NCBI taxonomy): domain Bacteria; kingdom Pseudomonadati; phylum Campylobacterota; class Epsilonproteobacteria; order Campylobacterales; family Campylobacteraceae; genus Campylobacter; species Campylobacter sp. P0109. The sequence continues at coordinate 194,972 of NZ_MJKK01000002.1, forward strand.
TTGGAAATCCATTTGGTGTAGTAGTAGGCAAAGGACTAGCTAATGCAGAAGTAGAATTGATAATCAGAGATGGTTTAATAAAAGAAAAAGTTGCTTCTAGCGAAATTTTAGGCAAATTAAAAGAGCTTGTATGATTAGAATTTCATTGCTACCATATATCTTTTTAGAGATAGTATTGGTTGTTTTATATGTATTAGAATTTGGATTTTTTAGTCTATTTAGTGAGATTTTTCTTAGTGCATTACTTGGCGTAATTTTAATACTAAATTATGGATTTGCTAATTTATTTCAAAATATAAACTACTTTAATATCAAAGATATTTTTGGTAGTTTAGGGCTTGCTATTGGCGGATTGGCCCTTATAATTCCTGGGATGTTAAGCGATATTTTTGGGATAATTGTGATCGGAGTTACTTTAGCTTTAAAAATTTATTCTAAATTTAGTACTCCTAGGTATCAAAATAATCAAAATAAATGTCGTCAAACCAATCATAATGATGATATAATAGATGTAGAGATTATAGAGGAGAGGGATTATGAATATAAGAATCGCAAGTAGAAATAGCGCCTTAGCACTTTGGCAGACATATCATATTAGAGATCTTTTAGAGGCTCGTGGTCATAATATAGAGATTATTACTATGAAGACTAAAGGCGATGTTATTTTAGATACTCCATTAGCTAAGATTGGCGGTAAGGGTTTATTTACCAAAGAGCTTGAGAATGCGATGCTTGATGGAAGGGCTGATATTGCTGTGCATAGTTTAAAAGATGTACCAACTACATTTCCAGATGGGTTAAAATTAGCCTGTGTTTGTAGTAGAGAAGATATAAATGATGCTATGCTAAGTATGAATTTTAAAAGCTTTGATGAGCTTCCAAATGGTGCAAGAGTTGGAACAACATCTTTGCGTAGAAGAATGCAACTTCTAGCTCTTAGACCTGATTTAGAGATTATCTCGCTTCGTGGAAATGTAAACTCAAGAATTGCTAAGCTTAAAGATGGTGAATTTGATGCTATTATACTTGCTATGGCTGGAATTAATCGTCTTGAACTCCATAAAGAGGTAAATTATGTATCTTTGCTTAATACTATTGCAGCAATGGGGCAAGGAGCTTTGGGTATTGAAGCAGTAGATAGGGCTGATATTTTAGAGGTGATTGAGTTTTTAAATGATGAAAAGAGCGTTATAGAAACTACTATTGAGAGAGCATTTGTCCATAAATTAAATGGTGGATGTCAAGCCCCAATTGGAGTAAGTGCAAGATTAGATGGTGATAAAATTTTCGTTAGAGCAATTTTAGGTACTCCAGATGGTAAAGAAATATTAAAAGATGAAAGAGTCTTTAATAAGGCTGAATATAAAGAAGCTGGAGAAATTTTAGCTGATGAGTTTATAAATAAAGGAGCTAAGGAGATTTTGGCTAGGGCTGAAGAGATAGCAAGTCAAATTTGAGTAATAAAATAATTTTATTTTAAGGAAAAATTATTTTAAAAATGTTTATTTATATTCAATATAATCGCAAATTATTTTTTTTTACTGAGGGCATTTATGGGTATTATTCATAAATTATTTTTTAGTATGGGCTCAGCCGTTGTATTTTTCTTGATTTTTGCGTTTGCTAGTGGTGCTGCGACAATTATTGAGAGTGTTTATAATACACAAACTGCGTGGGCTTTAGTATATGGTGCTGGATGGTTTGCATTAATTCAGCTGATTTTGGGTGTAAATTTGGTCTATAATATATATGAATATAGATTATTTAAGCTCAAAAAACTTCCTGTTTTAATATTTCACTTAAGCTTTTTATTTATCTTAGTTGGTGCGGGTATCACGAGATATTTTGGTTTTGAAGGGCATATGAGTATCCGTGAAAACGATAGTAGCAACGAGATAAGAACAATGCAAAGCTATATCCAAATGATCTCAAGCGATGGTAATAACACCTACACAGTCTCTGAGCCAAAATATATATCTAGTACTATTGGAAATGATTTTAATTTAAGACTCAATATCCATGATAAATTGGCCACTTTGAAATATAAAGATTTTACTCCAAATGCTACACCAGCTTGGATCGATAACCCTAATGGTGAGGCGGTTTTGGAGCTTATGTTTTCTGATGAGAGCAATAGCGAGTCAGTCACTATGAAACTTGGGGATAAATTCGAAGTTGGCGATATGAGCTTTAGCTTTGGTGCCAAACCTACAAAATCCAAATATATTCAAATTTATATTAAAGATAGTAAATTTTATATCAAAACCAATCAAGATATAAGCTATATGGTAATGAGTGATATGAGTAAAGGCGAACTACCAAAAGATAAAGAAGTTGAATTTGCCGGACTTAGACTATATAGCATTGGTGGTGTGAATTTCGCACCTAGAACGATGAAGGTAAGTGCTATAAAAGGTGTGAAAAAAGCCGGCGAAAATGTAGCAGGCGCAGATGCTATCATAGCAACCCTAAGCTATAATAACGATAGCAAAGATGTTGCGATAATGAGCAATTACCCGCCTGAAGCAGTAGAGGTTGGCGGACAGAAATTCTATGTAGCGTGGTCTCCAATGGCTATTACATTGCCATTTAGCATATATCTAAAAGATTTTGAGCTAGCTAGATATCCAGGATCAAACTCCCCAATGAGTTATAGCAGTGATGTAGTCGTAGAAGATGGAGATTTTAAGATGGATTATAGAATTTATATGAATAATGTTCTTGATTATAAAGGTTATAGATTCTTCCAAAGTAGTTATGATTCTGATGAAGGTGGTACTATCTTATCAGTCAATAGCGATCCGGGCAAATGGCCTACATATATTGGATATTTCTTATTAACTTTAGGGCTTTTATTAAATGTTATGAATCCTCATTCAAGATTTAGAAAACTGGCTAAAGCTGTAAATGAGGCAAATACCAAGGCGCTTGGGCTGATTTTAATAGCTGGACTGGCAATATTTGGTGCTAAAAATAGCTATGCTCTAACAATGCCACAAATTCCACAAAGCCATATAGATAAGGTATCAACTCTAATTATACAAGGTTCAGATGGTAGAATGAAACCATTTGATACTATGGCACACGAGATTTTAAATAAAATTTACCGCAGTGATAAGTTTCAATCAATGGGTGCTAATGCTGTATTTTTATCAATGATGGCAAATTCAGAAAATTGGCGTTCCGTACCAATTATTAAAATTAGCGATGATGAGTTAAAAAAGGTATTAGGAATTCCAAAAAGTCAAAAATATGCTAGTTTTGATGATTTCTTTGGCCCTAATAAAGATGGTCAAATCGAGTATAAATTGATTAAATTCACAGAACTTGCTAATCGCAAAGCACCGGCTACAAGGGGGCTTTTTGATAAAGATGTGTTAAAAGCTGATGAGAAATTAAATATTCTTTATATGGTATTTATAGGCGAGATGTTTAGAGTAATACCTAAAAAAGATGATTATAATAATACTTGGCTTAGTCCTGGTGGAGCACTTATGGAGCTTAGCGGTGAAGAGGCATCAAATGTAGCTATAATGCTACAAAGATATTTTACTGCAGTACTTGAAGCACAAGATAGTGGCGAGTGGAGTAAAGCCGATGAAGCTATAGAAGCGATTAAAAAATATCAGGTTGAATTTGGTGCAACCGTAATGCCAGCTAGTAATAGGGTAGATTTAGAATTAGCATTTAATAAATATAAGATATTTCAAAATTTAACTCCAGTATATCTTTTGGCCGGTTTTGCACTTTTAATAGTAGTGTTTGTTAAGATGTTACGCCCTAAAATTAAAATAAATTTAATTTTTAAAATTGCCTATTGGGTCAATATCTTAGCATTTATCGCTCACACTATTGGTATGGGGCTTAGATGGTATATCGCAGAGCATGCACCTTGGAGTGATGGATATGAGAGCTTGGTATTTATAGCTTGGTGTTTGGCATTTAGTGGGACAATGTTTGCTAGAAGTTCGGCTATATCACTAGCTTTGACATCTATTTTAGCTGGGGTTACTCTATTTGTAGCCCATCTTAGTTGGCTCGATCCGCAAATTACAAATTTAGTGCCGGTTTTAAAAAGTTATTGGCTTACAATCCATGTAAGTGTAATCACAGCTAGTTATGGATTTTTAGGGCTTTGTGCTCTTCTTGGGCTATTTACTTTGGTTTTATTTTCACTTCAAGGCAAAAATGAGAATAAAGAGCTTACTAGAAATATAATTGAAGCCACTAGAATCAATGAAATGGCGATGATTTTGGGTCTTAGCTTGCTTGTTGTAGGTAACTTCTTAGGCGGTGTCTGGGCTAATGAGAGTTGGGGAAGATACTGGGGCTGGGATAGCAAGGAGACTTGGGCTTTGGTTAGCATTTTAGTCTATGCGGCTGTAGTTCATATGAGATTTATACCAAAAGTAAATTCGCAATACGCCTTTGCTGTGGCGTCTATGTTTGCTTATAGTGCGATTATAATGACCTATTTTGGGGTGAATTTCTATTTAGTTGGTATGCATAGTTATGCAGCTGGTGATGCTGTACCAGTACCAAATTTTGTCTGGATAGCACTTGTGGTAATGGTAGTTATTAGCCTATTTGCTTATCGCAAAAGGTCATATAGCGCTAGACTGTAACTAAATTTAGGAGGTTTAAGTTGAACGAAAGTATTATATTTATTGCGATGGCTACAGTAGCTGTCGTTTTGGGTGTGATTGTCGTGGTTGTGATAAAATCGCTCAGCCGCGGCTCAAGCGCACCAAAACAGACAACTCAGCAAAAAGAGGATGAACCAAAGATCACTTTAGAAGATCTACTAATTATCGTATCTAATAAGGATTCAACCAAAGAAGAGATAGAAAGAGCATCGTTGTATTTCATTCAAAAATTCCCAATTCCAGCAAAAAATCGTGGGCATGTACCTTCTAATGCAATTCCTTATCTTAAATTTATTTCATTAGTTTCAGGTCATAAAAAATCAGATGCTAAGCTAATCTCATATCTAACAAATGAGCTTGATAAACAGCATGCTGAGTATATTGCTGAGATCGAGCAGTATAAAAATATGGGACTTCGTGCTAGATTTTAACCATAGTAGGTAAATTTAGCTTTTTAAAGCAATCAAATAGCTATTAAATTTTTGTCATAATTTGATAGCTATTTTTGCATTTTCTCTAAATTTGGATTATAGAAAATTTAAAATATACTAAAATATAAAATCTAAGTTATTTTTTTACTACTAAATTTTTATTTTTTTTGGTAGAATAATCAAAAATTTTTTTTAAAGGATGAAAATGGGCTTTTTTGAACAATACAATAGCGCTAAAGATGAACGCGCAAAACTTGGTATTCCACCACTTCCACTTACTAAAGAGCAGACAAAAGAGGTATGTGAATTACTTAAATCATCTGCTAGTGCTGAACTTGTTGATTTGTTAGCAAATCGTGTTAATCCAGGCGTTGATGACGCAGCTAAGGTTAAAGCTGAGTTTTTAAATGAGATTATAAATCACGGCTTAAATTGTAGTTTAATTAGCAAAATTGATGCTGTAAAAATGCTTGAGCCAATGCTTGGCGGATATAGCGTTATAGTGCTTGTGGCTACTCTTAGAAGTAGTGATGAGAGCGTAGCAAAAGCTGCAGCTGATGTATTAAAAAATACAATTTTTGTTCATGATTACTTCAATGATGTAGCACACCTTGCTAAAGAGGGAAATAAATTTGCTGCTGAAGTTATCAAAAGTTGGGCAAATGCTGAGTGGTTTAAATCTAGAGATGATATCCCTGAGAAAATCGAGGCTATAGTATTTAAAGTCCCAGGCGAGACTAATACTGATGATCTAAGTCCAGCTAGTGAGGCATTTAGCCGCTCAGACATACCACTTCACGCAAATGCTATGTTAATGAAACGCCAACCAGGTAGTTTAGAAAAAATTGCCGAGCTTAAAAAAAGCGGTCGTGAAGTTGTCTATGTAGGTGATGTAGTTGGAACAGGTAGCTCAAGAAAGAGCGGTATCAACTCAATTCAATGGCATATAGGTCGTGAAATTCCAGGAATCCCAAACAAAAAAACAGGTGGTGTAATCCTAGGTAGCATTATCGCTCCAATATTCTTCAACACTGCTGAAGATAGCGGTGCTTTACCAATTATCGTAAATGTAGATGGCTTAGAAACCGGTGATGAGATTGAAATTTACCCACACAAAGGCGAGATAGTAAAAGATGGTAAAGTGATAAAAACTTTCAAACTTGAGCCAAATACTCTAAAAGATGAAGTAAAAGCCGGTGGTAGAATTCCGCTAATCATAGCTAGAAGCCTATGCGCTAAGGCTAGGGCAGAGCTAAATTTAGGTAGTGAAGATATCTTTACTAAACCAGCCCAACCAGCAAGTGATGATAGCGCAGGTTACACTCTAGCACAAAAAATGGTCGGTCGTGCTTGTGGCTTAGATGGTGTTCGCCCAGGTATGTATGTAGAGCCTATCACTCTAACAGTAGGTAGCCAAGATACAACAGGCCCAATGACAAGAGATGAGATAAAAGAGCTTGCAAGTCTTGGATTTTCAGCTGATTTTGTATTACAAAGCTTTTGCCACACAGCAGCTTATCCGAAACCAACAGACGCTTTGATGCATAAAACTTTACCAGATTTTATGATTAGTCGTGGTGGTGTGAGCTTAAAACCAGGTGATGGCGTTATCCACTCATGGTTAAATAGAATGGTTTTACCTGATTCAGTAGGAACAGGTGGGGACTCTCATACTCGTTTCCCTATTGGTATAAGCTTCCCAGCAGGTAGTGGTCTAGTGGCTTTTGCGGCGGTTTTAGGCTCAATGCCATTAAATATGCCAGAGTCAGTTTTGGTAAGATTTAGTGGTAAGATGCAACCGGGCATAACTCTAAGAGATCTAGTAAATGCTATCCCATATTACGCTATCAAAAAAGGTCTTTTAACAGTAGAGAAAAAAGGTAAAGTAAATGTATTTGCCGGTAAGGTACTTGAGATTGAAGGCTTGCCAGATCTTAAAGTAGAACAAGCATTTGAATTAAGCGACGCAAGTGCTGAAAGAAGTGCCGCAGCATGTGCTATCGCTCTAAATAAAGAGCCTGTAATAGAGTATCTAAAATCAAATATAACTCTAATTGACGCTATGATAGAAGCGGGATATGGCAGTGATAAGACTCTAGCTCGTCGCCGTGATAAGATGAAAAAATGGCTAGAAAATCCAGAGTTATTACAAGCTGATAAAAATGCGAAATATCACACTATAATTGAGATCAATATGGATGAGATAACTGAGCCGATTTTGGCGTGTCCAAATGACCCAGATGATGTGGCTACTCTAAGTGAAATTCTAAATGATCCAAAACGCCCTAAAAATATAGATGAAGTTTTCGTAGGTAGCTGTATGACAAATATCGGCCATTATAGAGCTTTAAGCGAAGTCTTAAAAGGCGAAGGTCAAGTGCCTACTAGATTATGGGTTGTCCCACCTACAAAAATGGATGAAGCCCAATTAAGAGCCGAGGGTAGATACTCACTATTTGGTGCAGCCGGTGCTAGGACAGAGGTGCCAGGATGCTCACTATGTATGGGTAACCAAGCTAGAGTCGCTGATAATGCTATAGTATTCTCAACCTCTACAAGAAACTTTGATAATCGTATGGGTATGGGTGCTCAAGTTTATCTAGGTTCTGCTGAGCTTGCAGCGGTGTGTGCTATGCTAGGAAGACTTCCAAGTGTAGAAGAGTATATGAAGATTGTTCCAGCTAAACTTGCTGGTAAAGAAGCTGAAATTTATAAATATCTAAATTTCAACTTAATTGAAAACTACAAATTAGAAAACTAATTTATAAAACCCGCTTTGTATAGCGGGTTTGTTTATTTTATCAAATTTGCTTATTTAATAAATCAAATTTAACTACTTTATCAAACCTAATCTCCAAGCTAACTGATAGTAACTAAACTCTTCATATAGCTTATGAAACTGAGCTTTTGATTCATCAAGCTCAAAGCTATCATTACTATTTTTTAATGTATTTGAGTTTTGATATCTATATCCTTTAGTGCTTGATATTGGATATATGCCATCATTATCAGCCCAAACATTTATATGCATAGCAAACTCAAATCTCTCATCACTAGGCTTAGAGAGCATATTTTTACCACCTATATTTAGGTATTTTGTCTCATTTAAACTAAGATTGTATAGAGTTGGAAATATATCTTTATGCGAGCCGATTCTATCTTTGTCATAATAGATATTGTTTTGTAAATTTTGTGGTATATATAGATAAAATGGCACACTAATCCCAAATGCGCTCTCATTTTTGTGATCAAATTTATACTCTCTATTTGCATGATCGCCAGATGCAGCTACTATTATATTATTTTTGAATTTGCTATTTTTGATCTTATTTAAGTAATCTCCAAAGCTGTTATTTGCATAGCTATATGCGTTTAATAGTGCTTTATAGTCAGTAGAATAACGACTAATCTCAGAGCTATTTAGATCTAAATTTAATTGGCTTTTGTCATTGTGTAGATATGGTGGGTGATTAGATATGGTAAGCGATATTATGAGTGTTGGGGTTGTGGCGTTATCTAAGATCTCAAATATCTTATTATACATATACTCATCTTTGATTCCGTAAGGGTGTTTAGAGGTCTTTGCGGTTGGATATTGGTTTATAAGTATTGTTTCATCTACTATATCATCTACGCCTTGAGCTTTTAAAAAGTAATTTATATTATACCAAGCAGAATTCCCTGCATAAGCAAAAACCACTCTATAACCAGCTTTTTTATAGATATCAATGACTGTGTAAGGTAGCTTTGTCTTTTGAAATTTGCTACTTGTGAGATTGATTATAGGGCTTTGAAATAGTATTCTATTTAAGCTATCTATTGTCCCGTTAGTTGATGGCAAAAATCTTTTGAATACAAAATCGCTTTGAAAATGGCTATATAATGAGCCTAAAAGAAGCTTTTCTAATCTCTCATCCTCTTGTAATAACCCAAGCCCAAAACTCTCCATAAGGTTAAAATGTATATGCATTTTAGCGTGATTTGGATTTTGAGAAGTTGTGTTAAATAGTGGAAATAAGCTCTTTTCAAACTCTTTGATTCTACTCATCTTTACAAATGGGAAATTGGCTTGATTTTTATACTCTTTTATCGCCCAAGATAGTGCCATAATAGGATTAGTAGAGATTTCATTAAATGGCTTAAATGTGCTAAATTGATATGTAGAGGCTCTAAGTGCGTTATAGCTTACATGTCCTCTTAAAGCAACGATATATCCATAAATCAAGATGATATTACAAATTATCAATACCCAAAGCGGTTTGGTGTTTTTAGCAAATTTGAGATTTAAGATTTTTTTATTTAAATATATAGAAAAAATAGCAAAAATCACCGCAGATATAACTATCAAAACCACCGGATAATCTCTATAAATAATGGATAATAAAGCCAAGGTATCATCATCTTTAAGCCCAAATATAAACATATCAATCTTATTTTGATAAATTTGATAATAGTAGTAGTTGATAAATGCAAAAATAGCCACGATAAATGATACAATGGCTATATAAATGCTAGAGAAAATTTGATAAAATTTGGCTAAATTTAATTTGATAAATCCGCCCAAATAGCTAAGAAACCCAGATAAAAATATAGGCAAAAATATAGCACTAAAAGTCCGCATATCATGCCCAAGCCCATACAAAAATACCCCACCCCAATCATCAATATCATGCTCAATTAGCTTATATATCATCACCGCTCTCATAAGAGCAAAGATCGCCATATATATGGCTGTAAAGATGAGAATTTGGGTTATGATTTTTCGCATTAATTTCCTTAAATGTGCTATTTTAATTCGGTATTTTACAATATTTTTATTAAATTTTAGATAGACTTATGGCTTTAAAATTTATTTGAGTGATGATAATGCAAAGATACAAAACAAGACAAATTCAAGTAGGCAGTGTAAAGATAGGCGGTGACGCTCCTATCAGTGTTCAGTCAATGACATTTTCTAAAACAAGAGATGTAGCTGGTACTTTAGAGCAGATTAACCGCTTATATTTTGCGGGGTGCGATATAGTGCGGTGTGCTGTGTTTAATAAAGATGATATAGAAGGGCTTAGGCAGGTTAAAAAAGATAGCCCACTGCCGATCGTGGCTGATATACACTTTAACCATCTTTATGCCTTGGCTGTGGCTGAATTTGTAGATGCTATTAGGATAAATCCGGGTAATATCGGTGGTAAAGAGAAGATTAAAAAGGTGGTAAATGCGTGTAAAGAGCGAAATTTGCCTATAAGAATTGGTGTAAATAGCGGTAGCTTAGAAGAGCAGTTTGAGCAAAAATATGGCAGAAGCGTCAAAGCTATGGTGGAGAGTGCTTTGTATAATATTAAGCTTTTAGAAGATTTTGATTTTAGAAATATTGCTGTGAGTTTAAAAAGTAGCGATACGGCAAACACAATGGCAGCATATAGAGCGTTGCGTCCAATGGTGGATTATCCATTTCATTTAGGAGTTACAGAGGCTGGAACTGTATTTCACGCTACTATTAAATCAGCTATAGCGCTTGGTGGGCTTTTGATGGAGGGGATCGGCGATACTATGAGAGTTAGTATCACAGGAGAGCTTGAAGAGGAGATTAGGGTAGCTAAGGCAATTTTACAAGATAGTGGAGTGCAAAGAAGCGGATTAAATATCATCTCATGTCCTACATGTGGTAGGCTTCAAAGTGATTTAGTAAGCGCTATAAAGATAGTAGAAGAAAAAACAGCCCACATAACCGCACCATTAAATATAAGCGTAATGGGCTGCATAGTAAATGCTATTGGAGAGGCCAAAGGAGCCGATGTGGCTATCGCTTTTGGCAAGGGAAATGGGCTTATAATGCGTCATGGAGAGGTGGTAGCTAGATTGCCTGAATCGCAATTGGTAGATAGATTTTTACAAGAGATTGATGATGAATTGAAGGCTAGAAATGGATAATATAAGCTCGAATTTATATGATTTGGATATGGAGCGCTCGATATTGAGTGCGATACTATTTGAGCAAGATAATTTGGGTGAAATTTATGATATTATCAGCCCAAAAGATTTTTATTTAAAAGCTCATGAAGATATATTTGCAGCTATGCAAAGTTGCTTAAATAGTGATGATCCAGTGGATATAGCCTTTGTTAAAAAGCATTTGGGGACTAAATTTAATGAAGAGGTTTTTAATAGCGTTTTAACTACAAATTCAATCCTAGATATTAAAAAATACGCTACAGAACTTAAAGAATTTTCAATCAAAAGATCGCTAGTCAAAGTAGCAAATCAAATTCCATCTAAGGTAAATGAAAATAAGCTTGGCCGTGATATGGTAGATGAGATTAGTAGCGAAATTTACTCTTTAGTAGATGGCGTAGGTAGTGGCGTGATAAAAAATGCTAAAGAGATTGTAACTGATTTAATTGAAGAGTTAAATAAGCAAAAGCTTGCCAAAGATCATGATGTAGTAGGGCTTGATACTGGTTTTCGTGAGTTAAATGAGCGGACAAAGGGATTTAAAGATGGTGATTTAGTCATTATCGCAGCTCGCCCTGGTATGGGAAAAACTACATTTGTGCTAAATTTGGTACAAAGGGTACTAGATCAAAACTTAGGTGTAGTATTTTTCTCTCTTGAAATGCCTGCAACTCAGCTTATGTTAAGATTATTAAGCGCTAAAACATCGATAAATTTACAAAATCTTATGACATCAGATATGGATAATGATGAAATTGAACGCTTAAGTAATGCGTGTGATATGATGAGTCAAAAAAAGCTTTTTGTCTATGATAGCGGTAATGCTACTATTCATCAGGTTCGTACTCAAATGAGAAAATTAAAAAGCGCTCATCCAGAGATAAAACTATGTGTGATTGATTATATCGGCCTTATGACAAACTCATCAGCATATAGTGATCGCCATTTGCAAATTGCAGAGATTTCACGCGGATTAAAGCTTTTAGCTAGAGAGTTAAATTTGCCAGTTGTAGCTCTTTCGCAGTTAAATAGAAGTCTAGAATCAAGAGCCAATAAACGACCAATGCTAAGCGATTTGCGTGAGTCTGGAGCAATCGAACAAGATGCTGATACGATTTTATTTGTTTATAGAAATGAGGTTTATTTAGAACAAGAAGAGAATGAGAAAATTCAAAAAGCAAAGCTCGAAGGTAAAGAATATACCCCTAAGTTTAGTAGAAATAAAGTAGAAGAAAGTGCTGAGATAATTATTGGTAAAAATAGAAATGGCCCAACTGGAACTATTGAGTTGGTATTTCAATCTATTTATACTCGTTTTGTGGAAAAAACACACAATCATCCTGCTGAGATGGTAACTTTTGAGGGGTGATGTGAATTTATGTGATTAAATTTGAGATTTATTCACATATTGATTTAAATTCACATTAATAGTTAAATTTATATAATTTAATCTGTGATTAAATAAGGTTTAAAGCTCGAATTAATAGGTATTTGACTAGATTTTCACATAGTGAAAAAACAGTGAATAACTTTTTTAAATTTGACTTTTTAAAGCAGTAATCTTATGATACTTAAGATAAAATTTAGTATAATGCTAAAAAGCACGAAGGAGATATATGCAAAATTATGACAAAGAGGCTGAAACACAGGCATTTGAAGAGTTTCAGCGTGAATTAGAGGCTAGATTTAAAGCCGAGGGTACTCCATCAAATTTTATAAAAAATATTGTAGCACTTAGTGCTATAAATTTTAGATTAGCAAAGGCTGTGTATGATTTAAAAAGCAATACTAAATTTGATGTATTTGCTGGTAAGACAAATTTGGATATAAATATAATAAATACCGAGCTTAAAGAGCCAATTTATACTGAGTCTCCAGCAGCTCATACAAATGCGATGTTGGAAAAATTTAAAGATGAATATGCACTATATCCATCGCTATTTTTCTTTGGACTTGGAAATGGAAATTTTTATACCAAATTACTACAAAACCAAACCCATGAAAAGATTATAGTATTTGAACCAGAGATTGAGATTATATTTATAGCATTTAATCTTTGTGATTTTGGTGCTGATATATTTAATGAGAGATTTATCGTGGTTCACCCAGATTATTTTAGAAGTGGTCAAATGGAAGTTTTATGCCATTACCCAGTAGTTGTAGCAAATATTAGAAATTATGATTTTCATGTTTATAGTGATTATTATGCTAAAAATTATGGCCAAATAGCACAAAAAATCAATAAAAAACTTATAGAATTATCATCTAAAATGATTCTAAATATGGGTAATGATGCTTACGATAATTTACTTGGTATCAAACATGTTGTGGCAAATATGCCTCATATTTATAGCGGAATTCAGTTAAAAGATATAATTGAATTAAATCAAGGCAAAAATAAGACAGCTATCATAGCCTCTACTGGCCCAAGTCTAAATAAACAGATTGAGCTTTTAAGAAAGGTTGCCCCACACGCATTAATTTTAATTCCAGATGCTTCATATCATGTGCTTAAGATAAATGGTATTAAGCCTGATTTTGTAACTACAATGGAGAGAGTAGAGAAGACTAGCGAGTTTTTCCAAAGCCAGCCAAGCCAGTTTGATGATAATATAATATTTATAGCAGCATCTCTTACGCATCCCCAAACTAGCAAAAATTTAGAAGGGCGAAATCGCACTTATGCTCATAGGCCAATTAGATTTGAGTTTATCTTAAAAGATGAGATTCCATTTATGTGTAAAGGGCCTAGCTCGGCACACTTTGCTTTTGATATGGCTCTTAGACTTAAATGCGAAAGAATTATATTTATCGGTCAAGACCTTGCCTTTGGTAAAGATGGAGCTAGCCATGCTAAGGGGAATATGTTTGAAAACTACATAAAAGAAGATGGCACCATAACCATAAACCCAAATGCTAGACAAAGACCGCAAACTGCCATAGCTTACGGTGGAAATGGTGAAGTAAAAACTACTGATGTTTGGAATTTCTTCCGTGGGTATTTTGAATCTATGATGGAGCCAACTCATTATGATTATGCATTTAAAGTCTATAACGCTACTGAAGGTGGGGCTAGAATTCATGGAATGATAGAAAAGCCATTTAGTGAATTAGTAGATGAAATATTGGCCGAAAATAGTATTAAAACAGTAATCAAGCCCGAGTCAATTAGTCTTGAAGAATCAAAAGCAGTAATAAAACATCAAAAGGCATTAGTAGAAAATCTGATCAAATATGGTCTAGAAAAGCAAAAGCTTTGTGAAGAGTTATTTAAAAAGATTAGCAAAGCTGTAGAAAATGCTAATCGTGATATCTCTCGTGGCAAAGAGCCTCATTATCCTAAATTTTATGAATTAAAAGAGAGAATTGATAGATTTAAAAATAACTTTAAGAACGATGAGGTTTTTGATACTGTTTATTACCATGTAGCAAGTAACTTTTGTATTCATCAAGAGATGGAATTTGGTGAATTAATGGTAAAACCTGAACGCACCAAAAATGATAAAGATAAAAAGATATTTGAGTATGTAAGGCAGCATGGATACTATTTCTTTAGTCTTGCTGGAATGATTGAAGCTGCTAGAGATACAATGAAAGAGTCACTGCAAAGCTGGGATGAAGAGAACAAATCCTAGCTTAGTAAAGCTAGTCTAGTAGCTAAATTTTAGCCTTGCAAATGTGATTTAAAAAGCACTCATTACACTTTGGTTTGAGTGCTTTGCATGTGTAGCGTCCATGTAGTACCATTGCTTGATGTAAAGTATTAAGCTCAGTTTTAAAAGCTTTAACCAAATCTATCTCAGTAGCTTCTGGCGTTTTAGCTTTGCTAAGCCCAAGTCTATGCGAGACACGAAAAACATGGGTATCAACTGCCATTAAATTTGCATTTTGATACTCAATAAGTACTACATGAGCTGTCTTTTGTCCTACGCCAGCAAGTTTTACTAAGCTTTTTTCATCTAATGGAATCTCTCCGCCAAATTCGCTAATAACCGAATTTGCCATTTTGATTAAATTTATAGCTTTATTGTTAAAAAAGCTACAACTATTTATTAGCAGCTTTAGACTTGATAAATTTGCTTTAGCAAGTGAATGTGCGTCTGGATAAGCCTCAAATAGTGCTGGTGTGATTAAATTTACTCTTTTATCAGTGCATTGGGCTGAGAGCATTACAGCTACTAAAAGCTCATATAGATTTTTAAAATTTAACTCAGTCTTTGCTCCGCTAAAATGCTCTAAAAATAGTGCTTTTATCTCATTTATATCTTTTTTACTTCTCATGTTTTAATTATAACAAAATATAAAAAACATAATCTAAATTCAATAAGATATAATCAAATTTATAGTATAATACTGGACTTATTTTAAAAATTTAATACTGAAGGAAAAACAGATGAAAAAAGGTCTATTTCTAGCTCTTAGCTTAGCTGCTACTATGAGTTTAAATGCAGCGGTTTTAGCAACTGTAAATGGTGAGGAGATTACTGATAAAGATTTGGCTCCACTACTTGGTGCGCATGGTGCAGATTTTGATAAAATTCCAGATCAAATGAAAAAACAATTAATAGATATGGCTATTAATGGTCAATTGATTTTAGAACAAGCTAAAAAAGATGGAGTTGAAAAAACAAAAGAGTATAAAGAAGCTCTTGAATTTAGCCAAGACAATGTTTTAAGAAATGTTTGGACACAAAATGAATATAAAAAAGTAAAAATCTCTGAAGCTGATGTAAAAGCATTTTATGATAAAAATAAAGATACAATTTTTGTCAGTCCAGCTCAAGCAAAAGCAAAACATATCTTAGTGGGTACTCAAAAAGAAGCTGAAGATATAATCGCACAGCTAAAAGGTTTAAAAGGTGATGCATTAACAGCTAAATTTAGCGAACTAGCTAAAACTAAATCAATAGACAAAGGTAGTGCTATGAATGGTGGCGAGCTAGGTTGGTTTGATGAGTCTAGAATGGTTCCTGCATTTAGCAAGGCTGCATTTGCTCTAAAAAATGGAACAATCACTATAAAACCAGTTAAGAGTGAATTTGGATATCATGTAATCTTAAAAGAGGATTCAAAAGCTAAAACAACAGTATCATATGATAAAGTTAAAAATAGCATAGAAGAGCAATTAAGAAGTGAAAAATTTAGAACTGTAATGCAAGACAAAATGAACGAGCTAAGACAAGGTGCAAAAATAGAATACAAATAATAGGGGTATGATATGGGAGTAACAAATATCGTTAAACCTGGCGTAGTCTGGGGTGAGGATCTTAGCAAGTTATATGAGTATGCTAAAAGTGAAGGCTTTGCAATTCCAGCAGTTAATGTCGTAGGAAGTCACTCTATAAATGCAGTAATGGAAGCAGCCAAAAAAGCAAATTCGCCTGTTATAGTACAATTTAGTAATGGCGGCGCAAGCTATTACGCTGGTAAGGCTTGCCCAAATGGTGATGTACTTGGCGCTATAGCTGGAGCTAAACAGGTTCATCTACTAGCTCAAGCATATGGAATTCCTGTGGTTTTACATACTGATCATGCTGCTAGAAAGCTTTTACCGTGGATTGATTCTCTTATAGAGGCTAGTCGCGAAAATATTAAAAGTTGCAAAGTTCCTCTATTTAGCTCACATATGCTAGATCTAAGCGAAGAGCCATTAGAAGAGAATTTGGCTACTTGTCAAGAGTATTTAAAAACTCTAAGCGACCTTGGCATAGCACTTGAGATTGAACTTGGTGTAACCGGTGGAGAAGAAGATGGCGTAGATAATACAAATGTAGATAATGCGCTTTTATACACTCAGCCTGAAGATGTAGCCATAGCATACGAAAGACTTGGCAAGATTAGTGATAAATTTAGCATAGCTGCAAGTTTTGGTAATGTGCATGGTGTATATAAACCAGGTAATGTTGTGCTTCGTCCAGAGATTCTTAAAAATTCTCAAGAATATATCAAAGCCAAATTTAACACAACTAGCAATAAACCAGTAAATTTTGTATTTCACGGTGGAAGCGGTAGCGAGTTAGCTGATATTAAAGCAGCAGTAAGCTATGGTGTGATTAAGATGAATATCGATACTGATACTCAGTGGGCATTTTGGGATGGTGTGCGTGGATATGAGGCTAAAAACCATGACTATTTACAAGGTCAAATAGGAAACCCAGAAGGTAGCGATAAGCCAAATAAAAAATACTATGATCCTAGAAAATGGCTAAGAGAAGGCGAAGAAAGTATGGTAAAAAGACTTTTAGAAGCTTTTGAGGATTTAAACTGTATTAATAAAAATTAAATTATTTAGCCAAAGATATCTTTGGCTAAATTACTTTAAGCTTAGCTATCTTTGATGGTTAATCTTAGTGTAATTAAAAGGAAATTTAAATGGAAAAAGAGAGCGAACTTGGCGAGATATATCTGCCTGAAAGCGGAAATAGACAGAGTAAATTTGTATATTTTAAAATTGTATTAGTACCGATTTTGGTATATATAATGTGTATACTGTGCTATTTTGATATTATAAAATTTAAAGTTGAACTTGATATTGTTATTATTATGGGACTTATGCTTGTTGTAGCATTAGCTTTTGCTAGACATAGTGCTGAGCTTGGGTGTTGCCTATTTGAACAAAAAAAAGATATATTTAAAAAAGAGCTAAAAAATTATATCATCAAAACTCTACTTACAATTGGTAAGGAGAGAAAATCAAATGGCAGCTTTGATGAATTTGCTTCTAGATACTCTAAAGATGTGCGAAATGACAACTTTGCAACTGTGGCGACTGGAGTTTTTCCTATGCTTGGAGTTTTTGGGACATTTGTGAGTATTGGGATATCTATGCCGGTTTTAAGCTCGGCTGATATGCTTAGTTTAGAGAGCGAGATTACTCAATTATTTGCAGGTATTGGGGCATCTTTTTATCTGTGTGCTTATGGGATATTTTTAGCACTTTGGTGGATATTTTTTGAGCGATATGGCATTAGTAGATTTGAGAGACTAATTGCTAGACAAAAGAATGCTACGATGTCGTTTTTTTGGACTTCTGATGAGATTCAAAAAAGATATATGCAAGAGACATTAGGTAGCTTTGAGAAAATTGGAGTGATATTTGATTATGTTAGTAAACAAGAATTTTTCAAAGAGCTTGATAATGTTGTGCAGAAAAAATTTGATAATTTTACTAAGCTTTTACAGACTGAAGAGGAAGCTGTAAAAGTAAGTGGTGAGCATATTAAACAGACAATGGATATGTTAATAAGATCACAAAGAGATCAAAAAGATATGATTAAGATTCATGCTGAGATTATTAATGTTTTAAATTTATTCAATAGCAATATAAAAGAGTTACAAATTAGATGGAGCGAGAGTTATGCAAGGCTGCAAAGCATTAGCGATGAGAAAGTTGCAAAGCTTGATAAAACTGTTTATAATCTAGGTATGAATATTATCAAATTTGAAAGATCGCTAGAGGAGTTTAGTGTAAATATTCTTGAGAAGCAGCAGCTTGCTTTAGATGGGTTTAAGATTGCTATTGTCGATGGTATGCAAGCATTTAAAGATGCATTTGATGAGGAGAGCGTAGGTAAAGATAGTAGTACTGTTATTGTTGAAGAGCTTAAAAAAAGTATCCAAGAGATAGATAATGAGGCAAATATCGCCCTAGAGATGCTAGAAAAAACTGACTTTGAAACTATATCAAAATCAGATGAAGAAGAATCAAAATCAAGTGATGAGAAGAAAGATTGATGAGAATTAATATATCAAATGATGAGAGATCAAGCTTTTGGCTTAGCTATATTGGACTTATAACAGGGTTATTTTTTATCTTTGTTTTAGTAGTTGGGGTAGTAGTTGTACGATACTCCATCTCTGCTTCAAATTTAGCATACCTCCAAAAGGATTTAAATGATAATATCGCTTCTTTAAATGCTGCAAATAAGGAGTTAAATAAAAAGCACGAGAGCATTAAAAGCTTTATTGAGAAACTAAAATCAAATCCTGATAGTAATAATATTGAGCAGCTTTATTTAAATTTAAATAAAGAACTAAGTAAAGCAACATCAACTATAAATAATAGCTTGGATGTGATTAGTTTAAAAAATGATGAACTAACAGCACATATTAATAAGCAAGAGGAGTTAATAAGCGATCTAAATAATCAAATCAATCAGCGAGATATTCAAATAGATGCTATTGAAAACGACTTACAAAATTATAAAAGCAGCTTAGAAAACTATACAAAAATTAGAGAAAATATCGCTTTATCTCTTAAGTCTAAGCTAGTAAATATGGCGCAGATAGATCCTAAAACTGCTGAGATTACTATGGATGCAGCAAAGATTTTTAACATTAACTCATCAGTTATTAGGGATGATGCCAAATTTGATCTACGCCGAATTTTTAAGGTATATTTAGATCATATGCTAAGTTCTGAAGTAGTGCAAAATATCAATAAAATTATCATTGAATGTCATACAGATAGCGATGGTGGATATATGCATAATCTAGATTTATCCCAAAAACGAGCGTTAGAGATTATGAAATTTGCCTACGCAATTTATAAAAATGAAAGTTTAAGTAGATATTTGGTTGCTATTGGAAAAAGTAATAGTGAGCCAATATTAAAAGATGGTCTAGAAGACCCAGTAGCAAGCTTTAGGATAAAAATTAAATTTGATTTACAAGATCCTAAATATTTCATTGATAAGGTTTTAAATCAGCGTGTCAATTGAACCAATCTACTTTAGAGGGCGTAGATTTTGGGTTTTGCGAGATGATTTAATAGGTGGCGAGTTTAATGGTAATAAAGCTAGAAAGCTTGCCTTTTTGCTAAACTCAAATTTAAACCACATAAATCGCATAATTTCATATGGCTCAAGCCAGTCAAATGCTATGTATTCTATTAGTCTTTTGGCTAAAATGCGTGGAGTTAAATTTATATATTTTACCAATCATATTTGTGATTTTTTATTAAATAATCCATGTGGAAATTATGCTTACGCATTAAAAAATGGTATGGATATTAAAATAAGTGCTAACCCATCAAAATCAGCTCAAGATGAATGTAAATCAAGTACAGATCTTTTCATTCCTGAGGGTGTAGCAATGAGCGAAGCCGAATTTGGATTTAAAGAACAAGCTAAGATAATTATGGATTTTGCCAAAAAAAATGGCATAAAATTTGATATATTTTTGCCTAGTGGGACAGGGTGTAGTGCGGCATTTTTGGCAAAAAATTTAGATGATATGGCAGTTTGGAGCGTGCCTTGTGTAGGTGATGCGAAGTATTTAAAAGAGCAAATTTCAACCCTTGATCCATTTAATAAGGTTAAGATATTAAATCCACCTAAAAAATATCATTTTGGTAAGTTGTATCTTGAAATTTATGAGATATATAAAGAGCTTTTAGATAGCAATATAGAGTTTGAATTACTGTATGATGGAGTAGGGTGGCTTACTTTGATGGCGAATTTAGATATATTTAAAGGCGAAATTCTCTATATCCATCAAGGCGGAATGCTAGGCAATATCACGCTTTTGGATAGATATAGGCGTAAATTTGATATGTGAGTTTATATTTAGTTATTTTATTTTTGATATAATCTCTTAATTAAATAAGCTAAAATAAGGAGGAATAATCTAATATAATTGATAATTTTTATCAATTATAATTGTAAAAAAATTGAAATTTAAAGATTTAAAAGGTGTAAAATCAAGCCTTTACTAAAATCTTTTTGATAATTAAAATCAAAATAAGCTTAAATTTATGATAGTTCTTTTATAATAACAATTATCAAAATATTATAAAGGCAAAAAATGTCAGTATTAGTAATAGGCGCAGATGAGATAGCACCGATTAGGGCAGTTTTACAAGGTTTAGGCGTTAGCAAGATAGAGCATTGGGATGCAAGAAACGAAAATAGAGTAAATCGCAAACCCATACCTCAAGAGGTAGAATGCGTTGTAATGCTAACTAGTTTTTTAAATCATAACACGATGAAAAAGATAAAAACTCAAGCCAAAAAACGCAATATCAAGCTAGTTTGCGCTAAAAGAAGCGTGAGTTGTGTGTATTGCGAATATTGTAAAGTTTTTGGCTTAGATCGTGAATTTAAATGTGAAAGGTAAAAATGACAGCAGTAATTTTTGGTAGTTCAATGGGAAACGCAGAAGAAGCAGCGAATAAAATCGCAGCAAATTTAGGTATCGATACAGTTTTAAATATATCTGAGACTTCAGCAGATGAGATTAATGGATTTGATAAATTAATAATCGGCTCATCAACTTGGGGTAGCGGTGATTTACAAGATGATATGGATGCTTTTGACTTTTCTGAGCTAAGCTTAAGCGGCAAAACAGTTGCTTTATTTGGCGTTGGTGATAGCTCTAGCTATGATGATACATATTGCGATGCTTTGGGTATTTTGTTTGAAAAATGCACAGAATTAGGCGCAAATATCGTAGGTGCTACAGAGGCTCCAAAATATGATTTTAAAGAGTCAAGAGCAGCTAGAGATGGTGGATTTGTTGGCTTGGCGCTTGATTTTGACAACCATGGCGATGAAGTAGATTCTAGAATTTCAAATTGGTGCGACCAAATCAGAGCAAATTTCAGCTAATTTTTGATACAATTACGCAAAAATTATAAAGGATTAAATATGCCATTACTTGATAGTTTTTGCGTAGATCATACTATTATGAACGCCCCAGGCGTTAGACTTGCTAAGGTGATGAAAACCCCAAAAGGCGATGATATTAGTGTTTTTGATTTAAGATTTTGTAAGCCAAATGTAGATATCTTGCCAGAGCGTGGGATTCACACTCTAGAGCATCTTTTTGCGGGTTTTATGAGAGATCATCTAAATTCAAATAGTGTTGAAATCATAGATATATCGCCGATGGGTTGTAGGACGGGATTTTATATGAGTCTCATCGGAACGCCTAAGATAGATGATGTTATAGAGGCTTGGCGACTATCTATGAATGATATCTTGTCTGTAAAAAGCCAAAGCGATATCCCAGAATTAAACAAATTTCAATGTGGAACATACAAAATGCACTCACTAGATGAAGCCAAAGAGATAGCGCAAAATATCTTAAATTCAGGCATTAGCCGCATCGATAATGAAGCTATAAAATTAGATCTTAATAAAATTAAGTAATCTCTAATTTCACATTCATCTGTGTTTAGATAGGGCATCTAAACACAGATGAAGCTTAAATACAAAATCAAACTTAAAAGGAGTAAAAATAAAATTATCAAATTTGTTGCCTTTTTTAGCTGAAAATCAAAACGAGTTTAAAGTCCATTGTGCTATTGGCGGGCAAGGTAGAGATGCGCAATTGCCATTAAATGAATTTTTTAGTGGGAAATTTAGTGATTACCAAAACCACCAAACTCAAAAGAACTTTGGTCGCAAATATATACTTTCATTATGCTATTTGAATAAAGATGAGTGGCTGTTTGTAGGTATATATGAAAGTTTGGGTGTAGCTGGCATAGTAAAAGAAACAGATAGAGAGCTTTATAAATATAACACAAAGCTAACCGATATCGGCGCTGAATTTATAGGTAAGCTCGTAGTTGGCTTTAAAAAAGATTTCCGCCAAAGCTATCCAAATCTCGAAACTTGCCTAAATAATTTAGAGGTTTTAGAGCTCAAAAGAGAGGTGATAAAAGCAGAATTCCCAGGCTATGATAATGTAAATGTAACTTGGAGAGAGCTTGAAAGCCTTATAGAAACACCTGCATGGAAAACGGCCTTGGAAAATCAAAAAGCTGTGTACCTAATAGTAGATACAAAAACTGGAAAAAAATATGTTGGCTCAGCGTATGGCAATGATATGCTACTTGGGCGTTGGCGTAACTATATAGCAAATGGGCATGGCGGAAATAAGCTTTTAAAGCCATTAGATTTTGCGTATATAAAAGAGAATTTCAAATATTCTATTTTAGAGATTTTCAAATCCAGCGTCGACGATGAGACCATAATCAATAGAGAGAGCTTTTGGAAAGAAGTTTTATTGACTCGCACAGAGTTTGGATATAACGACAATTAATTACTCTGAGGCTAGAATTTAAAATTATTTTAATTCTAGCCCCCCCCATACCACCTCACAGTAAAAATATAAAATATTAGAATAAAAACTCTCAAAGATTTTAAACTCCAAATAATATAAATAAGATCTCTAAAATTCAAATAATATTTTAGAATTCAAATTTGAGATTTGCTATACCATTGATGCCTTGTCTTTTGCCTAAGTGGCCAAATGCTCCTATATCTATAGTAAAGCCTCTGTTGCCATCTATGCTTAGACCAGCTTCTAGCATAGCAGAAGCACCACTTAAAGTAGGTGAATCCACAGCAAATCCAGATGCATATACATCTCCACTACCTTTAAACTCATAATCCAAAGCCGCACCAGCATAAGGTGAGAGTTTGAAGTTGTTTATAGGAGCTAGATCCACTTTATATCTAGCACCAGTTAGTAGTTTGTGAGATTCGACAGCTTTAAAATCATGTGGTAGATCCAAGATATCTATTTTATCACCAGCTAGGTTATTATATAGATATTTAGCATATAGATCAACAGTGTGATTATATCTTTTAAACTCATATCCAGCACTCATATGGACACCAAAGTAGTTTGTATTCATATCATATTTAGCGTGATTTCCAGTGCTTAGATCAACCATATGGATATTCTCATATCTATTGTAGTTTCTACCAAGTCTAGCAGAAACCTCTATATATGGTCTAGATGCTGTAGTGCTACCAAAGTCATATCTAGCTAGCAGACCAGCACCGATATATTTGCTATCACCATCACCTACATTGCTTGCTGCTATGCTGATGGTTTTAGCACCACTAGTATTACCTTCTAGGGTTACTGGGTTCTTGGTATTTATGTTTAGGGTATTCCACTATTACTAGTTTTATCACCTACTTGGATATTACCAGTTACTTTAGTCAGGTTACCTGATAGGGTTATTGTATTGTTGCTACCTTAGATCTTTTGTGTTGATTCATTATAACCACCATAGATATTACCATCTACATTGCCATTAGCAGTGATTTGGTTGTTAGTTGTATTACCATCAGATGTTTGACCACCTATAATATCACCTTGAGCGTCACCAGCTACGCTTATTATGTTATTGCTAGCTGAACCACTATCTGTTTTACCACCGATTACTGTGCTACCTACATTACCAGCTACTTTTATGTTGTTGTTTTCAGAGCCGATTTTACCTTCACCACCAGTTACATTGCCAGTTACACTTCCGCCGATGATAATATCGTTTTTATTTGCGGTGCCTTGGGCACTTGTACCGCCAATAATTTCTGAAACCTGTGGCTCCATCTTTAATTGTTATATTATTATCATTTACAGAACCATTGTCATCATAAACCCAGCCACCCATGACATATGTAGATTTTATATTTGTGCTTTCTCCAGAGATGATTATAGTATTTCTATTTTCACTTGAATTGACATCTCCATGTGCGCCAGTATATCCTATATTGGTGGTGCTTGGTCTTTTGTCTGGTCTAGGTCCTCCTACTGATGATCCACCAGATATTTCTATTTTATTTTCATCAGCTTTTCCAGAGCCTATAAAAGCGGCATAGAGACTGTATCTGGTAACATTAGTTTCACCTCTTATAATTATATTTTGTCCAGTTACCTCGGTAGTTTGATCTGTTTTAGGGAAAAGAATAATAGTATTTGTTGTGTTTTTGTCGCTTATAATACATGTTTTGTTGTTGTCAGCTATTTGGCAATAAGACTTGCCATCAGCGAAACTAGCAGAGTATAAGACAGTAATTGCAATTGATGATAGTAGGATTTTGAGATTGTTTAGTTTTTTAGAATGTGTGGGTAGTAGCGGAATTTGCTACTTATAGTAGTCTTTAGTCCTTTCATTTTTTTCTCCTTATTAGTAAAATTTAGGTGGGATTATAGCAAAAAATGAAAAAATTTACTTATTTTTATAATTAAATATAAAAATTTATTTTTTTGATAAGGATTAAAAATAATTTTTTATATTTAAATTTAAAATCTTTTATTTGATTTTATGGGTGAAAGTAAATAAAATGAGATATGGAAATTTAAATTTAAAATATAGATTTGAATTTTTGTGATTGGAATTTTGTTTTTAATATTTTTTGTGAATATTTTAGCAATTTGTGAAAGTTTAAGAAAAGTATTAAAATGGGGTGATGGTGCCTGAGATCGGAGCCGTATAAATATTATTAAATAGCGGTTATATCGTTATTTGGTGGGTTTGTTAAGGTTTGCTTGGGTATCCTTTTTATCCTTTTGGGTATCCTTTTGTAAAATCACCCCCTAAAAAATCTTGGATTTTTGGCTTGGCTTTTTAGATTTTAGATTTGCTTTTAGGCTGGTATTATATCTAAAATTTTAGATTTTGGCTATTTAGGATAATCTTAGCTTTTATGTAAATCCCAAAATAATCTTTAATAGCTCTATAAATCGTTTTATCCTTTGATTAGTATAGGGTGGATTTTAGCGCCCTTTTTATGCTTTTAAAGGCTATATTCTAAAAAAGGTTAATAGCTTTATAGGATTGGTGCTTTTGTGCGTTCATTTTTTAGCTTTTGAATTTCAAAAAACTTTTTTATTTGGTCTATTAAATAAATTTATCTCTTTTTACTCTATTATGTATTTATAATTTTAACTTAGTCTATTAATAAATTTGGGTAGGATAGTGGAGTGAATTTAGGTGTGATTTGGTTATAAAAATATGTAAATTTTTATCTATCATTAGATAGCCAAAAAGTCAAATGGCGTTGCGGTTCGTGCGTGTGGGGCTTTTGTGGCGTTTTTTTAAGTCGCAAAAAAGCCGAAATAAGGCGGAGAAGTATTCCAACTCATTTCAATTATCACACAATAAAAAATAAGATTTTAAGTAAAAATTAATATTTAGAATTTAGCTATTTTTTGGCTTGGGATTTTAGGATTTTTGGCTTGGCTCTTTAGATTATTTGGTTGGGATTTTGGGTTTTGGATTTTAGAATTTTGGATTTTTAAATTTGGTTTTAGTCACTTAATTTTAGTCACTTATTAAAAATCTTAGTTCAAAAATTATCTACTTAAATTGGTGTTTAAAGTAAATCTACACCCCTACGGGCTATTAAAGCTGGGTAAATTAGATTTACATAGCTTTACGGGCTACTATTGGTTTTAGTCACTTAATTTTAGTCATTTATTAAAAAAATAAGTTCAAAGCGGTTAAGGGTGTATGATAGTGAATTTTTGATTTGCTTATCATAAATTTTGATTTTTTGTAAGTTGCTATTGATATTTATAGCGGTTGGGGCTTTGCTCTCTTGTATATATAGGGTGCCTTGGTAATTAAAGAATTTAGCGTGGATTTGGTCTAAATATGGGGCTTTTTTAGTGCGTATTCTTGGTTTATTTGGGCTTGGTCTAAATAGTCCAAAGCTATATCAAAGCTCTTTAGGGTTAAGGCTTGGCGCTCTTTTGAGTTATTACAATAGCTAAATATAAATTTAAGTATTTTTAGCGTTTTTTCGTTGTGTGGTATTGGGTTTGGCGTGTGTTGGTCGTATTGTGCTAAGCCGTGAATTTCTAAAATTATATAATTATTTAAGGCGTGGTGAATTCTCCTAGATTTTTCAAAAGAAATGCTAGAATAATAAGCATATATTCTGATTTTATCGGTGATTTTGAGTAAATAGCGCTCTTTTGGGGCTTGTATGGTGTAAAGGTCGTTTAAAGTGAAGTGATTTGGGCTTATATTTGTTTGGCTCATTTGTAGGTCTTGGCGCTGTAAAAAGGCGGTAAATTTGCTATAAAATGCCTTGGTTGCTATAAATCTTAGGCTATCACAATTTAAAAAGTTTGGTTGGTTAAATGCGTTTATATTGCTTAGGGCGCTGGTGGTTTGGATATCGCCGATGGTGTTATAAATGCTGTTTAAAAGATTAAATTTAGCCATTAAGCGCCTATAAGATTAATTTTATAGGCTCACCCCTAAGCTAATAGCAAAATATTAGCTTATGGCTATTCCTTAGGGGATTGCTAAAGCTTGTTTAGTATCCTGTATCAAAGCTACCTAATTCTAATTTAGGTAGCTCATATGACCTAACTAATAGTTACCCCATACAAGATAAGTATCAAAGCTAAAGGGTGCGGATTTAACTTACA
The DNA here is from genome assembly GCF_002138755.1 of Campylobacter sp. P0109. Lineage (NCBI taxonomy): Bacteria > Pseudomonadati > Campylobacterota > Epsilonproteobacteria > Campylobacterales > Campylobacteraceae > Campylobacter > Campylobacter sp. P0109. The sequence continues at coordinate 222,183 of NZ_MJKK01000002.1, forward strand.
CCCTTTTTTTACCCATCTTTTTTGATTTAATATAAATCTCCAAAAGCGTTTTAGCCTTTGTTATATTTGCTTCGCTAAATTCCAAATAATACTTATCATATCGCTTATTATTTGGTGTTTTGATAGTTTTATTTGTTATTCTAATACCACACTTTCTAAGCTCTACTATTGTGTTACTTAGTCTTGTGGTGTGATAATTAAGTCCATTATTGGCAGTGATATCATCACGCTTATTTAATAAGCCGTCCAAAACGGCTATTAAACTATCTTTAGAAGCTAGGGTGGCGCTCATAGCTCACCACCTTGGGTATTTTCTTGGCTCTTAGCTGTTAAATAGGCTAAAAGCTCGTTTTTATCCCATAATCTCATACTCCTACTAATTAGTTAGAGTAGGTTGTGGGATTTTGCCCTCTTTCAAATATCTCCAAAGAGTGGCGTTGCCTTTAATAGTTAAAAGCTCCATAACGGCTTTTGAATTTAAAAATTCTTTATTAGAATTAATCATTTTGATTATTCCTTTTTTATTAAATTTTAAAAGGCTTTATAACCTTTTAATTATTTCAGAATTATGCTTTATAGGTTTTGTAAAAATTTAGCGGTATATTTGTTGTATATATGGTAAAATCGATATTTTAAGCGGTTTTAATCATTTGTAAAAATGCTAATTATCTGATATAAAATTTGCTTTTTTAGCTAGTTTTACAAACTCATCAGCGCTTAATTTTGTGATAAATTCTAAATTTATGGGCTTTAATTTTTCGCCTTGTTCTAGCCTAGATAGCAAAAAATCCCTTTGAAAATTATATTTAATAGTAGATAGTAAATATTGCTTAGAATTATTGTGCGCCTTTTTAAGAGTAGCTTTTATTTTGATTTTGCCTTTATTTTTACCCTTAAAACGCTTATTATAAAATATAGCATTTGTGAGAGATAACATAACTATAAGAAAAGATTTTACAAAGCGTAAAAAATGCTCTTTATAATCTTTATTAAAAAATAAATCTTTTAATAGTTGTGTATTGCCTTCATAATCGTATAATTTTAGGATTTCATATCTTATAATATTTTTAAAACTTCTTTGGGCTTTTAGCTTGGATTTGTGAGATTTTTTATTTAATAAACGGATAAAATCTCTTTTTTGTTCATAACCTGCTATCAAAAAGTCAATTCCCAAAAGAGCATAAACAATATTTTCTCTTATATCGTTAAATTGTAATTCTAGGCTATCATTTGAATATTTTGCTTCTTTAAAATGTTCTAAATAGATAAAATTAGTCGTTAAAAAGCTATCAAATTTAGATATTAACTCATCATTATATCTATTTTTTGAAATGCTTGTTAAATTATCATCTAAGCGCTTAATAATATCGCCTATTATTTCTTTAATGCGCTTATCAGCGTTTGGGCTTGTTTGCTTAATTAATTCTAAATTTGTGAAAAAATATCCTTTATCTTTTTTAATCATCTCATACCCCTTATTTTATCTATATAATCATTATACCACTTCATTAATTTTGCTTTTTCGTTTAATCTCTCAGAGTGATTATAGGCGTTTCTTATTTGATTGGTATTTGCGTGGGCTAGGCATAATTCTATAATTTCAGCGCTTAATCCGTGCTCTTGTGTGTTCGTTACATATTGTAGAAAATAGCCCTCTTAGTCCGTGAAAATCCGTATCATCTCTAAAGCCCATTAGCTTTATAGCCTTGTTTAGCGTCCCATCGCTCATTATTTTTGAATTAATGCTAAATAGATATTGACCTAGCTTATAAGGCTCTAATTCTTTTAATATCGCTTTTATTTGATTGGTTAGTGGTAGTATAAATGGTTTTTTGGTTTTCATCTGCTCTTTTGGTATATTGATAATTTCTTTTGTGTAGTCTATATATTCCCATTTTAGTGTCCTTAATGTTTGGCTTCTTAGGGCTGTATAAACTCCCATTTTTAGGGCGTATTTTGTTAGGATATTGCCTTTATAATTCTCAATAGCGTCTAAAAACTCTTTAAGCCTTTTTGGCTCTTGTATGTAGCGGTGGTGGGTAGTGGTGTGTTTATCCTTACAAATATCACCAAAATTTAAATCGGCTAATGGGCTTATGTAGTCTTGTATTAATCCGTGGATTGCTATAAATTTCAAAATTTCTTTTAAAATCCCAAAAATCTTGGTTTTAGTTTCAAATCCATCGCCCCTATTATCTTTTAATTCTAATTCTAAAACGCATTTAATCAGCTTATCTCGCTTTAAATCTTGGATTTTGATATTGCCTAGCTTTGGGATAATATGGTTATTTAATCTGCCTTGTATCTTTTTAAAAGTTGCTAAATTTTGTTTGGATTTGTGTTTTAGCCATATTTGTGCTACTTCATTAAAAGTTAACTCTTTTAGCGTTGGGTCAATACCTTGGGTTATTTGGGCTTTTAATCTTATGGCTTCTTGCCTTGCGGTGGCTAGTGATATTAGCGGATATTGCCCTATTGTGTATTTTTTAATCTTACCATTGATTTTAATTCTACAAAGAAAAGTCTTGCTATTTGGGCGAATTCTTACTATTAGGTTGGGTGTGCTCTCATCTTTTATTATTAGCTCTTTTGTATCTTGTGGTAGGGTGATAGCTTTTAGTTGGCTGTCTGTTGTAAAGCTTTTAAATTTCATTTGGGTATCCTTTTGGGTATCCCTTTGGGGTGAAAATAACTGAAATGAAATGATATCAAATGAAAGCTTAAAGTAGTTCTAAAATCCGATTTTTAGGGCTTTTTTGGTGATTTGTGAAAGTTTAAGAAAAGTATTAAAATGGGGTAATGGTGCCTGAGGTCGGACTCGAACCGACACAGGGTTGCCCCTACTAGATTTTGAGTCTAGCGCGTCTACCAGTTTCACCACTCAGGCTTAAAAAGAATAAGATTATAGCTAAATTTAGATTAAAATATTATAAATTTAGCTACATCCATTCTAAAACTTGGGTTATTTCTTTGGCTACGAATGTCTTTATAGGGTAGGTTTCTAGTGGTTTGTTTGGGGTGATGGCGTTTTTGAATTTTTGAAATACGGCTTCTTTTAGTCTTGCATCAAGGTTAAAAATTTCTCTAATCTCTCCATTTAAACTAAGCTCACCGATAAATACGCTCTCTTTAGATATTGGGCGGTTGCGAAAGCTAGATATTATCGCAGCAACTACGGCTAAATCACATGCTGGTTCGTTGATTTTTACTCCGCCTGTAACATTGATAAAAACATCATAATGACCAAGTGGAATCTCAAGCTTACGTTCTAAAAGTGCTAAAATCATATCTAAGCGATTTTTATCAAATCCAGTTGAGCTTCTTTTTGGGTAGCTGCTTTCACATACTAAGGCTTGAATTTCTACTACTAACGCACGACTTCCCTCCATTGTTACAGTAATAGCTGAGCCACTAACGGCATTGCCACGAGTAAAAAATTTGCTACTGATATCTTTAGCACTTACTAGCCCATTACTTCTCATCTCAAAGATACCAACCTCGCTAGTTGTTCCAAAGCGGTTTTTAATCCCTCTTAAAATTCTAAGCTCTTTGCTGCTATCGCCTTCAAAATATAATACTACATCTACCATATGCTCCAAAATTCTAGGTCCAGCTATAGAGCCTTCTTTGGTTATATGGCCGATGATAAATATAGCTATATCCTCTTTTTTGGCTAGTCGCATAAGCTCAAATGTAATCTCTCTAACTTGCGATATAGAGCCTGGCGCGGAGCTAATCTTATCACTATATAAAGTCTGGATAGAGTCTATAACTATAGCTTTATACTCATTTTTAGCCACTTCAGCTAGTATAGATGAAAGATCAATCTCAGTAAGCAAAAATAGATTATCGCTATTAGCATTTAGGCGATCAGCTCTTAATTTGATCTGACTAGCACTCTCTTCGCCGCTGACATATAAGACTTTTTGATTATCATTAGCTAAATTTGAAGCAATTTTAAGCAGTAGAGTAGATTTGCCAATACCAGGACTTCCACCGATTAAAACTAGCGAACCACTTACCACTCCACCACCTAATACAAGGTCAAGCTCATTATCGCCGGTGGATTTGCGTTTTATCTGCTCTATTTGAATTTGAGATATTGGAGTTGCGTTATTTATAGTTTTAGTTAGTTTTGCTAATTCTTGGCTTGCTTTTATTTGCTCATTACTAAGCTCTATAAAACTCTCCCAAGCACCACATTGCGGACATTTTCCCATCCATTTGCTCTGCTGATTTCCACACGCTTCACATTCAAATAGAGTTTTTAACTTTGCCATTTTTATTTTTAAAATATAGCATCGCAGATAGTATCTACGAACTCTTTTGGATTAAATTTAATTAAATCGTCTTTGCTCTCGCCAACACCAATGTATAAAATAGGCAATTCAAGCTCTCTAGCAATTCCAAATAATGCACCGCCTTTAGCAGTACCATCAAGCTTAGTGATTATTACTCCATCGACCTTTATAATCTCATTGAATGCCTTAGCCTGAGCAACTCCAGCACTTCCTTGTGTACCATCTAATATTAGAATTTTTTGATGTGGAGCGCCACTTAGGGCTTTATCGCTGATTCTTGAGATCTTTTCTAGCTCACTTGCTAGGTTTTTTTGATTTTGTAATCTTCCAGCTGTATCGATAATCGCATAATCCATCCCTTTAGCCACAGCAGAGCTAATGGTATCATAAGCCACAGCGGCCGGGTCGTGGCCTTGATTTGAAGCAATTATTGGCACTTCTAATCTGGTTGCCCATTGGCGTAGTTGTTCTATTGCACCAGCTCTAAATGTATCACTAGCACCCAAAATAACACTTTTTGAATTTGATTTAAATAAATTTGCTAATTTGGCTATTGTAGTTGTTTTGCCAGCACCATTTACGCCCAATATCATCATAACAAATGGCTTAGCTTCTATGCTTTTGCTATCATACATAAAGTATGTTTGCATAACTCTAGATAGATCAGCTTTATCAACTATTTCACGTGGTGGAAGGTAATATATAATCTCTTGTACTATTTCATATGGCACATCTGCTTCTAATAAAAGCTCTTCAAGAATATCTTTAGTAATTTTTTTATCTGCTGGTTTAGAACCAGTAAAGACACTTATGGTCTTTTCAAGACCTTTTTTAAGGAAGCTAAACATTATTTAATCACCTTTTTAATATCATTTTCAAGCATTTCAATAGGCACCAATCCGCTATAAGATGTAGCAAATTTGCCATTTGGATAGTATAAAATGCTAAAGGGGATTCCAACTACACCGCCAAGCGATGAGATTAGATACTCATTTGCCTTGGTATAGGCAATTGGATAGTTGATATTTAACAACTCTTTAAATTCATTTGCTTGTTCTAGGCTTATCTCATCAACTGATACTCCAATGACTTGAAGCTTATCTTTAAATTTATCTTGAAGCGATACAAGATATGGAATTTCTATTTTGCATGGAGGGCACCAAGTAGCAAAGAAATTTAAAAATACTGCCTTATCTTTAATATCAATATCATATCCATCATTACGCTTTTGTATATTAAGTTCTGTGCCATCGTTTAATGGGAGTTTAAATGGTTTTGAGTAGTCAGCTTGCATAACTGATGGCGTAGATGGTTCTTTGTCATTTTTATCATCGCAGCCAGTAAAAAATACCAGCAATGTCGCTACTAAAAAGATTTTAAATTTCATCATATTTTCCTAATTTTTTGGTAAAATGTTGCAATTATACTAAATAAAGATTAATATTATGGTTAAATATGATAAACAAACTTATAGAAAAATGGCTAAAACCGCTCTAAAAAAAGAGTCCAAAAGAGTAGCTAATAGTTATAAAAATAGACTAAATTTTGATATTTTAAGGCTAATTAAGTTTTATAAAGTAAGAAATTTATTGATTTTTACTCCGATGCAAACAGAGCCAAATTTGATAATGCTTAGACGCAAGTTAGCAAAAAATTGTACAATATTTGTCCCATTTATGGTAGATAAAAGCTTAAAAATGGTAAAATTGCGTCTGCCTTTTTTTGTATCTAAATTTGGAATTAAAGAAGCAAGAGATTCAAATGCTTATAAAAAAAAGATAGATATGGCAATAGTGCCAGTAATTGCAGTAGATACAAATATGGCTAGAGTAGGGCATGGTGCTGGATTTTATGATAGATTTTTTGATAGTCTAGGATATAGACCAGTTATTGTGTTTGTGAGCATAAAAGATATGTATATTAATGATAAAATTTGTGATGCACATGATATTTGTGCGGACTTTTATATCACACCTACTACAAAATATATTAAAAAGGTATGTTATGATAGAGATGTCATTAGTGGGGTTAGGAGGCTTAATTTTCGGAGCCGGTGGTGGTTGGCTAATATCTAAAAAGATAAATGATGCTAATTATAGTATATTTTTAGAACAGGCTAAGGCTAAGGCTAAGGCTATTGAATTTGAAGCCGAAAGCGTACTTAAAGATGCCAAAGTCAAGGTAAGCGAGGCTGAATTTGAAGCTAAAAAAAGATATGAGGAAAAAGGCAGCAAGCTTCAAAAAGAGTATAACCAAAAATTTGATGAAATAAATAAAAAAGAGCAAAATTTATTATCTCAAAAAGAGAGCTTAAACAATCTAAAAAATGATCTAGAACAGAGTCAAAATAGAGCTAATGCTTTATATGAAGAGGGTTTGAATTTAAAAAATTCATATCAAGAAAAGATTGATGAAGTGTTAAAAACTATGGAGCGCATAGCCGGTTTAACTCAAGAAGAGGCTAGGGATTTGGTTTTAAAAAAAGTTGAAGAAAAAAGCCGTGCCGATATCGCTCATATCGTTAGAAAATACGAAGAAGAGGCAAAAAGAGAGGCTAAGAAAAAGGCAAATTATATCTTAGCTCAAGCCACTAGTAGATTTGCTGGGGAGTTTGCTGCTGAGAGATTGATTAATGTAGTTGATATCAAAAATGATGAGTTAAAAGGTCGCATTATCGGCAAAGAAGGGCGAAATATCAAAACTCTTGAAATGGTGCTTGGCGTGGATATCATAATCGATGATACACCCCATGCTATCGTGCTTTCTAGCTTTAATCTATATCGCCGAGCTATCGCTACAAGGGTTATTGAGCTTTTGGTTGAAGATGGGAGAATTCAACCTGCTAGAATAGAAGAAATCCATCAAAAAGTTTGCGAAGAATTTGAAGCTAGTATCTTAGAAGAAGGCGAAAATATCTTGATTGATTTAGGAATTACAAAGGTTCATCCTGAAATTGTCAAATTAATAGGCAAGATGAAATTTAGAGCTAGTTATGGTCAAAATGCCTTAGCTCATAGCCTAGAAGTCGCTCACTTAGCAGGTATTATCGCAGCTGAAACTGGCGGAGATGAGAAGCTAGCTATTAGAGCTGGTATTTTACACGATATTGGCAAAGCCTTAACACACGAATACCAAGGTAGCCATGTGGATTTAGGGGCTGAAATTTGTAAGCGGTATAAGGAGCATCCGGTTGTAATCAATGCTATTTATGCTCATCACGGACACGAAGAGGCGCTAAGTGTAGAGTGCGCAGCAGTTTGTGCTGCTGATGCCTTATCTGCGGCACGCCCTGGAGCTAGAAGAGAGGTGCTTGAGAGTTTCTTAAAAAGAGTTGAAGAGATAGAAAATATCGCAAATTCAAAAGAAGGAATCAAAAATGCCTACGCTATAAATGCTGGTCGTGAGATTAGGGTTATTGCTAATGCGGAGTTGGTCAATGATGATGAAGCGGTGCTTTTGGCTAAAGAGATTGCCGAAGAGATAGAGAGCAAAATGCAATATCCAGGCGAGATTAAAGTAAATGTAATCCGGGAATTACGAGCCGTAGAGTATGCAAAATAGGGGCGCAAATGATAAGGGTTATCTGGTTGGTTTTATTTAGTTTAAGCTTATTATATGGTGGAAATGAGAGATTATTAGATAGTGCAAATGCCTATAATATCGTAAATAGAACAAACAAAATTTCACCATCAATTATCACAAACGCATCTGCCATTATAGTATTTCCTACATTTGTCAAGGCTGGATTTATCCTTGGAGCGACTATAGGGCGTGGAGTTATGCTTGTGCGTGATGATGTAGATGAATTTTATAGCGATGATAACCTTACTCGCCATCTAAACAGCAACTGGAGCGCAGTTCCTGTGCGACTTGGTGGGGCAACTATTGGGTTGCAAGCTGGATATGAAAATAATTTTTTAGTAATGTATGTAATGAATCCGGCAGTAATTAAAGATATTTATGATAATAAGCTTACTCTTAGTGCTAGTGCATCAGTGAGTTTTATGGATTATGGTACTAAAAATGAAATAGTTAGTGATATTGGCTTTAGTGATATTTATATTTATACAAATAATAGCGGCTTTTTTGCTGGGGCAAATCTTGGTGGATCGGTAATAACTGTTGATGATAAAATACGTTTTAATACAAATTCATACGGTTACAAACAATTAATGCATGCTATAACGGTGGTAAGATAATGCAAGATATACTTACAAATCTCTCAACTTATGGCTATTTAATTTTATTTTTATATAGTCTTGGCGGCGGTATGGTGGCTATTATTGGAGCAGGGCTTTTGAGTTTTGAAGGTAATATGAATTTGACATTATCTATTATTATTGCAGCAGTGGCAAATTTTATTGGCGATATGATTTTGGTATATATGGGTAGGTACAATAAAAGCTCAGTAATGCCATATTTTAAATCGCATAAAAGAAAATTAGCCTTAGCTCAAATTTTATTTAAAAAATATGGAGATAAGATTATTTTTATCAAAAAATATATCTATGGATTAAAAACTTTAGTTCCTTTAGCAATAGGGCTTACTAAGTATAGTTTAATTAAATTTACTATTATTAATGCTATTTGCTCAGTTATATGGGCTATTAGTCTTGGACTAGCTAGCTATTATGCTGGCGGATTTATTTCTAAATTTGCTAGCTATTTTGGTGAACGTAGCTATTTAGTCCCGATATTTTTATTTATTTTATTGGGGTTGATTTGGCTATATTTTAGCTGGGCAACTAAAAAGAGATAACTATGAAAAAGTTTGCATATCTTATTGCAAGTCTACTTATTTTGATGGTTGGCTTGCATGGATATGCATATCTTTTTTCTAATTTTGTTTTAAGCTCAGCCATAAATAAACTTAAAAGTAGTAGCGAATTTGCTTTATCAAGTATAAACCAAAATAACTCAATTTTTTCTACTAATCTAAATTTTACTCTAAAATATAAAGATTTCAATCTTAAATTTGATATTTTTAGTCATCATAGTGTTATTTCAATTTTTAATGGGCTAGATATTGTAGGCGATATTTGCGATTTAGATCATCGATTAAAGATGGATTTGACACAAAATGAAAACTCAGTATTGGCTAAATTTAATCTAAATATTCCTATAAATGGAGGTATTAGTCAGCTAAAAGCACAGGTTTCCCCACTAAAAATAATCGAAAATCACAATCTTTTTACAATTTCTAGTATAGATATTAGCACAACATTTGATACAGAGCGCTTATATTTTCTAGGTGTACGTTTCGATAAAGCTGATTTTGAATTTGATGGCATTAGTAGTGTTTTTAATGGAGTCGATATCGAAATTGATTATTTAGATGGACTTGAGTTTACTAGCTTTGACCTATTTAAATTTAATCCAAATGAGTTAAATATTAGCATTAAAAATTTAAGAGCAAATGTTCCACTTATTAATATAGTAAGCGATGAAATAAAATTTGACTCCAAAACCATTACTAATAATCTAGTAAATATTATAAGTAATATACATGCCAAAAATGTGGCAATAAATAATATTATGATTGATAATATAAATTCTAAAGTTCGTTTAGAAAATCTTATTATTGATAGTTATAAGATGATTTTTAACATTATGCTTGGATCTAAAAGTATTGGATTAATAGATACATTTATTAGTTGCAATCCAGTTTTATATGTTGATAAAATTAGTATTAATGATCTTTTTGAGTTAAAATTTAACCTTAGAGGAGATAGTTTTGATATAACAGATATAAATTTAGATGGAGAATTTATAGCTTTACGCCCAATCTCTACAATAAAAGGGCTAGAATTTATATCTTTTTATGAAAATTTTTTAATAAGTAGTGGAATTTTAATAAAAAATGGTGAGGGTTATATATCTAAATTTAAATCTCAAAAAGAAAATGGCGAGTTAATTTTTAATAATTCTGTCAAATTTAGCGATATTTTAGTTGATTTTTAACCAAATTTGCAAATTTTTTTAAATTTTTTAGAATTTTCCCTAATATTTAATCTTATTTTAAGCATATCTCTTATATAATTCCAGCTCACGAATTGAGAAACACCTTAACCTTCTGAAAAGCTTGGTTAAATC
>NZ_MJKK01000020.1:0-641 GCF_002138755.1 Campylobacter sp. P0109
AAAGCAGCTGCAGGTGGCGGTGGCCGTGGTATGAGAGTGGTAGAGAAAGAAGAGGATTTAGAAAAGAGCTTTTGGTCAGCTGAAAGCGAGGCTATGAGTGCCTTTGGTGATGGAACAATGTATATGGAAAAATATATCTCAAATCCACGCCACATAGAGGTCCAAGTCCTAGGCGATGAGTATGGCAATGTCGTGCATGTGGGTGAGAGAGATTGCTCAATGCAACGCCGCCACCAAAAATTAATAGAAGAGAGCCCAGCAGTAATTTTAGATGATGAAACTAGAGCCAAACTCCACCAAACAGCCGTAAATGCTGCTAAAGCCATAGGATATACGGGTGCTGGGACTTTTGAGTTTTTATACGATCAAAGAGATAATAAATTTTATTTTATTGAGATGAATACAAGACTCCAAGTCGAGCATTGTGTGAGCGAAATGTGTAGCGGATTAGACTTAATAGAGTGGATGATACGAATCTCACAAGGCGAGAGATTGCCAGAGCAAAAAGATATCAAATTAAGTGGCCACTCAATAGAGTGTAGAATCACAGCCGAAGACCCAAAAAGCTTCACTCCAAATCCAGGTAAAATCACAAAATATGTCGCCCCAGGCGGTAGAAATGTCAGAATGGATAGCCATGT
>NZ_MJKK01000021.1:0-627 GCF_002138755.1 Campylobacter sp. P0109
AATTCAAAGCTCTAACAAGTCCTGTAAAATTGTTTTAAATATTAAAACTTGATTGTGACTTTTAACAATGGTAATTTAAGTAACTTTACTTTTCAAAGCTAAATAAGATTAACTTGAAATGTGAGTGGAATTATACAATATTAATATTAAAATAAGCTTAAATATAAAACAATTTTCAAAAAATATTATAATTTTTTGAAAATTTGTACTAAAATCTAGTTAAATAATTAAAAATTTAATATTATTAAAAATTTTAATACAAAATGAAGCAATTTTAGGTAAATCAAAAAATATAAGAATATAGTATTTGAAAAATAGAAATTATAAATTTTAATCAAGCAACATTAGATTTTAAAAAATTTAAATAACAAAGATCTTGAGAATTACAAACATGATATGCTAATATGAAAAATAAAAACGGATAAAAATGAATAATGGTGGGCCTAACAAGACTTGAACTTGTGACCTCACCCTTATCAGGGGTGCACTCTAACCAGCTGAGCTATAGGCCCTTAATAACTACTTTTAAAAATCAATCCCTCAAACCTAAACAAGTGTGATTGAGACTCCTCTTAAGCGATAATTGTGAGATTATCACTTTGTACTCTAGAAAGGAGGTGATCCAAC
>NZ_MJKK01000022.1:0-402 GCF_002138755.1 Campylobacter sp. P0109
ATCATTAGCTTTTACGGTAATATTACCGATTTTTACACCATTAATCATAAAATCTTTAATTGTACCAGCAACAATTGCTTGGCCAAATATTTGCGTATTATTAACTTCAGCTCTTATACCAGTTTTATCGCTTACGCCATTCATCATTTCAGCTACAGCTTTTAAACCATCTGTTTGTAATGTTTTTGCGCTAATAGTTTGAAATACATAACCACCCGGATATCCATCGATTCCGCTAAGTTTTACAACTGCATCTGCCATTTGAGAAATATTAGAAGCTACCACATTTTTTAGTGTCTCAAACCTAGTATGCCCTATAGTATTTGAGTTTGTAGCACCTATGCTTACTTTTGCAGTTTCATTACTATAAGCACCTATTTGGAAGTTTTTATTTGAAAAATT
>NZ_MJKK01000003.1:0-130801 GCF_002138755.1 Campylobacter sp. P0109
AACTTTTCCTTTGTGTTAAGATTTCCCTATAAAACTTAAATCCATTTAGGGGTTGTTTTTATTATATCGAACCAAATATTAAAAAGTTTATATATGGGGGGGGGATTTTGATAAATTTGAAGAAAATATTGCAAATTTTTAATAAATTTGAGTAATTAATTAAATTTAGATTATATATTATAGATTTAGGCTAAGTGATTTTATAATTTTTAGAGTGGGATTTGTTTGAGGGGATGGAGTAAAAATATATATTGCGGTTGATTTAATGAGAGCGCCCCACAATAGAGTGGGGGCTTTAATAGTATAACTTTTAATAGTAAGAGTTGTTACAATATAAAAAGCTAAATTTAAAATTTCTTTTTCTTAACCTCTTGCACAATTGCATTTGCAATCATATCAACTTCATTTGCTACTACATTGCTATTTTGTGCGATTTGTGTGTTTTGTCTAGTTAGACCATCGACATTTACTATAGCTTCGTTGATTTGGTTTATAGCTGTTGTTTGCTCGCTGATACTTTGGCTCATCTCATTTATGCTTTGGCTTAGGATATTGACATTTGCTTCGATTTCGCCTAGGGATTTTTGAGTTCTTTCAGCTAGTTTTCTGACCTCATCAGCCACCACGGCAAATCCCCTACCATGCTCTCCAGCACGAGCTGCTTCGATAGCTGCGTTTAGGGCTAATAAATTTGTTTGGTCTGCGATATCTCTAATTATTGTGATTATATTTTTGATATCTTCGCTTTGTTTGATAACTTCACTAGCTCTATCATTTATAGAGTTCATTGAGCTACTCATCTCTTCAACCGCTGCGGCACTCTCTTGTAGGGATTCGCTTTGAGATTTAGCACCTTCGTTTAGTGATGCGACAAAGCCTTTTAGCTCATCGGCTTTATTTTGTAGGTTGTTTGCTTGTTCTAGATTTGCCCTTAGCATTTTAGTAACTTCATCACCTAGTAGATTGGTAACTATCTCGACTTCGCCTTTTGGGTTTTCTATTCTTACGGTGAAATCTAGTTGTTTGAATTTATCAAATACACTTTGGATGGCGTTGATATCGTTACCTACTTTTTGTTCTAGGACATCTAGCATTTTGTTTAGGACATTTTTGAGTTTTAATAGCTCTGGTGAAGCTGGGTTTAGAGTGATTCTAGCAGTTAGATTTCCGTTTTCTACTTCGCTAGCTTTTTTTAGAGACTCTTCAACGGCTTTTGAGTCTTTGTCTAAATTTGATTTTACGATTACGATATTATCGTTGATAGCCTTAGCCATTTGGCTGATTTCATCGTTATTGGTAATTACTGCTAGGCGAGCGTCGGCTCTTTTGTGGTTTAAGAAATCGAAGAAATCTGATAGTAAAGCTCTGATATTTTCTATTCTAGTAATTAGCATTTTTGTAGCGAAGAATAGGAAAAATCCACCGATTATAGCGACTATTATGCCTACAATTATTAAGCTATTTCTAGCTGATGAGATTTCAGCGAAAATCTCTCTAGTAGGAACTAGTGTAGCAAGACCCCAATTCTCATCCATATTATGCATATTTACTCTGGATAGGTTGAAGTGAGCGTGTTCTTGTATGCTTTTGCTCATAGCTGCTACTGTAGCGTAATCAATTTCTTTGTTATTTAAAACTGGTAGTAGTTGAGCTAGATTTGGATTTACTTGTTGGATAGATAATCCCCTATTTTGTGGGTTAGGACTGGCTACCATTATACCTTTGTTTGAGACTAAGAAGCTTGTATCGCTTTTGTATAGTTTAATCTCTTTTAATCTATCTATAAAATATGTTTCTAAATCCAAATCAGCACCGATTATACCTATTGTTTTGCCTTTGTATTTCACAGGGAAAGTCATAGAAGCCATTGTTATGTTTTTACCCTCTATATGATCGCTAAAAGGCTCGGTTAATCTTGGTTTGCTAAGGCCATTTGCGTAATAATCTTTGCTTTTGAAGTTATCTTCGATACGCTCAAGTCTGTTGTGATAATTGACATATATGGCTAGATCGCCAGCTTGGGTATATCGTGGGTCGTTTGAATTTGGGTTTTTGGCGTATATGCTGTCATCTGTAGTGTAGAAGAATATACCAGCGGCTATTTTTTGATCTTTTATGGCTTCGCTTAACATATTTGTTATGATATCAACAGGCATAGCTATACCGGAATTTAATGATGATTCCATAACTGTTTTATAAGCATTTAAAGCATCGGAAATTTTGTTAAATTCAGCAGCGATGTAATTTGCTTGTGATAAAGAACCAGCTTCCATGAAGGCAGCAGAATTCGACTCGACTCTATTTATGGCTTGATATGTGGCGATACCAGCAACGGTAGCTACTATCAAGGCAGTAAATACAAAACCCGCAAAAGCAAGTTTAACTGATAGCTTCATATTTTTGAGCATATTTATCCTTTGAAATTTTTTATTATATATTTTAGCTCATATTAGATTTATAATAACTTAAAATAGACAGATTAATTATTATAAGAAAATTATATATAAATATTTAAGCCAAATTTAAATTTGACTTAAATTATTTACAATCTAGCGTATAATTTGTAGTATGGTTTTTAAAGTGAGCAGGATATGGCATTGTAAAGCTAAAGCCTCTTTGATCACCGCTTGGAAGGTCTTTGAGTATTAAAAATTCACCTTTTTGCGAACCTTTTTGGCTATGATTACTACCAATATAAGTATCAAAAAATCCACGATTTTCAAAATTGCTAGCCTCTAATCCTTTTTCTGGAGTATTGATTAATTCAATATTGATTGTACATGAATTAATATAACCATAACCAACATTTTTAATAATACCACTATAACTAATAGTCTCATTGATTAAGGTGCGCCTACCCTCTAAATTGATAATCTCTGCAACTTTGGTATATTTATCAATTAGCATCATTGAAATCATAGCCAAACAACTCATAATAGCAACATTAACAATAAGTAGACTAATAGCTTGTTTAGTGCGGTGTTCTTTTAGGATTATTAAATAGGTAAATAAGCCAAACATAGATAAAATCAGTATCAATACTATTATATGAAATATATTAAAATAGCTCATTAAAAACACTCCGTTCTTAGTGTGGTGGTATAGTTTTGTGGGCGAAATTCTTTCATAACGAATTTGATTTCCCCAGTTTTGCTAGGTTCAATCTGCTCAGTTATAATTACCTCTGTATGAAATGGGTTAAATTTAAATTTTAAATTTTCAAATTTGCTTTTTCCGATATTGTGAAAACTTAGCTTTATTCGGCACTTTTTAAATGGTTGTTTGGATTTATTGGTTATATTTACATCAGCTATCATAACATCAGAGTAAAATAACTGACGAAGTGGGCCAATATTTACATCTTTTGGGCGTGTTACATCATCAATAAATTTAAGTGAATAATTTATACCAGCACCTAGCCCTACAAAGCTAAGCAAAAATAAAATTATAGCAACAAATGGACGCTTAAACATCATATAAATGGCTAAAATAAATAGCGCCAAAAATAGCAAAATTACCCACGAAACTGCGACATAATCATAAAATCCAAAGTTGCTTACATAAAATTTAATGGTAGAAAATATACTATTTGTCACGGGCTTTCTTCTCTTCTATTCCGCTTATACCTTCACGGCGTTTTAGTTCTTCTAGTACTGCATTTGGATGAATATCATAATCAGCTAACGCAACAATCATATGGAATAACACATCAGCTGCCTCGTAAATAGCGTCATATTTTGGCTGACCTGGTTTATGCTCACCAAAACTCTCTTTGTTCATATTTGCATATAATTTAAAGCGCTCTAAATCTTTAATCGCAAGAGCAAATTCACACGCTTCTTCAGATATTTTTTTAAGATAACTATCTGGAGATTTTGTATAAAGTTTAGCAATATATGAATTTGAACTTGAAGTTAGCTTTCTATTAAGTGCAATATGATAAAGATGATCTAAGATATCATATTTTATCTCTTTATTTAAATTTGGCCTGCTGTTTTGTTCTAAATTTAAATGATTAAAAAAGCAAGATTTCTCTCCAGTATGACATGCTACACTACCTATTTGTTCTATTTTTAAAAGCAAAGCATCACTATCGCAATCAAGGCTAATGGATTTAACAATTTGAAAGTTACCGCTCTCTTCACCCTTTTTCCAAATTCTAGATTTAGTGCGTGAGTAGTAGTGAGCTAGACCAGTACTTTTAGTAAGCTCAAAGGCTTCTTGATTCATATATGCAAGCATTAAGACCTCATTGGTAGTAGCCTCTTGGACTACTACTGGGAGCATGCCATTAATCTTATCCCAATTTACACTCACGCTCATCTAAAAATCCTTAATTTTGTGTTGAAGTTTGTCTTTGTTTATCTTTGGTATCTACCCAGATATTTGGAACAGCTCCACCAGGAGTTAAGAATATCTTAGCATCTGTATTTGTTTTTAAGGCCTCGTTAAACTCTTTTTGAGTTTGAATCTGTTTTAGCTCTAAAAGATTATTTGTCAAGCTTCTTGCGATTTGTGAATTTGAGTAGGCTTGCGCATCAGCTTCTATTTTTACAGCATCGGCTCTACCTTGGGCTTCGATTTTAACGGCTTCGGCTGTACCTTTAGCAAGAGCAGCTTTTTTAAGAGCTTCTTGATTTGCACGCTCAACTTCATATTTAGTTCTTTCAGCCTCTTGTTTTGCTATTTGGACTCTTTCAATCTGCTCTTTTACTTTTGGTGGTAAGATTATCTCTCTTAGCTGAACACTAGCTAATTCTACTGGCTGATTTGGTTGCTTATCAATATCAGAGCGAATTCCCATATCGATAGCTGCGGCGATATCGTTTCTACGCTCTGGTAGCTCTTCTGCTGTGTATTTACCTGTTACATTTCTTACCACATTTCTTACAACTGGGTCTATAATTTTATTCTCCCAGCTAAAACCCCACGCAGCAATGGTTTGCGGTGCATTTTGTGGATTTAGGCGATACTGAACAGTAATATCCATACTAACAGGAAGTCCACGAGAATCTAAAACCGATATAGTATCTTTAGTTTCAATTCCGCTACCACGGAAATTTGTCTCATTTCTACCCTCTGTAGAGGTGTAATTAATCTGACGAACTTTAGTATCAACTATGCGTACCTCTTGAATAAAAGGTATAAAAAAATGAAATCCTGGTTGAAGTGGATTTGGGTCAAATTTACCAGCAGTAGATTTGATACCTACCTCACCTGAGTTAATAACCACAAATGGCTTAGCTACCACCAAGATAACAATTATAGCAATTAAAGCATATATAATACCACTAAATTTACCTAAACCTCCGTTCAAATTTGGTACATTTGGCTTTTTAAAATTAAAATTTGGCTTCCTCTCATCGTTATTTGAGTTGCCATTTTTTTTATTAAAATAGTCATTTAAATCTGCAGGCAATTCTTATCCTTTAATTAATATAAGTAAGTAGATGTTCATATTTTGGATTTTTACCCATTACTATATCAAAATACGCACCTTGAAGCTCATGCGATACTGGACCTCTTTTGCCGCTACCAATTACTCTACTATCTATACTACTAATTGGCGTAACCTCTGCTGCTGTTCCAGTAAAAAATGCTTCATCAGCGTTATAAGTTTCATCTCTAGTAATTCTTTGGCGAAGTACTGTATAGCCTAAATCTTTTGCTATTTGAATCACATTTTTTTGAGTAATACTCTCTAAGCTAGTGTCATTTGGTGGGGTGATTATCACGCCATCTTTGACTATAAAAAAGCACTCACCGCTACCTTCAGCGATAAAGCCTTGCGGATCAAGCAATAAAGCTTCATCGCAACCAGCTTCGTGTGCTTCGAAATTTGCCATTTGAGAATTAAAGTAGTTTGCGCTTGCTTTGGCCTTTGCCATCATAGAAAATGGTGCTGGCTTCATCCAAGAGGCGATTTTGACTTTTATACCATTTTGAAGAGCTTCTTCGCCCATATATGCACCCCACTGCCACGCTGCAATAGCGACATTTACTGGGCATCCAATATGACTAACGCCCATTTTACCATAGCCTAAAAATACAAGTGGACGAATATAGACATTATCTGTGTAGGTGTTGCTTTTTAATAGGTCAATGTGTGCTTGATTGATCTGTTCAGCGGTAAATGGAATTTTAATCCCACAAGCCTTAGCAGATTCAAATAGCCTTTTTGTATGTGCTTCAAGGCAAAGAATAGCTAAACCCTTTGGTGTCATATAAGCTCTAACGCCTTCAAATACAGCATTGCCGTAATGTAATGAGTGAGTTAAAACATGAGTTGTAGCCTCGTGCCATTTGACTAATTTGCCATCATACCATATATGTTCTGCTTCTGGTAGTGCCATTGTAACCTCTTTATAAAAAATTTTAGGCAATATTTTATCTAAATTTAATTAATAAACCGATAAAAATTAATATAAAAGCGATAAAAATGATAAATTTAGCCTTGCTTTTGCAAATTTAGCATAGTATAAATTTAAACAATTACTATACACGGCAGGCACAAGACATATAATAATATCTAAACTCAAAAGAATAAATTGACTAGCAAATTTATTCTATAAATCCGCTAGCTAAAACCCTTTGATTTTCATCATAAAATACAGCTAACTGACCACTAGCAACAGCTCCAGCATTGCTCTTTAGTTCTACAGTTGCTACTCCATTGCTTACATGAACAACACATAAAATAGGCTTTGAACGATATCTAATTTTTACATAAGATTCAAATTCGCTCAACTGAGTAAAATTATTAAAATTACGTGTTTTAAATTCATAGCACTCTAATTCATCTTTTTTACCTACAGTAATCTCATTAGCTCTAGCATTGATATTAGTTACATAATGAGGATCATGCGCACCATTGATTTTAAAGCCTTTGCGCTTGCCAATTGTATAATGCATATAGCCATCATGAGTACCGATAGCATCGCCATTTGAATTACGAACAATACCTGGAAGATTGGTATTATAGTGCTGCTTTAAAACATCAATATATGTAGTCTCAACAAAACAAATCTCACTACTTTCCTTTTGTGAGGCCAACGATGCAATCTGTGGTATTTGCGAAGCCTGGGCTTTTATATCGACTTTGAGCTTATCTCCGAGTGGAAAGATGATGTAAGGTAAAATTTGCGGGTCAAGATTGGCTAAGAAATAACTTTGATCTTTAGTCTCATCAATAGCAGATTTTATTAAACCATTTTCTATTCTAGCATAATGACCAGTTGCGATTTTATCACAGCCTAGACTCTTAGCAAATTCCCAAAGTGCACCAAATTTAATCAAGCGATTACAGTGAGCGCATGGATTTGGCGTAATTCCATCCTTGTATGAATTAACAAATAGATCATAAACCTCTTTTTTAAAAGTCTCTTGCAGATCTAAAACATGAGTCTCTATCCCTAAAAACTCACATACTTTTTTGACATTCTCAATATTATGTCTATGGTAATCCTCTCTGCCGTGTAGCTTCATATAGCAACCTACTACACTATAACCCTGATCTTGTAAATATTTGGCACTCATTGAGCTATCTACACCACCGCTTAATGCTATTAATACTTTCAAAATAATCCTTTTATCGCTATTTTTTGATGATTATACAAAATATTTCTAAATATAATAAAACGAGATAGTAAAAATTTATATAATATATCTAAATAGTATATTATATAAATTTAGAATTAGTTTGAGCAAATCTAATCTTATACAAAACCTTAATAATTTTATCTTAAAAATACAAGTTTTTAAAACTCATTTAGCCAAATTTGTCTTGTATAATCTAAGTAAATTGACATTTAGCATACATAATATAGTAATAAGCTAGCACTGCTTTATATTTATGCTATAAAAGTAAAATATCCATAATCTCATCTATATTATCAGCACTATAATAGCTATTTTTATTAACCAAACCCAAATTCACAAGATTATCTAAAAAGTTAAAAAGTGGCGCCCAAAAATATCTTTGAACAAAAATCACCTTATGATCTCTAAGCCTTGCCTGCGCCAATGTAATAACCTCAAAAGCCTCATCAAGCGTTCCAAAACCACCAGGAAAAATAATAAAAGCAAAACTATCTTTTATTAAAGCGTTTTTTCGCTCGCTTAAACTATTTAATGTCTGCGATTTGGTGCAATAAGAATTGAGCTGTTGCTCATTTGGCAATATAACATTTATCCCTATACTATCCCCTCTAGCCTCAAATGCTCCACGGTTTGCTGCTTCCATAATACCGCCACCTCCGCCAGTGATAACCCCATATCCAGTAGCTGCCAAAGCTTTTGCGATTTTATATGCTTTTTGGTAATGTTCACTGCTAGCATCTAATCTGGCTGAGCCAAAAATAGTTACATATTTCATGCATTAATTCCTAAATCTAGTCTCTTGCACCACAAAAGCTCTCCATCGCCAAAAATACTTCTATGTAAGATTTTAACCTTCATATCTAAATTTATATTATTAGCACTTTTGAATTCATTTGAGCGATAAATTAGAATCCAATCTACTCTAGAATCTAAATTTCTTAAGAAATTTTCACCACCTTCAATCATAACAAATCTCTTTTTAAAAGCCGGTTCTATCGAATTTGAGATTTCAACTTTACGATTTGGTATATTAAAAAGCGGTATTTGTAAATCAAATTCAGTTTTAGATGAGTAGATTAAAATATCTGGCGCACGCCCACTAATTAGCCTAGCATCTAGCGTTGGTCTATCTGTGCAAACTGTAGCTCCGCCAACTATCATCAGTTCAGCAAGCTCTCTAAGACGATGAGTATGAGTACGACTGGCTAAATTTGATATTACTCCACCAGTTGCAACCCCATTTTGGCTAAGAGCAATTTTAAAAAATGTAAAATTCCCGCTTTGCCATCTAAGAAATGGCTCTAGTAGTTCATCGCACCTAGCCTTACACACATCAAGCTTTACCTCAACACCATTTTGAGCTAAAAACTCAGCCCCGCCTTTGGCATGTTCTCCATAATCTCTTGAGCCAATTACTACACGCTTTGCACCCATAGCAAGAATCAAACTCGCACAAGGTGGCGTCTTGCCTTGATGAGCGCATGGCTCTAGCGTCACATAATAGGTGGAGTTTTTAAGCAAATTTCGGTGATTTTGGATTATGAGATTATATAGCTCATTTGGATTTTTAGCGGTGGCAAATATGGTTTTTAAACTGCTATCTTTGCTCTCTAAAGCCTCTTTTGTCGCATTTAATTCAGCGTGAGCCTCTCCAGCTTTTTGGTGAGCACTAATAGATAAAATCTTGCCATTTTCATCTAAAATCACAGCCCCAACTGCGGGATTAGGATAGGTCAAAAGCTGATAATCCCACGCTTTATCAATAGCTAAAGATAGATAAAACTCATCACCCATAGTTACCACTGGATGAAAGTTTTGGCTTTTTTGATATCATTAAAATTTATATTTATATCCCCTTCATCACTATTAATCAATATATCATCGCCATTTACACTTATTATTTTACCAACTATTTGGCTCTTATCATTTAGAGCCACCTTCGCCATTTCGCCAATGCTTTTGGCAAAGTGTTCTATCTTGCTTAGTTTTCGCTCAAGTCCTGGGCTAGAAACTTCTAAAACCCAATCCCCACTAACTGGCGGCATAACATCATAAATAGGCGATAAAAGCTTACTAACAACCTCGCAATCATCTAAGCTCACACCACCACTTTTGGTTATATAAACTCTATAAATTTGGCGGCCATTTTCGTTGGCTATCTCTGTATCATACAGAGCCACGCCACAATCATTTAATAACTTTTCTAACTCTTCTAAATTCACTTTTTACCCTTTTGTAACTCATCAGCAACCTTAGCAAATAGAGCGTCTATATGATTTTGATACTTTAATCTATCATCAAAGATAAAATGAAAATTTGGAGCCCTATACCACCCCTCAGCTGCCATACAATGATTTTGGATATGGCGACTAATCTTTTTGAGATGAGATAATATATAGGCTTGTTCTTTCTCATCAAAATTCATCTTATCTAGATATACAAAGGCATCATATCTACCCTTTTTACACTCAACATCAGTAACACAAAGCCCCTTTAAATACTCATCTTCAAGAGTGCTTAGGGCTTCTGGGATCAGCTCTTTTAATATGCTTTGGGTGCGAAGTCTTTTTAACTCAGCAGGGTTCATATCTCTGCCTTATTCTCTACTTCTTTATAACTCTCAATATAATCACCCTCTCTCATATCATTATAGCCTTCAATTCCTACGCCACACTCATAGCCTTTTGCTACCTCTTTGGCATCATCTTTAAAGCGTTTAAGTGAGCTGATATTGCCTTCAAATACCACCACACCATCACGGATAACACGAATTTTCGCACCCCTACTAATGATACCTTCAGTCACCATACAGCCAGCGATTTGACCGACTTTTGGCACATTTATAACTTGTCTAATCACAGCTTGACCAAGATCCTCTTCAGTGATAACTGGGCTCATAAGGCCACTTAATAGAGCCTTAACATCATCTAAAAGATTGTAAATTACATTATAGGTTTTGATCTCGACAGCTTTTTCTTTGGCTTTTTCTTTGATATCACCAGTTGGTCTGATATTAAATCCTAATATCACGCAATTTTGACTAGCACTAGCTAGTGAAATATCACTTTGAGTGATACCGCCTACACCAGAGTGGATAATGCTAACTTTAATCTCATCATTTCTAAGCTTCTCAAGACTAGCTTTAATAGCCTCTAATGAGCCTTGGACATCGGCTTTGATTATTACAGGGAGGTTTTTCAACTCGCCTTCTGCGATTTTGGCGCTTAACTCATCTATTGTAACTTTTGTAGATTTGCTTAACTCTTTTTGGCGTAGATACTCATATTTTTTATGTGCGTATTCACGAGCCTCTTTATCACTTTTTACGCTAATTAGCGTCTCACCGGCTTCAGGCACTTCGCTTAGACCTATTAACACCCCACACTCTCCTGGCTTAATAGCCTTTAAGCTTCGGCCCTTATCATCGCTTAAAGCCCTTACTTTACCATATGCCACACCCGCAACTATAGTATCACCTACTTTTAGTGTGCCATTTTCAACAATCACAGTAGCTACTGGGCCACGGCCTTTTTGCAATGAACTCTCTATAATTGTAGCTTTGGCTTCTCTATTTGGATTGGCTTTTAGCTCTAAAATTTCAGCTTGTAAAAGCACTATTTCTAATAAATCTTCTATCCCCATCCCCGTTTTTGCCGATACTGGGACAAACTCATAAGACCCACCCCACTCTGTAGGCATAATATCAAGTTCTGCCAAACCGGTTTTTACTAAATCAGGATTAGCACTCTCTTTATCCATTTTATTTATAGCTATGATAATTGGCACGCCCGCTGCCTTAGCGTGAGATATCGCCTCTTTGGTTTGAGGTTTGACACCATCATCAGCAGCCACTACGATAATAACAATATCAGTAACACTAGCTCCCCTAGCTCTCATAGCAGTGAAGGCCTCATGCCCTGGCGTATCAATAAATGTGATATTTTTGCCATTTTTTTCTACCATATATGCGCCAACATGTTGAGTGATACCACCGGCTTCACCACTTGCTACTCTAGAGTTTTGGATATAATCTAATAAGCTTGTCTTACCATGATCAACATGCCCCATTATCGTAACTACAGGCGCTCTAGGCTCGGAGTGTTGATCATCTTCACCCTCATAAGCTTTGACATAGTCAAATTCCTCTTGAGTATCTACAATATTAATCTCAATACCAAACTCAGCACCTAAAATTTCAATCTCATCTTCTTCTAAGAAGTCATTTTTGGTAGTCATCTTGCCAAGCATAAAAAGCTTACCAATAATCTCACTTGGGGATTTTTTGATTTTGTCAGCAAATTCATATACTCTAATCTCTTTTGGTATATCTACACTTACAACGCTCTCATTTTGATTATCTTTGACCACTTTTTTATGCTTTTTGCGGCTACTTCTTTGAATTCCGCCTTCAAGGTTAAATCCATTATTTTGCGCAGGTTTATAGATATTTAGAGGTTTTTTAGCAGTTTGAACCCTTTCAGTTTCAATCGGTTTTACTGTGAGGTCTGGCAGAACTACAACATCTTCATCATCGATTACAATATCATCACCAAATTCACTAAGACCCATTAAATCAAGCTTTGATGAACTCTCTTTTTTAGTGGCTTGAAATTGTTTTTTATCTTTTTTCTTCTTTTTAAAACTCTCCTCACCACTACCAAACATAGATTCAAGTGCTTTATTATTTATCATTGTTGGGCTACTAGATTTTTCTACTTTTGGCTGTTCGTCTTTTTTCTTTTTAACAATTACTAAGCCACGCCTTTTATTTATACTTGAATTTGCTAGACTCTCAGGTTTTGATTCATCTTTTTGGCTGGATTCTGGCTGCTGTTTTGACTCTACAACTACTACTTTTACTGACTCAGGTGCTAGCTGAGTTTTGAGTGACTCATCTTTTATAGTTGGTTTTGACTCCTCTTTTAGCGGCTGTTTAACTGCTGACTTTTTAGCCGATTTAGCCTCTGGGATTATACCAGATTGGACATAATCATAAAGCTTTGCAGCATCTTCTGGACTTACAGCGCTTGAGACAGTAGTCACCGCAAAGCCTAGCTCTTTTGCCTTCTCTAAAATTTTTTTAGACGATGAGCCTAGCTCCTTTGCTATTTCGTGAATTCTAATCTTTGCCATTGACTATTATCTCCTTTAAATTTATACTATTTTTTCCAAATTTTGCAAGTGGTTTTCTTAGCTCTTTTACATCTTTTTCTATGCAAATTTTACAAACATAAAACGATCTAGCATTGCATAAATTTAATACTATTTCACCATTTACTGATCGGAATTTATAAAGCTCATCTTGGTAAAATCTACTCTTGCAAACCACGCACATTCTAATAGGTTTATGAAATTTTCGCACTATTATATCTTAGTTTTCTTTATTTTTAGCTTTTTATATTAAATCCATCGTTGTCAATATCTAAAATTACAACTCTAAATTTACTAAACTCACTCTGCAAAGCCTGTGCTAAAGCTTGCGCTCTATCATCATAGGTTAAATTCAAAAAGCTTGATCCGCTTCCTGAGAGTGTACTCATTAAAGAACCATTAGCATATGCTACTTCTTTAACCCTAAAAAGCTCTGGTAAAGCACTCATTCTGTGCTCTTCATGCATTTTATCAATACTAGCTAAACGCAAATTATCATAATCTTTTTTAATAAAACAGCTACTTAAGTAAGCAGCATGACTAAGATTGCTTACGCACTCGCTCATTGTATAGTTTGCAGGGAGTTTGCCACGGCTTTGCTTGGTATTCATCGGCTCATCTGGAATAACAACCACAGCTTTTAAATTTGAATCAATATCTGTTCTTTGAGTAAAAACTGAATCGCCACTAACAATATTTACTGTAAATCCACCCCAAACGGCTGGCGAAATATTATCAGGATGATTTTCATACTGTAAAGCTTTATTCAAAATTACGCTACGCTCAACCTTAAATCCAGCCATATAATAAGCAGCCGCAATAGCCCCTACAATAACCGAACTAGAGCTTCCTAATCCTCTTGAAAAGGGAATATTGTTTACAAAGTTAAATTTATAATTTAAACTCTTACCATTTAAGCTAGTAATAGTTTCATTAAAAATATTTACAAATGTATTATTTTTTTTCAAAGCAATTTTATCGCTTCCCTCGCCTATAATATTAATAGAGCTAATCTTTTGTTCAGTGATGCTAACCTCATTATAAAGCTTTAAAGCTAGACCCAAAGAGTCAAATCCAGGTCCCAAATTCGCACTTGTTGCTGGTGTAAATATAGTCATTATAATCTCCTAAACTGCATCTATAACATAATTTGGCAATGCATCAGCTATCAACTCCAAACCATCTAAACTTATTGGCAACTCCAATTCATACGGTTCAACTCTTTGTAGACTAATAGCCCCATTTTTTAGCACAAAACTCATATTTTTATTGGCTCTAATTGGCTTAGCTCCATTTAAAGCAAATCCATCAACTCCATAAAACTCTAACCCACGAGCCACGCAAAAAGTACAAAGTGTCAAATAAGCAACCTTTAGCCCCATAAAGCTTCCTGGCCCATTAGCATAAATAATTTTACTAATCTCAAATTTAGCACTTAGCAAACCCAAAATCTCTCCTAAAGATTCGCTTGCTTTTTCATCGCTCTTAATCTGCTCAATTAAATTTCCACCTAAATATACACCCACAAGCAAAGGTGAACTAAGGCAAATTACTAATATATCAACCTTTTTTATGCAAATGCCTTTTCATACTCTTTTTGTGTTGCTTCACTTAGAGTTATAATCTCATAATTTTTCTCATCGCTTAATAGTGCTACAGTTAATTTATGATTTAAATCATGACTTCCAGCAAAAGCTTCATAATCTCCAATCATAGGTGCTCCAAGTAAGCTTATATCGCCAATTGCGTCTAAAATTTTATGACGGACAAATTCATTTTCAAATCGTAACCCCTCAGGATTTAATATTTTACCACCATCTATTACTACAGCATTATCTAAGCTTCCGCCAAGAGCTAAGCCCATTGAATTTAGTTTTTGTACGTCTTTTAAAAATCCAAAAGTCCTAGCCCTTGCTATTTGGTTTATAAAATTTTCTTTACTAAATTCAAAAGTATAACTTTGTAAGCCAATTACTGGATTTTCAAATTTAATTGTATAGTTAAATTTTGGATTAGTTGATGGAGTTAATTTGACATATTTATCGCCCTCTCTTACCTCTACTTCTCGCTTAACTACTATTACTTTTTTATCAGCTTCTAGCTCGACTATACCAGCCTCATCGAGCATCATACAAAAACTAATAGCACTTCCATCCATCACTGGTACTTCATTTGCATCTAAAATAACTCTGATATTATCAATTCCATAGCTATTTATCGCACTCATTAGGTGTTCGATAGTTGATACTGTAGCCTTTTCATTGCCAATTACTGTAGCCATCTGAGTATTTAATACACTACTTGGCTCAGCTTTAAAACTTGTAGCCTTATCACTTCTATAAAATACTACTCCACTATCAGCTTCTAAAGGCTCTAAAATCAGCTTAATTGGCTCACCTTTGTGAAGACCAATTCCGACTCCTTCTACTCGTTTTCCTATAGTTCTTTGTTTCACAATATTCCTTAAAATTTTGCAAATTATAATCCTAAAAGGATTAAAAAATCTTAAAATTTCAGCCTTTTATAGCTTTTTTGGCTGAATTTAAAATATCATAGATATTATCTTTCATCCATTTTCTATCCATCCACTCCTCAGGCCTAACCTCAACGCCTTGAATTAACACCCCAAAGTGCAAATGATCGCCAAGCGCTAATCCGCTAGTGCCAGTTTTACCAATTATATGCTTAGCTCCAATATGCTCACCAGGTTTAACCAAAGTACCATTACAATGCCCATAAAGTGTATAAAGTCCAAATCCATGATATAAAATAATATTCTCACCATAAATTCCATTTAAATCATTATATACCACAAAAGCTGCATTTTGCGTATCAATTGATGCCATAGCTGTACTAGCAAGATCTAGCCCCATATGCCAGCTTTGACTTACATCTTCTCCATTATAGGTAAAAAATCTATGATCTCCAAAACTTGCTACTGCTGCACCATTTCTAAGCGGATAGAATGGTTCAATATAAAAGCTATCTATAATCTCCTCTGGCACTGCTGAAGTTATCTTATGAATCATATCTTCGTTTGAATCCCTTAGAGTTTCATTTACAAATTTAAACTTTGCAAGTCTATCAAGCTCTGGATAATTTTGAGCATATTGGTTAGCTAGCTCATCAATTTTACCATCTAAAAATCTATCACTCAAAGCAATTCTAGACTCTTTATATTTACGATCTTGCAAATAGTAGCCAATACTTGAGAAACTCTTATTACCGGCTTTATCTACAGCCACAATTCTAGCTTTAAAATTTGGGCTTTGTAAATCCCATGCGAGCAAAGAAGCCCAGTAGCCATCTTTTACAAATTTAGTTGGTTTAAAAATTCGATCTCCGTTTTGGATATAAACACTTTGTAAATTCTCATCAACTGCTTTAAAAACTACAACAGCCGAGCCACCTTTAGTAATTTTATATGATTGGTTTATGAGTTGAATTTGAGGATTTTTACTATCAATTATCAAATTTACCTTTTTACTAGCTACATTTCCACCTAAAAAACTAGAATCCTTTGCTTCTATTAATAGCTCATATACACGATTTTTATCTAAAATTAGACTTTTTGGAAATTTTAAATTTATCTGTGCTTGATTTTGTGGTTCATTAAATTTTTCATCCATTATAACATGAGCGCTTTGTCCATCTACTAATGTAACTTTAAATGATTGTAGTGTACCATTATCACTAATATTTAGATCAATTGGAGTCTTTTGATTCCAGTAAATTTCACTATTTATAGATATTTTTGGTGGTTCTGAATCCATTGAATTTGAGTTTAATACTCCAACAACACCAAAAATAAGTCCGATAAAAATCAATGCAAATATAAAAGTTTTAACCTTTGAACCTCTCACAACTATCCTTTACTAAATTTAAATCGCAAAATTCTATCTAAATAAATTCAATAAATAGTATTAAAGTATCTCT
Organism: Campylobacter sp. P0109; assembly: GCF_002138755.1. Taxonomy (NCBI): domain Bacteria; kingdom Pseudomonadati; phylum Campylobacterota; class Epsilonproteobacteria; order Campylobacterales; family Campylobacteraceae; genus Campylobacter; species Campylobacter sp. P0109. The sequence continues at coordinate 16,687 of NZ_MJKK01000003.1, forward strand.
CTTAAAGCGCGTGCAGTCTCCATCCACTCTTTTAACTCATCCCACTTCTCGTTTTTTATCATATTTTCGCAAATTTCAAGTTCATTTTTAAATGATGTAATTGCTTCTAAAAGATTATCTTTATTTTGTTTAAAAATATCACTCCACATTTGTGGATTAGACTTTGCTATTCTTGCCATTCCACTAAAGCTACCAGCTGCTAAAAGTAAAATATTTCGTTTATCTTCCTCTTTTAAGGTCGAATTTACCAAACTATAGCTAATTACATGTGGCAAATGTGAGATAATTCCTACATGATGGTCGTGACTTTTTGAATCCATAAATACAATCTTCATCCCAACATGACTTAAAATCTCAACAACTCTTTTAATATGAAATTCTCCAGCGTTTTTATCATCACAAATTACTACTACAGCGCCATTTAACAAAGTTTTAAAAGCAGCCTTTGGTCCTGAATTTTCTGTTCCAGCCATAGGATGAGCTGCAACAAAATTGCTCCTAATTTCAGTTGGGCATGAGCGTAAAATCTGCTCCTTTGTTGAACCAAGATCAACAATTGTAGTATTGCTTGGGATATCTTTTAAGTTTTGCATAACCTTAATAATGGCTTCAACTGGAATTGCTAAAAATATCATATCACAGCTTTTTTTCATCTCTTCAAAGCTTATAATATCATCAACAAGCCCTAAATTTAGTGCATCATTTTCATTATTTTTATCTAAATCATATCCACTAACCTTGGCAATAAGCTTCATATCTTTTAGTGCCAAACCTAAAGACCCGCCAATAAGCCCAAGTCCAATAATCCCTACATGCATAGTGTTTCCTTAGAAATTTTTAGCGTGCGATTATATCAAATTTAGTCCAAAAGGCTACTTAATCAAAAGTTAAAAATATTTATGATACCATTTTACCCATTTTATTTTTAGGTAATTTTATGAAAAAAGCAGTACTTTCAAGCTTTATTGTAGCAGCCGCTTTGGAGGCTACTCAGATTCAGAGTATTACATTTAACGGTCTTTTACATCTCTCTAATGAGAGTGCAACTGATATTAGCGGACTAAAAGTTGGTAGTAATTTTAGTGATGAGATCGCTAATCGTGCTATTATAAATTTATACAAACAAGGGTATTTTGAAAATATTACTATCGAAGAAAATGCAGGCAATATAATAGTAAATTTGGTCGAAAAGCCAGTAATTGCTAAAATTGATATTAATGGTGTTGTTACAAATGATCAAAAATCCATTGAACAAATAATAGATATCAAAAAAGGTCAAATGTATGATGAGTTTGCACTAAATAATACCAAAATTAGAATTCGTCAATTCTATGAAGCTAGAGGTTATTTTGATACTGTTGTAACTACCGATATTGTACCAATAAATGAGAATAAAAACTCACTTCATATAACTCTAACAGTAAATAGAGGCGAAAATATCACTATTGAAAATGTGAATTTAATAGGTGCTGATGCGTTAGATTACTCAGATATCGAACCAGCCGTAGCAAATAAAAGTAGAGAATTTATGGGATGGATGTGGGGATTAAATGATGGCAAAGCTAAAATTTATGAACTCCCAGGTGATAGTGCCAAAATTCAAGATGAATATCTAAAAAAAGGCTACTTAGACGCTAGCGTCTCAGCACCAAATTTAAACGCTCATTTTGATAATTACAAAGCTGATTTGACCTATTATATCAGTGAGGGTGAAATTTATAAAGCTAATCAAATTAGTATTAAAGCGCCTGAGTTTTTAGAACTTGATACAGCTGAAATAATTGATGATTTTAAGCTGCAAAAAGGTGATATATTAAACTCATCATGGATGAAATTAGACATTAGCACTCTAGAAAATATAGTAGCAAATAAGGGCTTTGCTTATGTAAAAGTTAATCCAAATATTACAAAAAATAGCGATTATACTGCTGATATAGTCTATGAGGTAATTCCTGAAGAAAAGGTATATATAAGAGATGTGATAATAAGCGGAAATGATCGTACGGCTGATCGGGTTATTAGGCGTGAGCTATATTTAACAGAAGGGAATTTATATAATAAAACCGATCTTATAGACTCTAAAAATGCATTAAAAAGAAGTGGGTATTTTGAAGATGTCCAGATAATCGAAAAACGTGTAGATAAAGACCAAATCGACTTAGAAATAGCCGTAAAAGAAACCTCAACTGGTAGTATTGTAGGCGGTATAGGCTATGGAAGTAGCGATGGATTGCTATTAAATGCCGGAGTAAGCGACTCAAATGTATTTGGCTCTGGATATAAAGGCAGTATTATGGTTGATAAAAGCGATGATACATTAAGCGGAAATATAAATTTAACCAATCCACGTGTAAATGACTCAGCTTATAGTCTTGGTGGGGGGCTGTTTGCTAATGATTATAGCTGGGATGAGTATGATGAGCAAAACTATGGAGCTAATATTATAGGCGGAAGACAGTTAGGCAGATATATAAACGCATATTTAAGCTACCAAATTGAGCGTAGCGAGATAGAGGGGTTAGATGCATTTTATAGAGATGCTGGATATCAAAATGGCGTAAATATCAAAAGCGCATTAACTCCTAGTATATCATTTAACAATACCGATGATTACTATGTTCCACGAAGTGGTATCATTGCATCAACTAGCCTAGAGTATGCTGGCCTTGGAGGCGATATGGAGTTTATCAAAAACCGAACTACATTTAATATTTATCAAGGTTTACAAGACTATATAGATATGGATTTAATTTTACGATATAAATCTGGATTTGGATATATTTATAATGATGATAGCTCAAAATTGCCTATTAATGAAAAGCTATTTTTAGGTGGAATTAACTCAATTAGAGGTTATGATAGCAGATCAGTTACACCAAAGAAAAAAATCTGCAATCCTAAAAATAGTAATGGCACTGTAATAAATGGCTGTGAAATTATTGAAACTGGCGGTAAAATCAGCTTCAATAACTCATTTGAACTAAGCTTTCCAATCATTAATCGCCTTAAAATGCGTGGAGTGATTTTCTATGATTATGGTATGATTGGTCATAGTGATATTAATGAGATTAAGCGTTCTAGTGCTGGAGCTGGTATTGAGTGGATTACACCAATTGGCCCACTTCAACTATTCTACGCTCAAGCTCTAGATGATAAACCAGGCGATGACACAAGCAGCTTTGAATTTACAATTGGTAGAAGATTTTAAGGTATTTAGTTGAATTTGATACCTATCAAATTCAACCTACTCAAACGAAATCACAAAAATCTCAGGTTTTATTAGTTTTCTTATCTCATTTTTTAACATAAAAAAATTCTTTGCACCTTTAATATATAAAGTATTTGAACTAAATTCAAAACTAATATTTGGACTAAGGCTCAATGCTCCAGCAAGTCCAAGAATAAAGCTAAGCCATCTAACTACATCAATACTAGGAAGCAATTTTTCAAATTCACCAAGACTATTTATAGCCTTACCCTGATACTCAATCATAGCAGCGATTAACGCTTTTTGCTGATGCGTGTAGCCGTAATTTAGAGCATTTTTCACAAGATATCCACTATGAGAATTCTCCAAATAAAAACCAACACTTCTACCGATATTATAGAGTTTAGAAGCGATTATAAGTTCGTTTAAATAGCTTGGATTAAGCTTATGAAGTGGCGCTAAAATCTCAAATAGAGTCTTTACATGCTTTGTAGTAATACTATTATCACGCTTAGCAAATCTATCTTGAAGGCTCCTAAGACTTGGATTAAAGCCTTTTGGAAAGGCTATTTTATACTTTTGTGGCATTTGGATTAGCTCTTTGGATTTTAAATTTGGACGAAGCAAATTAGTCAAAAATACCCCCTCTCTAATCCCAACACCGCTAGTATAAACCATCTTAGCTTTTAAATTTTTAGCCGCAGCACTAAATATCATCGCACCCTGTCTAATAGTATCAAATCGATCTTTTTTAATGGCTATATTTTTTAAATCAAATTCCTTATCTGTAGCAATTTTACCAATTAAATTCAGATAATTTTTATACTCATAAGTAAAATTATGCACTAATCTAATTGGATGATTTTGCAACTGCATAATCGCACCAGATATAGCTCGTAAACTTCCGCCAATTGCTATTATATTTTCATTTATAAAGTGCGATGGAATTTGAGCAATTATCTCTTGAGTAAATTTAATTGCTCCATCTATATCTCCCTTATCAAAAAATAGCTCTTTTAATCTAACTGTACCAATATCAAGCGAAATGATATCTACGATTTTGCCATCTTTGATTTTAGCCAGCTCAGTCGAGCCGCCTCCAATGTCAATCGTAGTAGCCTCATTTAGAGGGCTAAGTAGATTTAGTGCTGCAAGCCCTCCATAAAAAGCCTCCATATCTCCACTTATCACTCGCAAATTTAATCCTAGCTCTCTTTTTACCATATTAATAAAGATATTCGAATTTGGTGCATCACGCAAAGCTGAAGTACCGGTACATAAAACCTTACTAACCTTATAAATTCTCAAAAAATGCTTAAATTCACTAAATGCATGTAAAACATTATCCATTGCTTGAGGCTGCAATACTCCACCACGCTCATAAGCGCCCTCTCCAAGACGTACCTTTACCTTATACTCACGAAGAATAAAAAACCCAAGCCTACTAGTTCGTTCAAATATCGCCATTCTAGCCGAATTTGATCCAAGGTCAATAACTGCAACTCTTTTTGACATTAAATCTCTTTTAAATTTATTTTTTATATTTACTATTTCGTATAGGTAGCGTTAGCGTCGCTATCGTTCCACTTCTATCTATGCGATTACGCAGTTCAATCCTTCCGCCAAGTGCTTGTGCTGCTCCCTTAGCTAAAAACAATCCAAGTCCAGCCCCGCTGCTATTTCCATAGCGCTTAAATGGAGCAAAAAGATCCTTGCTCTCATCAATTCCAATCCCTTCATCAATCACACGAACGATAAATTCACCGTTTGCGAGTGTAGAATTTATCTCAATCGTGGCACCTTTTGGAGAGAATTTAATTGCATTTTGGACAAAATTTTGCAATACATGTAAAAATAGAGTTGGCTGGATCATAATCTTAAGACTATGAGGGCGCAAATTCATTCTAATATTTTTATCATCACCTTTTGCAAGAATTAAGAAATTATTACCAATCTCATTTATATAAGCAATCATATCAGTCATCACTGGCTGTTCAAACTGTGCGCCTTCTTGTCTACCAATCTCCAAAATTGAGCTAATCATTTTATTCATCTGATTTATAGCTTCATTATTGTTTTTTAATGTATCAATATATTTTTGAGTATCACGCTCTTTAATAAGGGTAACTTCGTTTTTAGTTTTCATTACTGCCAGTGGTGTTTTTAGCTCATGCGCAGCTCCAATAAAAAGCTCCTTTTGATACTGTACAAAGGTCAAAATCCTACCAATTAATCTATTTACTCCATCACCCAAAGGCTTAAATTCTACCGGCAATTCATCTGTCTCAACTTCTTGAAGAAATCTCTCATTTAACTGCCCAAGCTTTAGACAAAACGAACGAAGAGGCGCTAGCAACATTCTAGATAAAAATAGCGCATAAAATAAAATTAAAAATATTGCTGTGGAATTAATGATTAAAATATCAACTAAAATTTGATCTACTATTAAACTATATTCGCTAGTATTTTTAGTTAATACCAAAAGACGGTTTTGATATGGATAATATAGCGTTAAATATGTAGCATTAATATCTTTAGTTGAGACAAATTCAGGCCGAGTGAGATTATCATCATTTAAGACTATTTTAATTAGATCAAAATTACTATTTTTATACTCAAGACTCTCATTCTCATTCATTGAAGAGATATTCTTAGCCTCCAAAGTTAGACTTTGGACTATATTTTCAAAGATTGTAATCTTAATATAGTGGTATAACATCACCGAAAATATAACAATTAGCATCGTAGAAGCCGATGCTAATTGTAGGGCAAATTTAGCCCTTAAGCTTTTTTGGGGAAGCAAAATCTATATCCACGGCGTCTTACTGTTTCAATTGTGGAAATATTAAGTGGTTTATCCATTTTTTGGCGAATTTGATTAATAGCAACTTCAATTACATTTGGCGTAACTAGCTCAGGCTCCTCCCAGATAGCATCTAAAAGTTGTTCTTTGCTTACAATCTGGTCGCTATGGCGTGCTAGATGAGTTAAAACCTCAAATGGCTTACCTTTTAATTCAATTTCTGTGCCTTGATATGTAATCTTTTCTTCATCTGGATCAATTGTTAAATCATCAATTTTAATCACATTTGTACCACCAAAGCGAAGTCTAGCCTCAAGTCTAGCAACTAAAATATCAAAATCAAATGGCTTTTTAATATAATCATCAGCACCAGCTCTAAAAGCTTTTATTTCACTTTCTTTATCATCTTTTGCTGAAATAATCACTACAGATGTGCGTGGAGATTTTTGTTTGATAACATTAATTAAATCAATTCCATCACCATCTGGAAGCATAAGATCGCTAAGCACAAGATCATAATTGCGAATACCAATAAAATATTCTGCATCATTAAAATTTTCAGAATTATCTGTTTGGTAGCCAAACTCTTGCAAACCTTCGGCTATAGTTTTGCCTAGCGTAGTCTCATCCTCTACTATCAAAATTCTCATTAGCTTTTCCTTAAAAGTAAAAAATTTAATGCGAGATTATAGCAAAATTTAAGCCAAAATTCAAGAAAATTTAAACAATTTTTAATAATTCTTTATTATTTTCGCACCTACAGTAGCATTTTTAATAATTTGAGTTTTGGAAATTTTCATATAAAAACTATTTAGACTTGGGTAGTTTTCTTTGAATTTAATGGAAAAATACTCTAGTGCATCCTCTATTTTATAAAATTTTTGCTCTTTAAATTCACTTTGTGTAACTTCACAAACCTTAGCATAATCTATAAATTCATCAGCGCTAAATTCCATATCAATACAAACTCTTTGAGCTTCGACTCGTTCAAAATCTAAAAGACCAATTATTGTATCAAACTCAAGGCTATCAACAAAAACACTAATCAAATAACCTTGCCCTCAGAACCACTTAATAGGCGTTTAATATTTGGCATATGCTTATAAACTACAATGAATGCAATAATTAAAATTGGTGCATGCGTGTTAATTTCAGGTATATCATAGTGGAATATAAATGATGATACAACCATTGCAAGAAGCGCTATAAGCGAAGCTAAACTAGAAATCTTAAGCACTTTACCAGCAATAAACCATACAATAACAGCAATAATCAACTCAAATGGTAAAAAACACGCCAAAACACCAGCTCCAGTAGCAATTCCCTTGCCACCTTCAAACATCAAATATGGTGAAAAACAATGACCTACAACAGATAAAACTCCCATCGCCCAAAGAGTAGCTATGTCAAGTTCAAATATAAATTTACCAACCAAAATAGGTATTACACCCTTAAGCGCATCAAACACAACAGTTAAAATAGCAAGTTTTTTAGCAAGCGAAGGATTGCTCTCTTTAATTACTCTTAACACATTTGTAGCACCAATGCTTTTACTGCCACTTTTTTTAATATTTATTCCACCAAAAAGTAAGCCAAAAAGTAAACCAAAAGGCACTGCGCCAATTAAATAAGCAACTAAATAGGCTATTAAATTCTCATTCATATCAACTACTTTCCACCAAAATAAAGAAGTGCTGAACCCCAAGTAAATCCACCGCCAAAAGCATCAAGTAATATTAATGAGCCATTTTTAAGTCTACTATTCTCATAGGCATCATTCATCGCCATAGGAATAGATGCCGAGCTAGTATTACCATACTTTTGCACAGTTACAACACATTGAGAATCGCTAAAATTTAATCTTTGTTTTACGGCCTCTATAATTCTTAAATTTGCTTGATGCGGGATAAAAAGATCTATATTATCTGATGGAATTTGATTTTTCTCTAAAATATTAACCACATCTTTTGTTAGAGTATTTACGGCGATTTTAAAAACATCGTTACCAGACATTTTCATAAAATTTAGCCGATTTTCTATAGTATCCTTATTTGCAGGATTTACAATAGCGCAACCCGGAGTTATTAATAGCTCACCTTTGCTTCCATCGCTTGAAGTATGTACATCTAAAATTGGATTGTTATCTCTTGCGCTAACTACGGCTGCACCTGCTCCATCACCAAAAAGCACACAAATACTACGATCACTCCAGTCCATAATCGCACTAGTTTTCTCAGCTCCAATAATTAAAATATTTCTCTTAGCGCCGCTTTCGATCATAGATTTAGCTAACTCTAAAAGATAGATAAATCCTGTACAAGCCGCACTAATATCAAAGGCTGTTACATCTTTTAGGCCTAGTTTATTTGCGATCACACAAGCAGTTGAAGGCATGCAAAAATAGTCTGGTGTAATAGTAGCACATATTACAGCATCGATATCACTCTTATCTAATCCTGAGCGCTCCAAAGCTTGCAAAGCCGCCCTATAACCTAAGTCGCTTGTAAATTCATCCTTAGCGATACGACGCTCTTTAATTCCAGTACGCTTAGTTATCCATTCATCGCTAGTATCAACTATCTTTTCTAAATCATAATTTGTAAGAATATCTTTAGGAGCATAAGCGCCAATTGAAATTAACGAAGCTTTAGTCATTTTGCAAACTTTGTAAGCTCATTTGAAATAACCTCATTTATGTTAGATTCTGAGAATTTAAGAGCTTGGAATATTGCATTTTTGATAGCTTTTGGACTTGATTTACCATGGCTGATAATTACACAATCTTTTACACCAAGAAGTGGTGCACCACCATATTCATCATAATCAATCTGGTTCTTAAGTCCTCTAAATACACTCTTCATCAAAATCGCACCTAAAATTGCAAGCGGAGATTTTTTAACACTTTGTTTGATAATTTTAGTAATTGCACTAGCAACACCTTCGCTGGTTTTTAATAAAATATTACCAACAAATCCATCACAGATGATAACATCAACACTTCCATCAAAAATTTGATTACCCTCTACATTTCCGATGAAACTATCGAGTTTTTTAAGCATTTCAAATGCATCTTTTGTAATTTCATTACCTTTGCAATCCTCTTCACCGTTGCTAAGTAGACCAATTCTAGGATTATCAATCCTCATAATCTCTTTAGCATAAGCATAGCCCATAATGGCAAATTCAAATAAATTTTCTGCCTTACAATCAACATTTGCACCAACATCTAAGACCAATGTTTTTTGATTAGCCTGTGTTGTAGGCATTAAAGTAGCAATTGCTGGCCTACTAATACCCTTTACTCGTCCAAGGCGTAAAGTTGCTAAACTCATACTAGCACCACTATGACCGGCTGATACTACTGCTTTACAATCTCCACTACGAACCAGCTCGACAGCTTTAAATATCGTACTTTCTTTACGTTTTAGCGCATCAGTAGCACTCTCATCCATAGCAAACACTTCGCTAGATTGAACAAAAGTAATAAATTTAGAGTATTTATGTGGAATAAGGGATTTTAGCTTACTCTCATCACCTACTAAATAAGCTTGAAACTCTCTTTGTTTTAAAGCTTCAATAACTCCAGCTATAATTGGCTCAGCACCAAAATCCCCGCCCATAGCGTCAATTGCTATTTTAATCATCGTTTATATTAGTACTCGCCAGTTGTTCTATTTACACGGTGAGGCATTTTCCAGCTGCCGTCTTTATCTTTTACGGGCATTGGTAATGTAACTTTATAGTGGGTTCTACGCTTTGCAGCTCTTGTATGACTCACTCTACGCTTAGGTACTGCCATTTTACTCTCCTTCTAAAATTTTACACTTATCACAATAAAAATAATCGCTTTTAAAGGCCTCTAACTCACCAATTAAGATCTCATCTGTATCTATTATACCACCAAAAAATTCTATGGTATTACTTAGCTCATTATCGCTATCTTTATAGATACCATCGCTTAAAATTAGATTTAGTTCTTCATCTAGGCTTAAAACTATATCAGTGCCACAACTATCACAAATATGCTCTAATTCACCGATTAATCTACCGCTGCACTTGGCTAAATTTAGAGTAGTTTTTTTAATACTACCGCTAAATTTAACTCCATCAATACTGCTTTCAAAATTAACTGGCGTAGTAGTTAGCTTATCAAAGCGAATTTTCAATTAAATAACCTTAGCAGATCTCTCTACTAGCAAAGAAAAATGCAATCTCAATTTTAGCATTTTCTAAACTATCGCTACCATGGACTGCGTTTGCGTCAATGCTCTCAGCGAAATCAGCTCTAATAGTACCAGGTGCCGCCTCTTTAGGATTTGTAGCGCCCATTAATTCTCTATTTTTTAAAACAGCATTTTCACCCTCAAGCACCATTACTACCACTGGGCCACTAGTCATAAATTCGACTAAATCATTGTAAAATGGCCTACTAGCATGTACCTCATAAAATTTTTTAGCATCTTCTACGCTTAATTGTACTTTTTTAGCTGCTGCGATTCTAAGCCCATTGCTTTCGAATCTATCGATAATTTTACCGATTACGCCCTTTTTCGTCGCATCTGGTTTAATTATTGATAGAGTTTGTTCCATATCGATCTCCTATTAATCAGGTTTTAAAAATCGTGATTATATCAAAACTAAGCTTAAAAAAATAGTAATCTTTTTTAATTATAGTTAGATTAAGCTACTACAGGGTTTGTACCATCTCTTAAATTGGCACCAATGTCGTCTCTGCTTGGCTGACCTTCTACTATATCACTCCAAACAATACATCCATCAGTTGGACAGGCGTTAGCACAGGCTGGTTCATCATTATGACCTACGCATTCAACACATTTATCAGCATAAACATAATAAGTATCTTCACCAGTTGGATTATCTACGTCATCCACAATTGCGCCAACTGGACACTCATCAATACAAGAACCGCAACTAATGCATATATCAGTAATTCTTACTGCCATTTTATACTCCTTAAATTAAATTTAACCCGTAGGTTATCAAATTTAAACTTATATATAACTTAATATAAAATGATAATGATTTTTATTTAAGCTCACTAAGTATATCTAAAACTGATTTTTGAAGCGCTTTATCTTTAACATCAATCTTAAAATATATTTTAGCAATTTTTAAATCACTATTTATAATATTTACACTATCACCAAATGATGTTATACGCATTCTTTTAGTATCTACACCGTTGTTTGCCAGCATTGCAAACACACTATAAGCACGCTCGATTCCTAGCCTATAATCAGCAGCATAATCGCCAAAATCATCAGCATAACCTCTAATATCCACAGCTACAGAAGCTGGAATTTTATTTATAATCATAGATAGAATATTGATAAAGTTTATCACATCTGGATTATAAATTTTTGAGCTTTGATGATCAAATTTAATGTTTGCTGGTAAATCAATCGCCACTTGATTTTCTGCTTGATCTAGTGTAACTTTATATCTTTCATTATTTACATTTACATTTGTTGGCGCATCATTTTGTACTTGCATTGTAATACTAGGACTATCAAATTCCTTATCACTTCTTGATGGTTTTTTAGTATCTTTTAATGAGTGAGTATCAGGAAAATCAAAAATCTTTATAAATTCAGTCTTTAATGCCTCTATTTTGGCTTTATTAATTGCTGAAATCGCATAAAGTGCAATAAAAAGCGCCAAAAGCAAAGAGAGAAAATCCGCATATGGAACAGCCCATTTCTCACCTGCTGGACACTCTTGTGCTTTTTTCTTCTTTGCCATATTCTACCTTAGTTAAATTGTGAATTTCTTGGTTCATTTTTATCTAGGAAGTTAAATAATTTTGCTTCCAAGCTTCTTGGATTTGCTCCTTCAGCAATACCGATTAATGCTTCTAGGATCATCTCTTTTTCTTTTATGATGTCTTTTGCATTGTTTAGCATTTTATTACCCCACGGAGCAAAAATAGCATACGAACCCATAATACCAGTAACAGTCGCTGTAAATGCCGAAGCAATACCAGCAGCCATCGCAGCAGGATTATCAAGTAGTTGTAATGCAAGCATAAGCCCCATAACCGCCCCAACTAGTCCAAATGTCGGACAGCTCTCACCAGTTCTAATCCAATAATGCGCACACTCGTGATAATATTCTTCAGTTGTCTGAATAGATAACTCTAGATGCTCTTTGACTTCATTTATAGGTTGACCATCAACTAACATATTAAGCCCGGTTTGCAAAAATTCATCTTCAACCGCCATAGCCTTTTGTTCTAAAGACAAAATTCCATTTTTTCTAGCTAGCGTACTATACTCTACTAGCTCTGCAATCCTAGCACTCATATCTACACCAGAGCCTTTAAATACAATCTTTAGCTCTTGAAAAGTAGCCTTGATATATTTTTTGTTTGTAGCAGTCATAGATGAGAACATCGCTGTAGGTATAACAATGAGTACAGAACTAAGATGCAAAACATGCAAAGGATTACCACCTTCTAAAATATCTCCAACCGAGATACTTGCGATGGAAAAAACCATCCCTAAAATAGTAGAAATATCCATAAAGACCCCATTTTAAAAATTATTTAATTATTACATAATTTAACAAAAATTTAACTGAATTTTACCAAATTACTTTAGATTAGCCCAATTTTTTGCTATATTATAGTTCACGACCAATGGAACATTTAAATTTACAACACTGCTCATAACATTAGCCACTTGTGCTCCAAACTCCTGTGCCATATCATCACTAACTTCAAAAATCAACTCATCATGAATTTGAAGCAACATCTTTGCATCGCCTAACATTGGGCGAATTTTAAGCATTGCAAGCTTAATAATATCTGCGGCACTGCCTTGAAATTTGCTATTTACTGCTTCTCTTTCATACATTGCAACCTGCATAGCTGAGGCATTAGAAAAATCAAAATACCTACGCCTATTAAGTAAAGTCTCTACAAATCCATCTCTTTTGGCGCTATCTTTTATACTTTGAAGATAATCTTGAACGCCACTAAATGCATTAAAATATCTAGTAATATACTCTTTAGCTGCCTTTTTGTCGATATCTAAATTAGCACTAAGTTTATTAACTCCCATACCATATATTAATCCAAAATTTATAGATTTTGCAATTGCTCTATTTTGCTCATTTGACTCACCAAAGATATTTATAGCCGATTGAGCATGAATATCTTTACCACTTTTAAATGCCTCTACAAGTGCTACATCCTTACTAAAATGCGCTAGCAATCTAAGCTCAATTTGGGAGTAATCAAGACTTAAAAGACTATAACCATCTTTTGCTTCAAATACTGCTCTAAACGGCTTAGCATAACTTCCACGAGCTGGGATATTTTGCAAATTTGGATTTTTGCTAGCTAACCTACCAGTTGCTGTACCAGTATGAATAAAACTGGTATAAACCCTGCTATCAACATCCTTTTGGGCTAAATTTAAAATCGGCTCACAATATGTACTTTGTAGCTTATAAAGTTCTCTATACTCTAAGATTTTAGCGACACATGGATGAAGCTCTACTAACTCACTAAGCACACTCTCATCAGTGCTATAACCAGTTTTTGTCTTTTTTTTGCTAGGAAGCTTTAGTTCATCAAACAACACTTCACCTAACTGTTTAGTAGAGTTTATATTAAATTTTATTCCACATAGCTCATAAATTTGAACCTTTAAGCTCTCTAACTGGATATTATTTTTATCAATCAACTCCCTAAGCTTAGATTGATTTACTTTAATTCCATTATCTTCCATATCAAGTAAAGTTAATATAAAATCAAATTCAATCTCTTTGGCAATTTTTAGCATATTAGGCTCAAGTTTCTTACAAAAACTGTTATAAAATCTAAGCGTTATCCACGCATCTTCAGCTGCATATTTTGCTGCGCTCTCTAGTTCTACACTAGCAAAGGTTTCACCCTTTTTTACAACGCTTTCAAATTTAATCGTATCATAATCATAAAGTTTTTTAGCTAGTGCATCCATTCCTACGCTTGTACTTGGATTATCTAGCCATGCCATTATCATCGTATCAGCATAATTTTTCGGTGGTTTTATACCAAAATTATTTAGTATAATTTTAAAATCATATTTTAAATTCTGCCCAATTACAAAAGCTGAAAAAATCTGCTCAATTGCCCAAGCTGCCACTTTATAGCTAACCATATTAGGTACACCAAGATAGCTATGATTTATAGGAACATAGTAACTCTTTTGTTCATTAAAACAAAAGCTAAATCCTACAATTTTAGCTTCTCTAGCCTCTATGCTAGTTGTTTCAGTATCAAAAGCAATTAGCGTATCACTACTAATACCCCCTAAAATCCTTTCTAGCTCATACTCATCAGTAATCAAAACCGGCTCAAAACTTAGCTCCTTTACTGGCTCATCACTTCTAAGATTAGCTAAAAGGCGATTTAATGAGTACTCTTTTAGAATATCTTGTATATTTATAAGTGGATTGTGTTGAGGAAATTTGGCATTTTGTAAATCAGGTGTTTTAAGCCCATCATATAAACTTGCGAGTCTCTTAGATATAAAAGCACTCTCTTTGCCCTCAAAAAGCAAATTTTTAGTTCGCTCATTTCTGACTTGATTTAAATTCTCATACAAATTCTCAATAGTTCCAAACTCATCTAAGAGCTTTTTAGCTCCTTTATCTCCAATACCCTTAACACCTGGGATATTATCGGCACTATCACCAGTTAATGCTAAAAAATCTCTAACCTGCTCAGGATATATGCCATATTTTTCATAACAACCATCCCTATCATATAACTCCTTTTTAGCCGGACTATAAATGCTTACTCTATCATTGATTAACTGATATAGATCCTTATCATGAGTAACTACTTTAATTAATAAATCATTTTGTGGATTATTTTTGATAAAACTTGCAATAATATCATCAGCCTCATATCCTTCAACTCTTAGGCTACATAAGCCCATTCTCTCAATCATATCAATACATATTGGAAGCTGTTCTTTTAGCTCCTTTGGGGCTTCTGAGCGGTTAGCTTTATAATTTGGATCTATATCATTTCTAAAAGTTTTACCTCCGCTATCAAGGGCAAAAACAATATAATCACTATGAAATTCTTGCTTTAAATTTGCTATAAAATTAGCAAATCCATGAATCATACCACTTGGTTTGCCATCTTTATTTTTCAAACCACTCATAGCATAATATAGACGAAAAAAGAATCCAAAAGTATCAATTATTGTTAGAGTTTTCACGCTTTCTCCTAAATTTATCACAAATCTTACAAAGGCCGAATTTTTTAGCCATATTTCTAAGTCCTATAAAGATAAAAGCCCCTATATAAATTCCGCCAAAATCCTCTATAAATCCAATTAAAATTCCCCAAAAACCTATCCCTTCAGGCCTTGTAAATGCTAAATATAAACTAAACATAAAAGCACAAGCTAAAAATATATACTTTTTACGCTCTTGTAAATCATAAAAAAATCCAAGAATAAATCCAGGTAACGCACATATAATTGCACGCGCTAAACATATCATTAAAATTACTATAACTTCCATAATCTATATCAAAATCTTACTAGCAACGCCGATAATGGCACTATTTGAACGAAGTATATATGGAGAATTTAGAGCAAATTTAATCCCTATTTTATCTCTTTCATTTTGACTAAATCCACCTTCTGGCCCGATAAAAAGCATCTCTTTGCCCTCATATCCAGATAAACTCGCCCCACCAAAATCAATAAGCGCTACATCGCTTTTATAAGCTAAAAGCTCATCAATACTATTAAAAACCACAATCTCCATGATAGAATTTCTACCACACTGCTGAGAACTACTAATTAAAATCCGCTCTAATCGCTCTAAATTTATCTTAATATTTCGCTGGGAAAACTCACAATATACTAAATTTAAACGCCCTACACCAAGCTCGTTTAGACTTGGCAAGCTCTTTTCTATTACGCTAGGATCAACTACTGCCCACGCTAGCTCAAATTTATGCTCTACAAAAGGGATTAATGATTTAAACACTAATTCCAAGCTAGCTCGCCTTCTATCCATACTAATAATCTCATAAATATAGCTATATCCATCTTTTAAATTTCTTATATCTACTCTTTTACCTTGAGTCAATCTAAGAGCTTTTAAATGGCTAAAGCTATCGCCATCAATATCTATATTCTCGCTTCCAGCACCAGCATGATATATAAATTTCATAATACAATTCCAATAAATGTCCCAAATCCAACAATAACTATTTCACAAAATATTTTTATAGCCATAAATTTCTTAAATTTACCAAATTCCTTATTAACCCTTACTGCTTTTAACCGCTTAAACCCAATCGCACCAAGCGGAATTAATCCTATCCAGCATACAATCATTATCCAAATCGATAAACTCATACTAAAGTGTAAAATAGCCAAATTTAGCATTCCAGTAAAAAATATAAATGCCATAAACACATAATAAGTCGGTAAGAAAAGCATAAGTCTTTTAATATAACCAAATTTAGCTGTATCACCGATAAACACAAGCCCTAGATGAACTACAAGCAAAGCTAAAAGTATCTTTATAAACCCAAGGTGCAAGCTAGCACTAAGCACATATGTCTCAATCATTCTGCTACCGGCATTGGTGGAAAGTCGCTATCAATTGTTGCATTACCATCGCTTTTAGCAATTGGCACATCTGGTGGCGGAATTTCTATAGCGTCATTTTTATTAGTTTGTGATGCTTTATCCTCACAACCACAAAAGCTAACAATTAATAAAATTATCAAGGATAATTTTCTCATTAACACTCCTTTGGATTTATAAATTTATTGCCATTTTTAAGCTGTTCGTAAAAATCAAAATCATTCCACTCATTTTTAATCTCATCACTAAAGATTATCTCATCTAAATTTATAAGCCCCATTTTTGTGCTATATGCATCCTCTCTAAAACACTGCGCATAACCAGTAGCTGTTTCATGCACAATAATACTATAAAGCTCTACACCTTTTTCACCATTTTGCATAACACACTGACTAAGTAGCTTATCAATTAATACAAAAAATATACGGCTAAAATGTTCAGCACTTGGGTTATATGGAAGCTCTATCCAGCGTTTAGAATGCTTTTTCATATCATTTTTATACTCATCGCTATCTTTTGCATATAATGTGGTCGTGTGATCAAAACTATCAATAATCATTCTAATGTGCTGTTTCATAAGCCCAAAATCATACACCATTCCAGCAGCATCAAGATAATCAGACTTTAATAACACCTCACATCTATAGCTATGACCATGAATACTCTCCTTGCAGCGCTTAGAACTACAAAATCTTACGATATGTGCATTTTCAAAATCATAAATTTTTCTAATTATCATACATTAAACTCCATTTAAATCATTCCAAATTCGAATATGCAATCTATCGCTATAATTAAATCCATTTTCTATACATAAATTTACTACATTTTTAGCGTTGTATTCTAGCTCATTTTGGTCTCTTGCTAAAGGCATACACCAAACCTCGCCATTTTGTAAAGCTAAAATTTCTTTAATTTCATCAATCTGCTCACCAGTAGTTACAAATTTATAAAAACAACTAGCATTGCTAAATAGTGATTTTAGCGCTTTTTTATTAATTCTTTTATGGGCTGGTTCACCACTTAGGGCTAATTTTACACTTACAGCAAAAGTGCATTTTTTATATATTGGAAATTTAGCAAAATCAACATCAATTGTTCCATTTGTCTCAAACTGTACGCTAAATCCCACACTAATAGCATATTCAAGAAACTTAAGCAAATCACGGTCGCTATAATAGATAAGCGGCTCGCCACCAGTGATAATGATTAAAGGTTTATGTTTTAACCCAAGAAGTAAGCTAATTAAACGCTGAGAGTCAAATTTTTCATACTCAAAATGTGATGATTGTGCGGCTCTAATAGTATCACACCCTAATAACATCTCTCCAGTTTTTGGTGAGCGAAGAGAACAACCAAACCCAACACATTTAAGATTACATCCACCAAGACGGATAAAAAATGCATTTTTACCTTGAAATTTTCCCTCGCCCTGAATCGAACTAAAATACTCAACAATCTCAACCATATTATCCACCAGTTTGATAAAATGCCCTACTTGAGATCTCGCCTTTACCGTCATTTTCCCATTTGTTCTTCTCAGGTTTTGCATCTAAGACAGCTTTTAAAATCTCTCTAGCTTTTGTATAATCTCTAGCTCTCATAGCTTCTTTTATGCTTTGACCATCTTCATAGTATAAACACGGAATTAAAAGCCCATCAGCACTTAGGCGTAAGCGGTTGCAACTAGCACAAAAATCATGCTTATGTGGATCAATTATTCCAAATTTATACCCATCGCTGGTTTCAAATAGGCTTGAAGGGCTATTTGGGCTTTTTGTAATCTCTTTTATGCTATACTTTTTAGATAATATTTCTAAAATATCATCCTTTTTAAGTCCCTTTAAATCACTAGCAGCGTGGGTATTTTCCATAAATTCGATATAACGAATTTGAGCATTTTTGCTTTTTGCAAACTCTAAAAGTTCTATTAACTCTCCATCATTTACTCCACGCAAAGCAACAGTATTTAGCTTTATTGCAAATCCTTCATTTACTGCCTCATCAATTCCAGCTAAAACATAGCTTAAAACTTCCTTTCTAGCTAGAAAATTGGCCTTTTTAGCATCTAAAGTATCAAGCGATATATTTAATCTTTTTAATCCAGCCTCCCTTAACTCTTTAGCTTTTTGCTTTAAATAATATCCATTTGTCGTCATCGCTAAATCAAGACCTGGCTTATAATCATTTATCATTTTAACAAATTTTTGAATATCTTTTCTTACTAGCGGCTCACCACCTGTGAGTCTAACCTTTTTTACTCCATTATCAAGGCAAATTTTAACAAATTCAAACATCTCTTCGTAGCTTAAGATATTATCCCTACCAATGTTATTAAATTGATTATCTTCTGGCATACAATATCTGCATTTAAAATTACATAGCTCAGTTACAGAAATTCTTAAATAATCAATCACTCGACCAAATTTATCAACTAGCATTACATCTCTTTTTTAAATTTCAAAATCATCGTAACTTGTCCTACGCCTAGTTGAAGATCTTTAGCAATCATCTCAGGACTTTTTCCAGCCCTATACATCTCAACTACCTTGCTCTCATTGCTTACTTCAAAACTTGGCGGTGTAATTTTGCTTATACTTTTAGTTCGTTCTTCAAGGTTGTATAATCTATCTAATTGATCATCTTTTATCTCATTTACAGATTGTTCTATTATGCGAACATTTTCTATTATTGGAGCGATTTTATGACTTAATCCTTCGCTAATTTTAATATCAATTTGATGCTCTATCTGACTCATATCAACTGGATTTTGTAGCACTGGTGGCGGAGTTTGTGCTAATTCTGTTAGTTGTTTTTTGAGCTGATAATTCTCTTTTATTAGACCCTCTATTGCTAATTCAAATTTAGCAAATTTTAGATTTACTTGCTTATCTCTTAGCCAAAATATCGCTCCAAACACACCCAATAATAGCGCAAATGCTACATAAAGTAATAACTCATTGCTCACTATTTTTAACCTTCCTTATCTCTAATCTCTCGCTCTCAGCTACAAAAGCGTTCCACTCACGCTCATTACCTCTTGAAATTTTTAAAATCTTAGCACACTTTGGCGTAATTGCTTTAAAATATACCATAACTTCACGCTTGATAAATAATGGCAAATTTACTCTAGCAAAATAACTAGTCCCAATTTCTAAACAATCTTTATCAAATTCAAATCCCTCATATCCGATTTTACTAGTATCAAGGCAAAATTTAAGTGGCTTTAGTGGAGTGTGCTGATTTTTAATGATATTTGATAACTCTTCTACTTTTTTATATAGTTCAACTAAAAGCTTTATAGTTAGCGGATCGCTATTCTCACCTTCACCCCTAGCCATCTCGATGCTTAGCCACTCATCGATATTGCTCCTACTTTGATTAAACTCACTCTCGTGCGCCCCATCCATATCAGGTTCAAACTCAATCTCAACCCTACTACTAATCAATCTAAAATCTACCATAAACTCACCAATACAAAGATAAAAAATATAATCCCTAAATAGCCATTTAAAGTAAAAAATGCTCTATCAATCTTACTAAAATCTCGTCTAACAATTCTATGTTCAAGATATAAAATAATTCCACTAACTGCTACACCTATAAATCCTATTATTCCAAGCTTTGCACTAATAGCAAAAAGTAGCCAAAAAAGTATTGTAAGAAAATGAAAAAGAGCACAAATAAACATCGAAGCCTGCGCCCCATAAATACTAGGAATACTAAATAATCCCATTTTTTTATCATAATCCATATCTTGCAAAGAGTATAAAATATCAAATCCGGCCACCCAAAAGACAACCCCACAAGATAACAAAATTACCCACAAAGGTATATCAGCAAGCACTGCAATAGCCCCAGCAATTGGTGAGAGCCCAAGACATATCCCAAGAACTACATGTGCAAGGCTAGAAAATCTTTTAAAGTACGAATATGCTCCTAGAATTGCTAAAATCGGAAAGCTTAACCAAAATGCAAGTGAATTTATAAAATATGCTACAACTACAAAAATTAATGCGTTTAGCCAAATAAAGATTAATAAATTTTTACTGCCAATTCTACCATCTACACTTGGACGAGAAGCGCAACGTGGATTATCTTTGTCAATATCTCTATCTAGATAACGATTTGCTCCCATAGCAAAATTTCTGGCACTAACTGCACAAAATAACCCCAAGATCAACAATTCAAAACCAAACCAAACCGAACCATTTGCACTTTTTGAAGCCACAATCATCGCTACAAATATAAATGGCAAGGCAAAAACAGAATGTTTAAATACAATTAATTCATTAATATCTTTTAAAATTTGTATAAATTTGGCCATATTTTTCCTTTAAGTTACTATTTTAGCAAAATTTATCTAAATTTTGATTGATAAATAGCTATTTTAAGCAATTTAAGGTGATGATTTAGATAAAATATACAAAAATAAAGAGTGTAAAATGTTTTATGAATTTGCAATTATTGGCACTACTGCAAGTGGAAAAAGCGACTTAGCTATTAAGGTTGCAAGAGAGCTTAATGGAGTGGTTTTAAGTCTTGATTCATTATGCCTATATAAAGAAATTAATATCGCTAGTGCTAAGCCAAGTAGCGATGAGTTAGCTCTTGTTAAGCATTTTGGAATTGATATAGCTAGTCCTAATGATGAGTTTTGCGTAGGGGATTTTATCGCTGAATATAAGCAAGCTTTAGCATATGCAAAAAATCTAGATATTCCATTAATAATTACTGGTGGAAGTGGGTTTTATCTAAAAGCTATGCTAAGTGGTCTAGCGCCTAAAACAAAGCCAATCAAAATAGATATAAGTGATGATGAAATTTGGAATTTAGCAGTAAAAATTGATAGCGAATTTTGCTCTAAATTTAGCAAAAATGATAAATTTCGCCTACACAAATGGTATCAAATTTACACCCAAACCAGTGCCATTCCATCGCAATGGCTACGAGATAACACAAGCCAACCGGTGATTAAAAACTTACCAATTTTTGAATTAGTTTGGGATAAAATAGAACTAATAGAACGCATAAAAATCCGCACCAAAAATATGCTACAAAATGGCCTAATAGATGAGGCTGAGTATCTATTTAAACACTATAATAACTCTTTAAAACCGCTTAATTCCATTGGTCTAAAAGAGTGTAAAGAGTATTTAAATGGCAAGATTAATCTAAATGAACTAGAAAATCTAATAATTATTCATACCACTCAGCTAGCTAAGCGTCAAAGAACATTTAATAAAGGCTTTGATAGTATAAAACTTGATGGAAAAAATCTAGATTTAAGTGTGGTTTTAACTCAAATCAAATCGCTAAATTCCATCAACTAATAACTTTTGCTCAGTGCAAAGCCCACGCCACTGGCTATCACCTGCAATCTCTAAGCATTCATTTATATATTTAGCTGCTTCTTTTAAATTATTTTGCGAGATTTCAATTTGAGCTATTTCGTGCAAGGCTCTAGCACGGTTATGCGGTTTTAAATTTAGCGCAAAAATCTCCTCAAGCTCATTTTTTGCCTCTTGAAGTTTTGACCTTGCAACTAAACTATCTATATATATAAAATTTGCTTCTGGGCTAAATGTATTAATATTTAGCTTTTTTTGTAAATTTAACACTTTTATAGCATAATCTACTGCGATTTGATTTCCTTGTTGATTAGCATAATGCATAGCAGTATCATAAGCCTCAATCAACATCAAATCAATACCTCTTTTCCCATCTAAGGTTTTAAGCGCAGATATAGCCTCATCAAATCTATTAAGCTTTAAAAGTGAATAAAATCTATATATAATCGCCTCACTTGGATCACTATATGGCACTTTGCTAGCTAGCTCAACAGCCTTAAAACTAGTATCGATAGCATTAGTATAACGAGTAATTTTATAATTTATTTTAGTAAAATTATTTAACCAAACAACACGATTATTTAAATTTGGCTCATTAAGATGTTGTTCGGCCAAATTATATGCTTGAGTATAGCGCCTCATTCTATCATAGCAGTTAAATAATTTTAGTTTATCAGAAATTTTATCTTCTAATCCATATTCATCTATTAAAGCTATAAGATCTATACAATCTGAGTTTTGATTGCGGTTATTGGCTAAATTTAATGCTGCAGCATTCATTACATCAGCAACCTTACTCTCATTTAAATCAGCTATAAGACCACGCAATTTTAAAATATCGCCATATTTTTTCTCTTTAAAGCTTAAATCAACTTCAGCCTTAAGAGCCATTTTAGCTAACTCTTGTCCAGGATAACGCTCTAGCAAATCAGCATAGTGAGCGTGTTTTTCTTCGCTGCTTGTATTTGGCAAATCAAAAAATAACGCATCTATAGCCTTATCTATTTCACTAGTAAATTCATTATCAGGATACTCTTTTTTATATCTTTTTAAATATTCATGAGCGCTCACAGGGTCGCTTCCACGAACTAGTGTAGTACCTAAGCGACGAAGGCTAATTTCATAATGTCCATCATGTAAGGTTGAATCTTCAAATATTACTCTATAAAGCTTGGAGGCTGTATCAAATAGACCATTAGCACGTAATTCATCAGCAACCTCTATACTATAATCTTTATTATCTAAAATATATTTTGAATTTGCCGTAACAACTCTATCGATATAATGCGCTGCTTCAGTAAATCTTTGCTGCGAAAGATAAATTTTAACTAGCTTTAGCGAGGCTTCACTAGCAATATCTGGATCATTTGAGCTATATAAAACATCTTCATAAAATCTCATTCCATCGCCTAGTTTGCCTTGGGCTACTAAATAGTCAGCATAACCCATAATTGCTCGCTTGGTCCATTGATCTTCACTATATTCAGTCATTAACATATCTAGTATATACTCTGCATCTTCACGCAAATCGCTATTTAAATGTGCCATCATATTGATGTATAAAACCTCAGGATAATTTCTATCAGAACCATTAAATCTCATCCATAATTTGGCTGAATCTATAATAGTTTGATTAATTTTTTGAGTAGATTGGTACTCTGCTTCTTGGATTACTAGCTTATCCATAGCACGAATTTGATATAGCAAAAACTCTCCTAAGAATATACTATCTGGGTGCATATTCATCGCTTTTTGACTCTCAAAAATAACCTCTCTATAACCTTTACGCTCATAGCTCTTTTTAATCGAGAGATATATGCCCATATCGCCATTTTCGTTATATGTAATTGGTTCTTTATTTAAATCTAAAGCACCTACGCTTGGATGTATTAAATTTGGATATTTTATAGGAAAATTTATCCCATTAATATAGCTAGTATCTAATTCATTAAGGTGTTTATTTATATTAATAGTAAAATGTTTTGAATGGCTATCTTTATCAGCTTTAGCATTATGCGAATCAAATAGTTTATTACTTGCATTAAAGATTCTAGAGGACATTTTGGGCTGAATAACCACTGTAAATCCATCGCTTACAGGATGGAAACTAATTCTAGCAAATGGTAGATCTTGATTTTTTAAATTCTTTTCAAATTTAGCAAAAACCTTACAACTATATACTTTATTCTCTTCATTATTGCGTTCTTCGCAAATTATCTCCTTATCATCTTGAAGATGAATTATATAGTATGAATCACTATGATACTTACCAGCATTTATACTTAATGTAAAAGCATGCAAACTAACACAAAAAAACAGGAAAAAAATTACACATCTCATATGCTTATTATATCACAAGTAAATTGAGCTTAAGCTTGAACGAGGGCTAATTTTTAGCTCTTTTGATTGGGTAAATTTATTTTTTTTAAATTTTGCCAATCCAGCTCTTGCTATCATAGCAGCATTATCACTACAAAATTCCATTGGTGCTACTAGTAAATTTATATCAAATTTATCACACAACTTAAGAAGCATACTGCGTAGATATATATTTGCGCTTGCTCCGCCTACTACGCCTAGATTTTTAAATTTATATTCTATACAAATCCTATTAAGCTTATCTATAATATGTTCACATGCAGCCCTTTCAAATCCAGCTGCGATATCGGCAAAATCAATATCTTGGCTGTTATTTGCTACACTCTTTTCTATTTCTAATCTAACTTGATTTTTAAGCCCTGAAAAGCTATATTCTAATCTTTTATCACCCTTTAATGGAATAGTAAATTTATATCTATGACTATTTGATTGTTTAGCTAAATTCTCAATTGCCACTCCGCCAGGATAACCTAGTCCCATCATTTTAGCAACCTTATCAAAACTCTCGCCAAAGCTATCATCGCTAGTCGAAGCTAGTGTGGTAATATCTCCATTTTCCTCAACATATAAAATCATAGTATGACCGCCACTAACTAATAAAACACCAAGAGGCAGCTGTTCAGATTCTTCTAAAAATAGCGAAAAAATATGTCCTACTAGGTGGTTTACCTCAATTAATGGTAAATTTAATCCAATAGCAAGTGCTTTTGCTACACTTACTCCACCAACAAGACTTACACTAAGACCGGGTTGATTTGTTACTGCAATTGCTTTAATATCCTTAAAATATGGCTGAATCTCTTTAATCAAATTTGGTAATGCTGCAGTATGAAGTCTTGCAGCTAGCTCAGGCACAACACCGCCATATTTGCTATGTTCTAATTCTTGGCTAATTTTTTTATGATATTTTAGCTCTAAATCTAAACCCAAAAGTGCTACTGAACTATCATCACAACTACTCTCAATCCCTAAAATCACTTTACAAACTCCACCAAAATCATACCAATAAATTTATCTTTTGAGTCTGTCTCTTCATAAAATTCAACCCTATAAATTGACTCATCTTTATCCATAGAAAAGCGTGATTTTATCATATCTTTACTAATTTTTATACCGCTTTCATCTACTGGGGTTGTGCCATAGCCTATTATATTGGTTCTCACCCCATCTCTTTTGATTATCTCAAAGCTATTTTTAGCACTGATTTTTTGTCCTAAAATTACAAATTTAGGCTCTCCTTCATCTATGCGAATTTCAATTTCATTAATCAAATTTGAATACTCAAAAAACTGCGGCGTAAATCTTGTTACAATCTTATTGCCATAATGGATATTATATTCATCTTTATTTTTAGTAAGAGCAACTAAAGCATTATCACAATCAAACTCTAGCTCGCCATCATTTGAAAGCGGAATATAACCTAAGCGAGATTTTGGCGAATAAAACATAAACTTTCCGCACACTAAAACAGATAAATCCTCATCAAGCGCCTTTTTAACGCCTTGCGGTGTTAGCTCAAATTTACGCTTAAATTCGATCCCAGCTAGCTTTAAATACTCTTCCACTGCAATTAAGTGATAATAAACTCTCTCATGCACCGGCAAGGTTTTACTCGCTTCATTTGCATATGCTGCCTTACCATTTTTTATCGCAAAATATGAAAGGCTCTTTAACATCTCTTTATCACCTTTGGCTGTATGCGTGTTGCGTAAATGGTATTTATGCTTTGGATCTAAAAGGTGCTTATTTAACTCTTTTACTACCTTATTTGCAGTAGCTTCTAAATCGCCATATATAGCATTTGGCAGAGTTGCTTGGTCAATAATAGCAATATTTCCCCAGCGATTTGAATTCATCATTTTATTTATATATTTTGGACGATAAAAACCACTTCCATCGTGCAAATTTATAAGCATAGTAATATTAGGTTGTAAAACCAAAGATTTAATCTGTTCTACTATATCTTTTTCAGGGTCTTTATCTGAAAGTGTATCAAATTTGCGATTCATATCTCCATTTATGCCACGAGATTTTTTAATAATGCTTGGCATATTTAAATTTGGCACTACATATAGCGATCCTGATGTAATCTCATATCCACGAGCTAATAAATTAGCAGACATAAATCCACCTGGTTCATCGCCTTGAATTCCGCCAGTTACAAGTACAGTATTGTTATTATCAATGCCAAGTTTTATTAAAGAAAACTCGCCATAAGCATAACTAGCAAATATAAAAATAGTTAAAAATGCAATAATTTTACGCAATATAATTCCTTTAATTTCTCATATTTTAATAATTTTTTGTTAAAAATTGATAAAATTTAACTAATATATCTATGTTTTACATACTCTCTTACTTTTTGATTTATCTCGATTACAGACTCTAAGCTATCTAGTTTAAAACAAGAAAATCTATCCAAAGCATCAAAAATCGCACTACTAATGGAGTTAAATTTAACCTTCTTACTTAAAAATCCTGCTACTATTTCATCATTTGCAGCATTTATAATTGCACCAATTTGTGGATTTTGCAAGAGATTATCTTTTAAACTAAAAGCTCTATATCGCTCTAAATCAATTGGCTCAAGAGTTATATTTTGTAATTTTGCAATATCTAAATTTTCAATAATTCTTTGATTATTAAGACCTATGGCATGAGCAATAGCTAATCTCATATCTGGCTTTGATATATGCGCAGTTGTAGAGCCATCTTTAAATTCGATAAGTGCGTGAATTAAAGACTTTCTTTCTATATATGCTTCTATATTTTGGCATCCATATAGCCAAAACGCTTCAATAATCTCAAATAGCTTATTTACCATTGTAGCGCTATCAATAGTAATCTTTGCCCCCATATTCCAATTAGGATGTTTTAATGCATCTTCTACACTAGCATCTTTTAAACTAGAAATATCACGCCCATAAAAGGCACCGCCACTTGCTGTAATAATCAATCTATGTAGCTCTGGGCGATCTTTTAGCAAAAATTTCAGTCCAAAATGCTCACTATCAATTGGCGTAATCTTTGAACAATCTAAGAATTGCCCACCAGCTACAAGACTCTCTTTATTTGCCAAAGCCAGATCAAATCCCAACTTTAAAGCCATCACACTAGGCACTAATCCATCAAATCCTACAAAAGCATTTATAAGTTTTGAGCCATGACTTTGCTCATCACATGCTATTAAAAATTTCTCTATTCCATCTTTTTTGCTAAAAACAAATTTGTGATTTACCAAAGGTTTTAAGCTATCATCATCTATATATACTAATTTTGGAGAAAATTCCTCTATTTGTGCATTTAATACTTTAAGGCTACTTTTACATGCTAAAGCATCGACTTTTAAGTTATACTCTTTGGCTAAATTTAATGCATTTAGACCGATACTTCCACTGCTACCAAGAATTATCATACAAGCACCATATACATCGCCAAGACGCCAAATAGATATCCATCCATTCTATCTAATAATCCACCCTGTTCACCTAGTATTACACCACTATCTTTAACGCCAGCTAAACGCTTTAAATAACTCTCAAATAGATCTCCAAATATCCCAAAAATTACCACACTAACTGAACATAAAATAACAATTAAAAAGTCTATATCCATCAAAAATAACCCAGCAGCCACACCAAATACAGACCCAATCACAAATCCGCCTACAACACCTTCAAGAGTCTTATTTGGGCTTGAAGCACTAAAATTTCTTTTGCCAAAAAATTTTCCTATAAAATAGGCCCCACTATCACTAGCCACCACGCTAAAAATAAGCCAAAATAGTGCCTCAATTCCATAACTTTGATAAATTGCAAAAAGCATAAACATTGGTGCAGTTGGATATATGAATGGCAAAATTATCTTTAAATTCTCATTTTTGGTATATGCTAAAACACTAGCTACTACAATCAAATTTAGAAGTATTATCTTAAAAATATCTTGAATTCCACCAATAAAAGGTAGTAGTGTAAAAAACGCCACTGCAATCACTGCAAGCGACTTTTCCTTAAGTCCATAAAGCTTTAGACTCTCTAGCACAGCAATAGCTAAAAGTACGCCAAAAATAGCAAAATTTAGCCAAAAAATATCTAGCACCACAACTGCCAAAAACGCCGCAAACAAAGCGACCCCAACAAAAATTCTCTTTTTCATAAACAATCCTTAAAAGCTGTGATTTTACCCAAATTTAGCTAAAATTTAACCAAATTTAGTTGATGAATTTGGCTACTGTTTGACGCTTATTATATGTATCAAAATATTTTATCTCAACCTTTCCAGCCCTATTTGGTAGCTTACATTGCAAAGCCCACTGCCTTACTACTCTATCTAGCAAACTGCTAACTCCATCAATGCGACAGCTCTCTATCCTCTCTCCATCAAAACTTACTATAACATTACTTGTGCCAGCTCCATAAATATATACCCCAAGCATTCCACGCTTAGCTACTACAATGTCTATTTTGCTAATATCTCCAGCTTGTAATGCTATACAAAAAAGCGCTAAAAATATATATCTCATATTATACCACTATATCTAATCTTTTAAACTCAATCCCATCCATTTCATCAAATTCGCCATCATTACTCTCATCAAGCTCAAATTCATCGCTTTCTTTATCATTGTGCTTTGGCTTGTGATTTTGCCCATTTAAATCCTCTTTTTGCGTCTGTTTTTCATGCTCATTTTCTGGATCAATTCTGTAGCTCTCCTCAGTTGGGCGAGTTTCTTCGATCTCTTTTTTCTTTTCAGTTGACGCTGCAGCATTCATTGCCATTTGCATATCTAACTTAGATTGAAAATCGCTTTGCACTGATGCTGCAACTGGAGCATTTTGATTTACATATACCATACTTGCTACTGGACCTATTGCCATGATTTTACCTTTTATTTTTATATATTCTACCAAATAGATCGGCAAAATTTGTAAATATTTGCAAATTTAGCGCTCAAAATTAATAAAAAAATGTTAATATTAAAGCCATTACTTATAAAAGGAAAAATATGAAAATAGTATGTCTAGATGCTGATACATTAGGTAATGATGTAGATTTAGATGCTGTATTTGGCAAATTTGGTGAGTTTGTTAGCTATAATATGACTGAGGCTAATCAAACAGTTCAAAGACTTCAAAATGCAGATATAGTATTAACAAATAAAGTATTAATTACAAAAGATGTTATTGCTCAAACAAATTTAAAATTAATCTGCGTAACCGCAACAGGGGTAAATAATATCGATTTAGAAGCTGCAAAAGAGGCTAATATTCCAGTTAAAAATGTAGCTGGCTACTCTACAAATAGCGTAGCTCAACAAACTTTTGCCAATATCTTAGCCATTAGAAATAGTACAAGCTACTATGAAAACTATGGCAAAAATAGCGATGGTTGGGCAAAAAGTCCAATATTTGTAAATTTAGATAGACCAATTTTCGAACTTAGCGGTAAAAGATTTTGCGTAGTTGGTCTTGGCACAATCGGTCTTGAAATAGCTAAAATCGCTCAAGCTTTTGGTTGCGATGTTTGCTACTATTCAACAAGTGGAAACAACTCAAATAGCAAATTTAAAAGAGTAAGCTTTAAAGAGGCTTTACAGTGCGATATAATAAGCATTCACGCTCCATTAAATGAAAATACAAAAAATCTATTTGATGCTAATGCCCTAAACCAGCTAAAAGATGGCGCAATGCTTGTAAATAGCGGTCGTGGCGGTATAATAGATGAAGAAAAAATCGCCCAAATTATAGATGAGCGTGAAATTTATTTTGTTACTGATGTGCTTGAAAAAGAGCCAATTAGAGCCGATCATCCTTTATTAAAAGTAAAAAATAAAGATAGATTAATGATTACTCCACATATTGCGTGGGCGAGTGTAGAGGCTAGAAAAAAACTAATTGAGCTAAGTGCTAAAAATATAGAAGATTTCATAAAGGGGTAAAAATGGCTGATGAACATAGCTTTGATATAAGTGCAAATGTCGATATGATGGAGGTCAAAAACGCTCTAGAAGTAGCTAAAAAAGAGGTTGCAAATAGGTTTGATTTTAAAGGGTTAAAGGCTGAAATTGAACTAAATGAAAAAGATAAAACCATTACTCTTTTAAGCTCTAGCGACTCTAAAATAGATGCGCTAAAAGATATAGTAATAAGCAAATTAATCAAACGAGAAATACCACCAGTTGCACTTAGTGAAAAAAGCAGAGAAAATGCAAGTGGCGGTAATACAAAATGCATACTAAAACTAAATGATACCCTTGATAGCGATAATGCTAAAAAAATTACAAAAGCGATAAAAGAGGCTAAAATCAAGGTAAATACATCAATTAGAGGCGATGAAGTAAGAGTAGTAAGCAAGTCAATTGATGAGCTTCAAAATACAATAAAGCTAGTAAAAGGTTTAAATTTAGAACTACCACTAAGCTTTAAAAATCTAAAATAAAGAGGTTAAAATGAAATTTAAAAAATTTATCACAGCATTTTTACTTTTACTAGCAGTAGGGGCAAATGCTATCACTGAAGGCAAAGAGTACATCAAACTACCATCTAATGCGCAGTTTAAAGATGCTCAAAATAGCGTTATAGAGATCTTTAGCTATGGATGTATTCACTGCTATAATCACTTTAGGGCTGGAACACTAAAGTTTATATCTGAAATCCTGCCAAATCTAAAATATGATGAGTGGCAAGTGCGTCAAATGGGCGAATTTGGCTTTTTAATGAGCGAGGTTTTAGGCTATGCTAAGAGCATAGATGAGAAAAATGGAATAAATAGTCTAAGTGCAAAATCGAATTTTCATCAAGTATTAAAAGGCTTTTTTGAAGATGCTTTTGTAAATAAAAAAACATATAAAAACGGCGAAGAATTTTATCAAAGAGCTGTAAGCATTTTAAAAGCAAATGGGGTGAAAAATGCTAGCATACAATCTATCTTAGATTACGCAGATTCAAATGAGGGTAAAGAGTATGCTAAATTAACTAACCAAGCTTTAGAGGTAGCTAAAATTAGCGGTACTCCTGGATTTATAGTAAATGGTAAATACCTTATCAATATTGAACACATAAATAGCCAAGAAGAACTAGTAGAGGCAATATCTGAGCTTATAAAATTAAAATAAAGTTAAATTTAATATTTAATTTAAAATATCTGCTATAATTTGCGATTTAAATCAATTTTAAAGAGTTATAGCAGATGAAACCTCTCTCCATAGTCCAAAATTTAGCACTCAAATATGCAAAATATTCGTTAAATAGATCTTTAAAAACTCAACTAAATTTAGATATATTACAAAATAGTAAAACCAAACTTCCAGATCCAAATATAAATTATATGCTATATGCGCATATACCATTTTGTCATACATTTTGTCCATATTGTTCATTTCATAAATATGCCTATGATGAAAACCTTGCTAAAAAGTATTTTAAAAATCTTCGCCAAGAAATGGAGCAAATCCATGCATTAGGATATAAATTTAACTCAATGTATGTTGGCGGTGGCACAACTCTTATAAATGAAGATGAGCTGATAAAAACCTTAGAGCTAGCCAAAAAGCTTTTTAATATAGATGAGATATCATGCGAGAGCGACCCAAGCCATATAAAACCTGCAAATCTTAAACGCTTTAAAGGATTAATTAGTCGGTTAAGTATTGGTGTGCAAAGCTTTAATGATGATATTTTAAAGCGTGTTGGCAGATATGAGAAATTTGGCTCAAGTGTTGATTTAGTAAATAAACTAAAAAATGCAATTAATATCTTACCGGTTACAAGTATAGACCTAATCTTTAACTTCCCAAATCAAACCAAAGATATGCTACTAAATGATATAAATCTAGCCAAAAGTATTGAAGCGCAGCAAATTACATTTTATCCGTTGATGAAATCAAATTTAACCAAAGATAAAATTGCTTCTACTTTAGGCAATAGTTACAAAGATAACGAGTATGAGTTTTACTCTATTATAGAGGAGAATTTCAAAGATTATCATAAAAATAACGCCTGGTCATACGCCAAAGAAAAATCTAGCCTAAATGATGAATATGTAAGCTCAAAACATGAGTATTTAGGAATTGGAAGTGGTGGATTTAGTTTTCTTGGTGGGGAGCTTTTTATCAATGCGTTTAATCTAAATAAATATAATGAAAAAATTCAAAACCAACAAAGTTCAGTAATTGCAAATTGCAAATTTAGCTCAAAAGAGCGGGTAAAATATCTATTTTTGACCGAAATTTTTAGTGGATTTATAGATATTGATAAATTTAATCAAACAAACAATATAAATCTATATAAAACTCTAAATTTAGAACTCAATCTCTTAAGGCTTGTTGGTGCGATAAAAATTCAAAACAACCATATAGAATCAACTCAATTTGGTAGATATTTATGGCTTAGCTTGATGAAGGAATTTTATATCGGTATGGATAAGGTTAGAGCTATTTTCAAAGATGATGCAAAGCTTCAAAATAGCTCTAAAATAAATGTAATAAAGAGTCAAATTTAGATTATTTTATATATTTTATATTTGCTTTTACCTTTAATTTATTAAAATAATCCATTATAGCAATCTCTCTTTCTTGTTCTACCATTGCATTTACTACAGCTTGTTCTACTACTTCAAATGGCGGTAAAACTGAGCCACTTTTAGCTACTATATAAAATCTTTCTAACCCCATTGGTCCTTCTAAAATTGGTGTAAATTCACCATTTGGGGTAGTATTAAAGATATAAACTAACCCAGGAGCAATCTCAGATGAACTTAGACTTAAATTCTCTTTTTGCACTCCGTTTATTTTTGCTTTATAATCTTTAGCTTGCAAATTTAAGGCCTGTGGATCATTTGAAGTATAACGAATTAGGCTAACCTTATCAAATTGCAAAAACATTCCAGGATTATTTTCATAAAATCTTTTAGCATTTTGTGGAGTGATATTTTGGTTTGGAGTATTTAAAATTCCAGCATAAAGCTTCTCTTTTTTAATCGATATTTCCATATTTTCACGCATTTGTGTTTCACTTGTACCACGAGATTTTATAACTGATTTAAATGTTTCAACGCTCATTTTATTTGCACTGGCTAACTGAGCGATCTTTTGTTCTATTTCTAATTGACTTGCAGTTATATTTAGCTTTTTTATTTGAGCAAGCTCAAGTTTATCTTTTATTAGTAGATTTAGTGCAGCCTCTTTGTTTAGATTCATCTTAGTCATCGTAGTGTTTAGCTCATAAGTCGTAATCGGTTCATTATCTACAGTCGCAACTAAACCACCTACAAATCTAGCATCGGCACAAATAGCCAAAAATAGTGCTGTAAAAATTAAATTTTTTATCATATAAAACCTTTATTAAAGCAAATTTGAGCTAAAATTATATCCAAATTTAAATAAATAATAGGATAATTGTAATGCTAACTACAAGATTTGCTCCATCTCCAACTGGATTTTTACACATTGGTGGGCTTAGAACTGCACTATATAGCTATCTTTATGCTCGCAAAAATGGCGGTAAATTTCTACTTCGAATAGAAGATACCGATCTTAAAAGAAACTCACAAGAGGCTACAATTGCTATTAGAGAAGCCTTTAATTGGTGTGGGTTGGATTATGATGGTGAAGTAGAGTATCAATCAAAAAGATTTGATATTTATAAAAAATATATTGATCAACTACTAAAAGATGGCAAAGCCTACAAGTGCTACACTACTCAAGAAGAGCTAGCGCAGATGAGAGCCGAGGCTGAAGCCAATAAGCAAAGACCAAAATATGATGGCAGATATAGAGATTTTAATGGCACACCACCACAAGGCATTGAGCCTGTAATTCGTATAAAAGCTCCACTTGATGGAGTAATTGAATTTACCGATGGAGTAAAAGGGTATATTAAATTTAACTGCGAGGATATCTTAGATGATTTTATTATCGCTAGAAGTGATGGGTCGCCTACATATAATTTTTGTGTTGTGATAGATGATGCATTGATGGGAGTTACACATATCATTAGAGGCGATGATCACCTAAGCAACACGCCAAAACAGATTATACTATATGAAGCACTTGGATTTAAAATTCCAGAGTTTTTTCATGTAGCTATGATCAATGGAAGCGATGGAGCAAAACTTAGCAAAAGACACGGCGCAACAGATGTAATGGAGTATAAAAATATGGGCTATCTACCTGAGGCATTGCTAAATTTCTTAGTGCGTCTTGGCTGGAGCCATGGAGATGATGAGATATTTAGTATGCATCAAATGTTAGAGCTATTTGATCCATATAATCTTAGCAAATCAGCCTCTACATATAATCCATCAAAACTAGAATGGCTAAATGCTCACTACATAAAAACTTTACCATTTGAAAGATTAGCTGATGATATGCTATATTTTGGATTAGATTTTAGGGCAATAAATAAAGGCCAAATGCTACTAGATCTATTAAGAGAGCGTTCAAAAACTCTCTTAGAACTAAAAGCTTCGGCTCTTGCTATCATCAATCAACCAACAAATTATGACCAAAATGCTGTGAAAAAATTTATAAATGATGATAATAAGCTACTTTTAAGCGAATTTGCCAACTCTCTTGGTAATGCCAATATGGATGCTAAGGCAGTTGAGGAGATGACAAATAAATTTCTAACTCAAAAAGGCAAAAAGCTAAAAGATCTAGCCCAACCAATTAGAATAGCAATTACAGGTAGTGCGGTAAGTCCTAGTATCTTTGAAGTTATAGAATTTATCGGTCTTGATGAGTTAAAATCAAGAATCCAAAACTTCCTAAAATCTTTATAAAACTTAGCTAGAGCTTAAGGCTCTGGCTTTTATTTTATTAAGTATAGCTTAAATTTACCATTTAATTTACAAAAAGTAACACATAAATAATAAATTTTATCTATTATTTAAATATTTACCTATAATGAAATAAATTTAAGTTATAATTCTATATTATTTTAAAATTTAAAGTTAAATTTAAGGAAAGAATATGAGTTTAAAACAAAAAGCTCTTGATTATCACATAGATGGCAAGATAGAAATCAATGTCAAAAAACCTTGTGTGAGTGCTGAAGATTTAAGTCTAGCATATAGCCCAGGAGTTGCTGAACCTTGTATGGAGATAAGTGCAAACAACGAATTAGCCTACAAATACACAAACAAAGGCAATCTAGTAGCCGTAATCACAGATAGCACGGCGGTTTTAGGCCTTGGTGATATCGGTGCTATCGCTGGAAAACCTGTTATGGAGGGCAAATCTGTTTTATTTAAAAAATTTGCCAATGTAGATGCCTTTGATATCGAACTTGATGAGAAAGACCCAGATAAGATAGTTGAAATTTGTAAAGCTCTAGCCCCAACTTTTGGTGGTATAAACCTAGAAGATATCGCCGCTCCAAAATGCTTTTACATAGAGAAAAAACTTCAAGAAAGTGTAAATATCCCTGTAATGCACGATGATCAGCACGGCACAGCCATTATCACAACGGCGGGATTATTAAACGCTTTAGAGATAAATGGCAAGGATATTAGTAAAATTAAAGTTGTAGTAAGCGGTAGCGGAGCAGCCGGAATAGCATGTGCGAAAATGTATCAAAGTGTCGGGGTTAAAAATATAATTATGTGCGATAGCAAGGGCGTTATCCACTCAAAAAGAGATGATTTGACCGAGCAAAAAATGGAATTTGCCATAGACACAGATGATAGAACTTTGGGCGATGCTTTAAGGGGTGCTGATATGTTTTTAGGCCTTTCTAAAGCCAAACTTCTAACGCCTGATATGGTAAAAAGCATGGCAAATAATCCTATAATCTTCGCTCTAGCCAATCCAGAGCCAGAGATCAGACCAGAAGAAGCTCATGCGATTAGAGATGATATCATCATCGGTACAGGCAGAAGCGACTATCCAAATCAGGTAAATAATGTCTTAGGATTTCCATTTATATTTCGTGGTGCGCTCGATGTAAGAGCGACAAAAATCACCGAAAATATGAAAATAGCCGCCGCACAAGCTCTAGCAAAATTAGCCAAAGAGAGCGTCCCTAGCGAGGTTTGCAAAGCTTATGGCGTAGATGAGATTAAATTTGGTAAAGATTATATAATCCCAAAACCATTTGACCCAAGAGTTCTTTTAGTAGTAGCTCCAGCTGTAGCAAAAGCAGCTGTAGAAGATGGAGTGGCATTGGTAAAAGAGTTTGATGAGAGTGCTTATATACAAAGGCTAAAAAATTTATTTTAACTTATAAATTTAGTGATAACTGCTTATACTCATGCGGTTATCACTATCAAAATTAAATTTCATCAATATTTTATATAAATTTTTTCTTAATTCAAATTTATTTAATACTAAATTTAAATTTCATAATAAATTAAATCTTTTTATCCCCCTTATAATATCCAAAAATCTCACTTGAGCCATCCTTTTTCATCAAAATTACAGGATATTTCTCCTCTATTCCTTGCTCCATTCCAGGGCTTCCCATAGGCATACCAGGGGCTGAAATTCCTATCACGCCATTAGGCTTATTTTCTAATAGCCAATCCACAGCGCTACTAGGCACATGCCCCTCAATAGCGTAACCATCGATAACCCCTGTGTGACAACTTTGATACTCATCTTTGATATTTAATTTTTCTTTAATTTTTATAAAGTCCTCACTAGCATGAGAGCTGATCTTATAACCATTTTTCTCCATATAACTTTCCCAAAGCCCACAACAACCACATGATGGCGACTTATAAACATGGATTAATCTCTCTTGAGCAAACAAAGGTAGAGCCAAAGCAAGAGCAAAAATATACTTTTTGAGTATTTTTCCTTTTATATCTTTATAATAATACTTTTTTATAATAAACAGATACTAAAGCTATTTTAAACCCAAATTCTAAGCGGTTTTGGGTAAAATTTATCCTTATCGTCTATTAAATTTATATCATTTTGATTATTTGGCATCAATCTAGTATAAATTTGATCTATGATTATGGTTTTACCATCTTTTGTTTGGAGTGTGAATTTGTTATTTGATAACTTTTTGATTATCTCCACACCTAGATCTTTTAGGGATTTTATCTCGATTTGCCCTGTGATTTTATCTTGGATTTTAGCTGCGCTCACCACCAAATCTATATCTTGATTTAGCTCTATTTGAGTGGCGAATTTAGCATTTAAATTTAGCTCTACGTCAAAAGCCTTACCGCTATCTTTATAAAGCTCATTTACGATTATCTCCCTTCCGCTGTTAAATTTAAGGGTAAATGTGCCATTTTTATTAATTCTTATAGCTGTTAATGTGTCTGTGTCTTTAAGCATATTTGCGGTATTTGCTCTATCTTTTTCAAAGCTATCTTTAACTTTTTGTAGATTTTCTAAGGTGAAGTTAAGTCCGGTCGCAGAGCTAAATTCACGCTCTATAGACAGCATAACGCTAGATTTTACATTTTGATACTTTGCCTTTGTTTCATCATCAAATTCATTTATATAATCATCTCTATTTTTAAGCTCGCTCATATAATCATTGTATAAATTCATAAATCTCGTGTATTGTTGATTTTGATAAGAGTTTTTATCGCTATCTCGCCAATAGTACTCTTTGGTTGTTGTATCAAATACATTATTAAAGCCAAAATTTGTAGTATGCGGATAACTCGATAACTCTTCTAATCTATAACTCCCATCAACTCCTTGCTTAGCATAAGCAATCCCAAGCAATCCATTAAAAGCTCCCAAATTTGAATTTATATCTATCCAACCATCTTCATCAGCTAGTTTTGAGAGCTCTTTTATATCATTCTCATTCATACTTTCATATCTTACTTCAGGCTTAAAAATAGAGTATGGATTATAATCTTTTAGCGATTGTAATGAGTTTTCATAAGCTTCTATTGTTCCATAATTATCTTTTTGAGCTTCAAGTTTTTTCAAGGCATTGCTCTTGCTATCTATGAAATCTTTTAAATTTATACTATCAACTACTTCGCTAAGTTTTTTGATAATCTCATTTCCATCTTTATCATAAGCTCTTATTTTTAATTTATCAAAGTAGGTGTCATTTTTATCTACAAATCCATTTCCATCACTATCAAATCTAAAAAGCTGCGAATTTGAGCTAAAGCTTCCAACTCCTAATCTATCATTATCCCCAGCTAAATCCAAAAATAGCTCCGCTTTACCAAATTTAGTATCAATTAAATTTGAGTTTGCGTAGGAGTTTAGGTAGTACTCTTGCGGGATTTTGCCATATTGATAATAATTATTATGAAAAAAATATCCACTATCAAATGTTGGATACTCAAAATCCTCTATGGTAATAGTATGTTCTCTTACTTCTGATATACCTCTTATATCTGACGCACCAAATGTTGAATTATAAAAAGCACCACCTAAAATACTCTTTGTTTGTCTAGCGATAAATTCATCCAACGCTTCTTCTTTGGTTTGTGTTTTTGTTCCATATTTTTGGACTATATTTATGTCTCCGTAAGATCCTGCATAATAATCATAATACTCTATTTTTCTACCAAATCTATCAGTGTTTTCATCTTGTTTTATTTGCTCTGTTTGAGCGAAATTTAGCTCTATTTTTGGCAATTTTTGATTAATTTGAATTTGAAATGTATTTGATGATAGCAAGCTAATATTCATTTTAAACCTTTCTTGCGTTGAGCTTTAGGCGAATTAATCGCCCAAAGTTAATTAATATGCCTTAATATCGGCAACTCTAAGTTCGCCATTATTAAAATAAAAGATAAAATTATCTGCTGAAAAAAGAGCAGAAACTAAAAAATAGTTGCTAAAGCAAATTTTTCATAAAATCTCTTTTTATTTGAAATATAATCCATAAATCGGCTATAAGAAAAATAGCTTAATATATTTTGATTTATTTTAGATATAATTCCCTACGCTAACACTCAAAAATTAAGCAAATTTGGGGTATAATCCATATATTTAATCCAAATTTTAAGCCATAAAGGCTACAAATCTCAGCCCTTAAAGACGCTGAAGATAACACACTATAAAGGGTTTAAATATGCTATTTGGTAAGATTGATTATCTAAATTTGCTTCCATTTCATGTATTTTTAAAGCGCTACCCACTAAGCAATCAAACTAAAAAATCTATTGAATTCAAAAAAGGCACCCCAGCAAAGTTATGCGAAGATCTAAGCAAAAGACGAATCGATGCCGCCATCATCTCAAGCATAGAGAGTAGAAATCCAAAATACACAAAACTAAATTTAGGAATATGCGCCAAAGGTGCGGTAAAATCTGTCTTGGTGCGTAAAAATAGCCCCAAAAAACTAGACCCCGCATCTAAGAGTTCAAATATGCTTGGTAAAATTTTATCGCTTAATGGAGAGATAATAATAGGAGATGAAGCATTAAGACAATATATAAAAGATGGTGGGGATAAATTTTATGATATGGGTGAAATTTGGTATCAAAAAACGGGGTTACCTTTTGTTTTTGGACTATTTTGCTGTAATAAAAATCAAAATTTGTATAAAAAAATTATTAATCAATTCTTAAAGCAAAAAATAAAGATACCAAAATACATACTCAATGAATATTCAAAAAGTAGAAATATATCACCAAGCCTGATTTTATGGTATTTAGAGCACATTAGTTATAGTGTGAATACCAAAGAAAAAAGAGCTTTAAAAAAATTTATCTCTCTAGCAAAAAAGCATAATTTTCACCCATAAAGTGGGTAAATTTGTAACAATATAACCAAAAATTATCCCAAATTTTTCTATATTCAGATTAAATTTAAGAAAAATTAAATATAATCCAACTACAAACATTTTCACAATAGGAGTTACAATGTCAGTACATGAGTATATCAACCAAACACTTGAAAATATCAAAAAGTCAAGTCCAGGTCAAACAACATTTTTACAAGCCGCTACAGAGGTTTTACATACTTTAGAGCCACTTTTAGAAAAAGAGAAAAAGTATCTAGATCACAAAATCATAGATCGTATTGTAATGCCTGAAAGAACTACGATGTTTAGAGTGACTTATATGAATGACAAAAACGAACCTTGCTCACACTTCGGATATCGTGTAGAATTTAACTCTGCTCTTGGACCATATAAAGGTGGTTTGAGATTTCACCCATCAGTATGCCTTGATATCATCAAATTTTTAGGCTTTGAGCAAATCTTTAAAAACTCACTCACAGGTCTTAATATGGGCGGCGGTAAAGGCGGCGCAAATTTCGATCCAAAAGGCAAAAGCGATGGCGAGATTATGAGATTTTGTCAAGCTTTCATGAATGAATTATACAAATTAATCGGCGATGTAAAAGATGTCCCAGCTGGCGATATCGGCGTTGGTGGTCGTGAAATTGGCTATATGTTTGGTCAATATAAAAAACTAACAAATCGCTTTGATGGTGCTTTGACTGGTAAAGGACTAGACTGGGGTGGTAGCTTAGTAAGGGTAGAAGCTACTGGTTATGGCTCAGTATATTTCGCTCAAGAGATGCTTAAAAAACAAAATAGCAGCCTAGAAGGCAAAAAATGTTCAATAAGCGGTGCTGGCAATGTGGCTATATATACAGCTCAAAAACTATATCAACTTGGCGCACTTCCTATAACAGTTAGTGATTCAACTGGATTTATCTATGATAGTGAAGGTATCGATGTAGAGCTATTAAAACGCATTAAAGAGGTTGAGAGAAAAGGCCTTAGCGAATACGCAGCGGCTAAACCTAGTGCGAAATTCACTCCTGTTAGCGAGTATAAAGCTGGTACAAATGCTATTTGGAGCGTTCCATGTGATGCTGCATTCCCAAGTGCTACACAAAATGAGCTAAATTTAGAAGATATCAAAACTCTTTATAATAATGGTTGTAGATTGGTTTGTGAAGGCGCAAATATGCCTAGCACACTTGAGGCTATTGATTTTATGCTTAGCAAAAAAGATTTCTTATTTGGTCCTGCTAAGGCTGCAAATGCTGGTGGCGTGGCAACTAGTGGATTAGAAATGGCACAAAACGCAAGTATGCAAAAATGGACTTTCGATGAAGTAGATAGCAAACTTCACCGCATTATGACAAATATCTTTGAAGCTAGCTATGAAACTTCTGTTGAATTTGGCGTACCGGGCAACCTTGTTCTAGGAGCAAATATCGCAGGATTTAGAAAAGTCGCTGATGCGATGATCGATCAAGGATATGTATAATAAACTCTAGCCGACAATGCGTCGGCTGAGCCATTTATGTGGTTCAAAATTAAAAATCAAATAACCGAAGAAATTCAATCATCTAAATCTGAATTTAAATAATAGAATTTTATTAATCTAAAAATCACTTAATCTAAAAAATTGATTTGAATTTAATAATCTAAAAATTTATTAACCAAATTTTGGTTAATCTAAATTTGCTTAGTCTAAAAAAATTAAATAGTCTAAATCTAAAAATTTAAACAATCACTCCACTACTCTTCTAGCAATCGTAGGGCTAAGCTTAACTAAAATATCATAATTAATAGTATCAAAAAACTCCGCCCAAATATCAGCATTATCAAATACGCAGATTCTCTCACCCATATCTATAGAGCTAAAGCTATCCATAGACATCTTGCCTAAAATTGGCTCGCCATTGGCTAAATATAACTCGCCTTTACCATTATAACGAAGCAACCCATCGCCATAGCCAAGGTCATATGTAGCAATATTCATATCATATTTAGCCGTAAATACGCCACCATAGCCCACGCTTTGACCAGCTTTTAATACTCTAGAGCTTACACGATTTGCATATAGCTTTAAAACTTTTTTTAATCCTAAGCTCTCATCAAATCCAGAATATCCAAATTGTGCCATACCAGCACGAACATACTCATCGCCTACATCGCTAGCTCTTTCTATTGCTGCGGAGTTATGAGAATGAAATATAAGCTCTTTATTAAATAGCTCTCTTATCATAATTTTAGCTAGCTCAAAATTATCTTTTTGCACGAAGTAATCTGCCCCATGCTCATCGCTAGCTCTAAAGTGAGTAAAAGCACCTTTTAGATCTAAATTTCGTCTTTTAATAATCTCTATAGCACTTTTAATCTGACTTACATCTATACCATTTCTATGCATTAAAGTATCAATAGCAAGATGAATTTGAGTACCAGGCCTAATAATCTCTAAAGCCCTAATATCATTAATAGCATAAATAAACTCACTACTTTCATTTCCAGTTGGCAGATGAGAAAGCACTATAATACTCTTAAATAATCCAGCTAGTTCTCTAGCTTCTATCTCGCTTTTTACGCAGGTTATCTCTATACCAAACTCTTTTGCAATTTTCCCCATTAAAAGCGCCCCATGCCCATAAGCATTATCTTTTAATACAGAAATTATTC
The DNA here is from genome assembly GCF_002138755.1 of Campylobacter sp. P0109. NCBI lineage: Bacteria > Pseudomonadati > Campylobacterota > Epsilonproteobacteria > Campylobacterales > Campylobacteraceae > Campylobacter > Campylobacter sp. P0109. The sequence continues at coordinate 59,388 of NZ_MJKK01000003.1, forward strand.
GTTTTTTAGAGCCTACTTTTTTAGCAATTTGAGTAAGATTATGCTCATAAGCACTCTTAGAGAGTAAGATCTCAGACATTAAAGCTCAAATCAAATTTTTTATAAATATGTGGCAACATCTTTCTTACTGCATAATCATATGCGTAAAACTCTTTATATAGTGCTTTTAGACTTGGTTCATTACAAGCATCAAAGTCAAAAGCCGTGCTATTGCCCTTTTTAGGCACACTCGCATCCAAAACTTCAAAAAATCTACCCCTTGCAGCTAAAAACTCTTCTATTTGCTTTTTAACTAACTCTTTATCATCGCTCATTTTTTACTCCTCTATTAATATTTTCATCTTATTATTTTCTACAGCCACATATAGCACCTTTTGCCCATCAAAATTATATGTATCAGCTCTATATCTCTCATCAAAGCTCACACGATAAATATTTTTACTATCAGTACTAGGATATGGTACGATTGTAAAGTTTTTAAATTCAATTATCTTGCTTTCATTCTTACTAAATACTCTTTTTTTCATCGCCGAGAATTCGCTTAATTTCATTCCATCAAAACGGCGAAAATCACTACTATAAAAGCTTAAATATCTATCCAAATCGCTTATCGTCCAAGCATTTTTCCACGCAAAAAGTCCAGCAAAAATCACTGCAATATCTGAAGTTAAAGCTTGCGGATAGCCTTTTTCACTAATTATTACAATGGATTTATTATTTTTTACGACATCTTCAAAGGCTATTAACAGATCATTTTTCATCGCCACACAACCTCTAGTTTCTACTTCGTTTTCTCTTACATCGCCCTCCATCGGATAGCCATGAATCCAAATCCCGCTGCCGGTTCTGCTACGCATCTTATCGTATAAATTTGGATATGAAAGACTAAAGGCAACTGGCCCATAATATGTTGTTGGCGGGGTAAATCTACGAGTAATCTCATATGCACCTACAGGTGTTTTTAGATCACCCTCGACTAGTTTTTCGCCCATTAATCCAGTGATTATCTCATTGCTTTTTAACACCTTAATATTACCATTTTCATATCTATTTATTGAAATTTGCTTTGCAGTTTTATCCACTGCAATAATAAGTCTATCGCTATTACTATAGTAGCCGTATGTCAAGTTCATATCTTTTAAATTATTATTCCAGTATTCTGGATTTTGAAGATTTTTTTCTATCTTTTTTTGCACTGCTGTGATACCACCTTGAAGGTATAAGTCTTCTAATTCACCAGCAATCATACAAGCTGAAATTAGTAGCAAAATAAGCTTTTTCACTCTGTTTTTCCTTGAATTTTATAAATTTTTAAATTCCAAAATTATATCAAAATCGGTTGAAAATTAATTTAAATTCCTGTATAATTTGGCCTATTTAAATTTTTATATAAGGATATTGTAATGTTCAAATATTTCTCTTTAGCAGCTATAACTATGCTTACTTTACAAGCTGAAGTTTTATTAGTTGACCCATATGCCAAAGCAACTCCACCAAATGCTAAAAACAGCGCTGCATTTATGAAAATTCAAAATACAAGCAATAGCGATGTTGAATTAATTTCAGCTAATAGTAATATAAGTAAAGTAACTGAACTTCACACTCACATAGAAGAAAATGGTATGAAAAAAATGATACAAATTCCAAGTATCAAAATCCCAGCTAATTCATCAGTTGAACTAAAACCAGGTGGACTTCATATAATGTTTTTAGGTATTCAAAATCAAATCAATGAAAATAGCAATATAGATTTAAATTTAACCTTTAGCAATGGCAAAACTTATGAACTAAACCAAATTCCGGTTAAAAAAGTAATTCCAGCTAAGATGCATTAATATTAGGAGATAGCAGTGTTTAACAATAAAAATATTTTGATAACTGGTGGAACTGGTAGTTTTGGTAAAAAATATACCAAAATATTGCTAGAAAATTATAAACCAAACAAAATAATAATCTACTCACGAGATGAATTAAAACAATATGAAATGGCACAGGAGTTTTCAAGCTCATCAATGCGATATTTTATCGGTGACGTGCGTGATGAAAATAGACTAAACACTGCTATGAATGGTGTAGATTTTGTCATCCATGCTGCTGCGATGAAGCATGTACCAATCGCAGAATATAATCCAATGGAGTGTATTAAAACCAATATTCATGGCGCTCAAAATGTAATTAATGCTAGTTTAAAAAATAGAGTAGAAAAGGTAATTGCTCTAAGTACTGATAAAGCGTGCAATCCTGTAAATTTATACGGTGCTACTAAACTTGCAAGTGATAAACTCTTTATAGCAGCCAATAATATCGCAGGCACAAGCCCAACTAGGTTTAGTGTCGTCAGATATGGTAATGTTGTAGGCTCAAGAGGTTCGGTAGTTCCACTATTTAAGCGCCTAATCGCAAATGGCGCAAAAGAACTACCAATCACAGATGAGAGAATGACTAGATTTTGGATTACACTTGAAGATGGGGTTAAATTTGTTCTTAAAAACTTTGCTAGAATGCAAGGTGGTGAGCTATTTATCCCTAAGATTCCATCTATGAAAATTATTGATTTGGCTGCAACTCTAGCGCCAAATTTACCTATTAAAATAATTGGAATTCGTCCAGGCGAAAAACTTCATGAAATAATGATAAGTGCTGATGATACTATGCACAGCTTGGAATTTGATGATCATTATGTAATTGGGCCATCTATTAAATTTTATGATAAACAGGCTAATTTTGCTATTAATAGGCTTGGAGAAAAAGGTCGTGCCGTAAGTAACAATTTTGAATACCGTTCAGATAATAATACTCAGTGGCTCGATAAAGCTTGGCTAGAGACAATGATGAAGAGGATTTAATCACCCTCTTTTATAAAACTCCACTACAAAAAATACCACAGTAGCTACTGCGATAATTGCTGCTCCGCTAGTAAGATCAAAATAGTAGCTAAGTATCAACCCACAAAATATAAATATAGCTGATAAAATCGCAGATAAAACCATCATTATGGCCAAATTTGGACTAAATTTCTCAGCAATATATGGTGGAATACTAAGCAAAGCAATCACCAAAATAAGCCCCACAACCCTAATAGTGCTAACTACACAAAGAGCAATAAGAGCACTCATCAAATAGTATAAAAAGTTAACATTTACTCCACGAAGCTTAGCAAACTCACTATCAAAGCAAAAAGCACAAATTTGAGTGTAAAAAAGCAAAGCAAAAGCTATAAAAATAGCATCCAAAATACCCATAAATATCAGATCTTCTGTGCTTACAGCTAAAATCGAACCAAATAGATAGCTCATCAAATCAGCATTATATCCTGGGCTAAGATCAACAAAAATAATCCCAACAGCCATTCCAAACGCCCAGATAGCACCAATTACGCTATCTATTCGATCACGATTTTGTCCACTAATAAATGCGATAAGTAGCCCAATTGCTACTGCAAACCCAGCCGCTCCAAGAAGTGGAGATGCGCCTAAAAAAAAGGCTATTCCAATCCCGCCATACGCCCCATGTGCAACACCACCAGCGATAAATGTCATCTTATTTATCACAATAAGTGAACCAATCACACCGCACGCTATACTAACTAAAATCCCAGCAATTAAAGCATTTTGCATAAAGCTAAAGCTTAAAATCTCCACTACTACTCCTTATGTGAAGCACAACCACAACTATTAAGCGCTAGTTCAACATCGCAAAAATGTGTATGACTCTTACTAAGATGATTTATAAACTCTCTATTATCCAAATTTGAAATATCATGAAGCACTACGCTACCACTATTTACATAGGCGACTTTAGTAGCAAAATTCATAGCCATATTTATATCATGACTTATGGCAATTACTCCTACATTTGATTGGTTTATCTCTTTTAATACAGAATAAATTTGAGCTTGGCCTTGCGTATCGATACTAGCCGTTGGCTCATCTAGCATTAAGATCCTAGCCCCACTTACTAATGCCCTAGCAATATAAACTCTTTGTCTTTGACCGCCACTAAGTGCGCCAATTCCCCTGGTGCTAAAATCTTGCATACCTACCATCTTAAGAGCTTGCATAGCCATATTTTTATCTGCTTTTGAATAGAACTTAAATAGCCCACTACGCAGTCTTCCCATCAGTACAACTTCTAAAACACTCATTGGAAAGGTTTTATTAACTGGAATATACTGCGGAACATAGCCAATTAGTTCTTTTGCTAATTTTGGCGGCTTAGAATCTATACTAATTTTACCAGATTGTGGCTCTAATATTCCAAGCATTAGCTTTAAAAGTGTACTTTTGCCTCCGCCATTTGGTCCAATAATTGCTAAAAAATCTCTACTATGGTAGCTAAAATTTAAATTTTTAAAAATATTACCATCATCATAGCCAAAGCTTAAATTTGTAATCTCAATATTCATAGCGAACTTTTAAAAATATCAGCAATTGTATACATATTTTCAAGCCAATTTTTTGATAAATGATTGATTTCTATTAACTTTGCGCCAGTTTGTTCTGCGATTAATTTAGCTGATTTTTGACTAAACTCAGGCGAGATGAAAATCACCTTGATATTTTCACTCTTTGCCATTTTAATAAGCTTTGCAAGGGCAGCAGGCTTTGGCTCTTTGCCACCTGATTCTATAGCGATTTGAGTTAGATTATAACGCTTAGCAAAATATCCCCAAGATGGATGAAAAACCATAAATTTTCTATTTTTTAAATCTTTTAAACTATCTTTTATATAACTATCTAATTTATCAATTTCTTGATTAAATTTATCCAAATTTTGGCTATAGAGTTCGCTATTTTGTGGATATTTTTGACTTAAAGCATTAGCAATTATTTTAGATTGTTCCTTTACCATTATAGGGTCAAGCCAAATATGAGTATCAAATTCATGCTTATGTTCTTCATGCTTATGATCGCCATGTTCTTGGTGATCATCATGAGTGATTTTATCATATTTTGGTGTTTTGCCTTGAGTTTTTATAACTTTTAAATTTGGAAATGTCTTGCTAAATTTAGGCAACCAAACATCCTCATATTCTATTCCAACTGCAAAGAAAAGATCGCTATTTTCAAGCTTTTTCATATCGCTAGCTCGAGGCTCAAACGAGTGTGGATCGGCAAATTCTTGAACAATCGTATTAACCTCAACACTACTAGCACCAATTTGTTCAACAAAAAACGCCGTTGGCAAAATACTTGCACTCACTACCGGCCTAGCCCAAATCACTCCAACCAAAAATGCCAAAATCAAGCTAAATCTAACCATATTTTCTCCATAAAATTAAGTGTAAAATTATATCTGATTTGACTTAAATTTATTTAAAGCAAAAATTGATAAAATTTAGCAAACAATCCTAAGGTAGTTATATGCGTGAAATTTGGAATAAAAAGTCCAAAACATATCCTAAATTTAGCCCTATTATGCGTCCATTTGAGGCGGAATTTTTCGCTTTTTTGGATGAGTGCGGGGTTAGCTTTGCTGATAAAAGCGTAATTGATATAGGTGCTGGAACTGGTGTATATAGCTTACATTTAGCCAAAATGAGCAAGAGCGTTTTAGCCTTAGATATCAGTGATTCTATGCTTGAGATTTTAAGCTTAAGCGCCAAAGAACACAATATAACCAACATACAAACCACAAATAACCAAATACACGATATCAAAAATCGTAAATTTGATATAGCATTTTTGACTATGTCGCCCGCACTTAGGAGCGATGATGATTTTGAGATATTTTATAACCTTGCTAATACGCATATATATATGAATTGGCTCAAACCTAGAAAATCAAATTTGTTAGAGCTTTTTAAAAGCAATTCCAATAGATCTGATATGTCAGCACCTATAGCTAGGCTTGAAGAGTTTCTAAAAACCAAAAATATCAAGCTCAAATCCAAAATTATAAATGAGAATAGAACTGCCACAAGAAGCTTAGATGATATGGTAGAGAATTTGGCTTGGCATTTAGAGATGAGCGGCCAAAACTACACAAAAGATGAGATAAAAAACAAGATAATAAACCTAGCAAAAGGCGATGAGATCAGTGAGAGCATCGCCACTTGCGTGAAAGTTATGATATTTTGAAAGCAAATATTTTAAAAACTAATATTATAAGAATTGTATTGATATTTTTTGTCTTGGTATGCCTTTATTTTATCGTATCAACTGGGCAAATTTTATTAAAAACAGATGAGCGATTATATGATTTTGCTGAATTAAAGCGCTTAAATGAGGAATTGTATCTGCAAATTGACCTCCAAAATATCCATACGACAATTGAAAATACCGAAAATAGTATTAATGAAATCAACACTTTAATGGATAAAATCAGCTCAAATTTTATTATTACAAAACTATTTTATAATGTTGAACATGTTGAACTTTTAGACACATTAAAAAGCGGATTAAAAACCAGAAATGATATCATTAGAAATTATTATATAATCCGTCAAGATATCTCTAAAAGTCTATTTGAGCTAAACAAAGAACTACCAAATACTATAGATTTTAAACAAATGGCACAAGCCTATGCTTTGTTAATCAACTCAAGATTTATATCTGATTTTAATAGAGATGAGTTTGATAGGTATCTAACCAAGCTAATTAACGAGCCAAGGGAGCAGTTTGATTATGAATTTTTAATCAAAATTCAGCATGTAAATGATAACTTAATCACTATTCCAAACCTTAAAATCCAAAACAAAGCACTAAAAATTGAAAGCAAAATTGACCAACTCCTAAACCACTCAATAGAGCATTTTAACTCTGCTTTATATGCGCTTATTACATGTTCAGTATTTTTACTAGTTGTAGCATTTTTAGCTTTGACTAAAAATGGGATTTTAAGCAATCAAAATCGCAGTAATAAAGCTAAGCTAAAGCAGCTTGCCTATCTTATTGATAGCAACCCAAATCAAATAATAATCTTAGACAAATTTGGAAGAATATCAAGTGTAAATAATTCATTTATAAATTCAAGCAGTTTTAGCCCAGAAGATATTATAAATCAAGAGCTAAGTGCATTAAATATGAATATGCAAGGAACTGATATATTTGATGAAATTTGCCAAAGCAAAGATGTTAAAACATATAACGAATTTGTGAGCAAATCAAAAGATGGAATTCTTATCTACGAAAATATAGTTGCGATACCAATGTTAGATGAATTTAACGATATTAGTGGAGCTATAATCCTAAAACGTGATATCACAAAAGAGAGATTAACTAGTAAGGAATTAAACTTTAAAAACGCTCAACTACAAGAGAGTTCAAATATTGATAATCTCACAGGATTAAGAAATTTAACCTCACTCAATGATGCTATCAAAGCCAACCAAAATGGCACACTAATTTATCTAATGATTACAGATTTTGTAAATTTAAGATTTTTTTACCGCTCAGATTTAATTGATTTAATATTTGTAGCAATTGCCAACTCTATCAAACTAGCTATTAGCACTTATAAAATCGACGCTATGGCATATAGAATGCAACTTGATGAGTTTTGTATCTGGTATAAAGGCGATAATATCAAAAAAGATATAAAATATCTTTTAGAATATTTCAAATCCAAAAATATCACCATTCAGACTGAGGGCGGATTTGAGATTTTACCAAATATTTCTATTACCATTGGTATTAGCTCAAATGAAGATAAGCCAAATTTAAATAGACTAACTCAAGCTATTTTAGCTGCTCAAGATGCTAAGGATAAAGATTTAAGTTTTAGCTTTTATAATCACGATAACCCAATAGAGAAAAACTATCAAAAAAACGCCACCATTACACGACTAATTCAATACGCCTTAAATGAAAATAGAGTAATTGTCGAGTGTCAAGGAATATTTGATATTAGAGAAAATAAACCAAAAATTAGCTCATATGAGATTTTAATTCGTATTTTAGATCAACAAAATCAAATTCACTATCCAAATGAGTTTTTAAGTGTGGCCAAGCTAACATCGTTATATCTAGCACTTACCAAGCAAGTTATCAATCGTGCTTTTGAACTTTTAGAACGTTTTGGGGATAAAAAGAGATTTTCTATCAACCTCTCAAGTGTAGATATGATGAATGAACCAGTTAAAAATTTATTTATTCAAAAGCTAGATAGCTGTTCTAATCCACAAAATCTTACCATTGAGATTTTAGAGAGTGAAGGGGTTGATGATTATGATGCTATAAACCCAATTATTCAAGAGATTAAAAATTATGGCTGTAGGCTTAGTCTTGATGACTTTGGTAGTGGGTATTCTAACTACTATAGAATGCTTGAATTAAATATAGATTATATCAAAATAGATGGTTCTATCATATCTAAACTACCATTTGATAAGAATGCTCAAAGCGTGGTAATGACGATTGTAGATTTTGCTAAGCGTCAAGGATATGAAACCGTGGCTGAGTTTGTCTCTACTCCACAAATTTTAGAGATTGTCAAAAATCTAGGCATAGACTATGCACAAGGCTATCTATTAGCTAGGCCGGTATTGCCAAATAATATAGAATAATAGGAGTAAATTTGCATCACAATATAATAAACGGCGCAGTTAAATTCATGGAAGAAAACTTCATAGAGCACAAAGAGCTATTTGAACATCTAAGCAAAAAACAAGCGCCACACACGCTATTTATCGGTTGTTCTGATTCTAGAGTTGTCCCAAATTTGATTACCAATACCTTGCCCGGTGAGCTATTTGTCGTGCGAAATATCGCAAATATAGTCCCGCATTATAGATTAGTAGATGAATTTTTAGCTACAACGGCTGCTATTGAGTATGCGATACATACTCTAGGGATTAAAAATATCATAGTTTGCGGACATAGCAACTGCGGTGGCTGTGAGGCACTATATCAAAGCGATGATAAGCTAGCCAATACACCAATTGTCAAAAAGTGGCTTATGATAATTGAAAATATCAAAACTGAAGTTTTAAAAGACAAGAATATAACACCAGCCAAAAGAGCTTGGGTAACTGAAAGGCTAAATATCATTAACTCACTTCAAAATATCATGACCTTCCCAGGCGTGATAGACAAACTCAAAGCCAAAGAGCTAAAACTATATGGTTGGCACTACATTATAGAAACAGGAGAATTATACAACTATGATGACACTACAAAAAGCTTTAAATTATTAGAAAAGAGCATCAACTATGAAGAAATTTACTCTCAAATTTTTACTGATTTTTAATCTATTTTGTAATATCTTATTATCAAATGAGCTAATTAGCGTAAGTGATAAAATCATATCGCTAAATTCTCAATTAACCATAATAAAAGAGCAAAATGCTAGCATTAATGATGAGATATCCATTCTACAAAAAGAAAAAGATAGCCTTATCAAGAGCCTACCAGCACTCATAACTAGCAGTAGTGACTTCAATCAAACACAGATAAACTCATACATAAAAGTACTAAATAAAGAGCTTGCAAAATATAAGCCTAGCTCTAATCACTATATCAAAACTCAAATAAATTTAGCATCTATAAATTTAGACAAAATTTACTACCTAACTCTATCTCAAATTTCAATAGCCTTCAAAGACTACGACCAAACTCCAGATGAAGCCTTGATAGATGCTATAACTCAAATTCAAATCTCAAACTACCAAGAGATAAAAGCCCTAAGCCAAGACCAAACTCAAATTTATAAAGATGATATAGACGCCTTAGAGCTAAAAAGGCAAACTTATAGCGAAATTCTCAACTATTTAAAGGATAATTCTGAACTATTTGATAGTAATTTTGTGTTAACTAGCCTAAATTTACAAAGCGTAATTGACAAGATAAACTCATCTCTAAACCTCAACTCAAATTCTATAAATATCGGCAAAATAGCGATTATAATCTTAGTTTGTATATTTTTTATCTTAATACCAAGACTAACCTCACTTTTGCTTTATAGGATATTTATCACCATCTTATCACGCTATCAAAATACACAAAATCAATTTAAAGAGCAGTTTGTAGCTGCTATCAGGCTACCGGTATTTACATTTTTTATTATTTATGCTTTAAATTTATCTTTGATAATTGCCTATTATCCTTCCACCATAAATATAGAGATAAAAAACTACTTCGATATCGCTTATAGCGTGGTTATAGCGTGGTTTGTGATAGGTGCCCTTGATGGATATGGCATAATGCTATTATCCAAAATCGCCCAAAAATCAGGCCGAAAAGAGGTGATAAATCTCATAATCAAAGTGCTATATTTCATCGTTATTCTCATTACAATTTTGGTAATTTTAAGCAAAATTGGCTTTGATATCAGCACCATTATCGCCTCCCTTGGTATCGGCGGATTAGCCGTAGCATTAGCAACAAAGGATATTATAGCCAACTTTTTTGCTTCGATTTTACTGCTTTTTGATAGCTCATTTAGTCAAGGCGATTGGATAGTTTGCGCTGGGATAGAAGGAACTGTAGTAGAAGTCGGACTTAGAAAAACCACTATTAGGACTTTTGATAATGCCTTGGTATTTGTACCAAATTCAAAAATTATGAGCGAAAGTATCAAAAACTGGAATCGCCGCAAAGTCGGTCGTCAAATCAAAATGCAAGTCGGCCTAAGCTACACTACAAGCAAAGAGAGTATTCAAAACTGCATAAATGATATAAAACAGATGCTTTTAAATCACCCTGGCATCGCTAAAAGCGGTATAGATAGTGCCCTAAATAGCAATGACGCACGGATAAAATATCGCCAAAGTATGGTTTCAGTCGATGACCTAGATGGATATAAGAGCAATCTTTTTGTAGTGCTTGATGAGTTTGGCGATAACTCTATAAATATCTTGATATATTGCTTTAGCAAAAGCGTGATTTGGGGCGAGTATTTAGCTACCAAAGAGGATGTAATGCTAAAAATAATGGAGATAGTAGAGCGATATGATGATGCGAGTTTCGCTTTCCCTAGCAGAAGTCTATATATAGAATCCATCCCAAAAATTCAAATTTATAAAGGAGAAAAAAGTGTCTAAAATATATGATGATGACTTAGATGAAGATCTAGATTATGATGAGTATGATGACTACGATGATGGCTACAAAGATAGCCATCATAGCTACAACTATGATGAAAACGACTATTCATATGATAATGAGGAGGAAGAAGATAGCTATGATATGGAGTAAATATAGTTAAATTTGTTAGTTCTAACTGCTGCTTTTATCTCTTGTAATATTAGTAAAACTTATTTTCTTTAGTGGCAATTTGCTATCACTAAAGAAAATAATAAAACTATTTTATCAATTTTGAAATAGCCTTAAAGCTTGAGTGTTCAGCACTTTTGAGTAATTCAAATGCCACCATTTCAAGTGGTTTTACACTTATATTTTTTAAATTTGCATATGCAAGGGATTTATTTTTTGGATCTCTAGAACTAATACACTCATCAATTAGCGTAACATTATGGCCATTTTTTATTAAATCCAAAGCTGTTTGATATACACAAATATGTGCTTCAATGCCAATTATATAGATATTATTTACCATTGTTAATTGATCTTTTATAGCATTATAAGCGCTAAATTCCATCTTTTGAAATTTTTCATCTATAAAACAATCTAAACTATCTATAGTATTTCCAAGTCCTTTTGGATATTGCTCAGTTGCAATGATTTTTATTCCAAGCTCTTTAGCAATTTGTAAAAACTTTAACGAATTTGCTACTAACTCTTCTGCATCACTCATCGCTGGAGTTAATCTCTCTTGAATATCTACAACCAAAACTAAACTCATAAAATTCTCCTACAAATCAATATCAATCCCAACTGGAGCGTGATCACTACCCTCGATATCACTTAATATAAAAGCATCTTTTAATCTATCTTTTAACCCTTGCGAGACAAAAAAATAATCAATCCTCCAGCCGACATTTTTAGCCCGTGCGTTAAACCTATAACTCCACCACGAATACGCACTCTCTATATCGCCACGAATATATCTAAAAGTATCGATAAAGCCAGCCTCGATCACCCTATCAATCCACGCTCTCTCAACTGGTAAAAATCCACTAGTTTTAGCATTTGCCTTTGGGTTTTTAAGGTCTATTTCACGATGAGCAGTATTAACATCACCGCAAAATATCACCCCTTTACCATCACTAACCAAAGCATTGATATAAACTAGAAATTTATCATAAAAATCCATCTTATACCCTAGTCTCTCATCACCTTGCTGACCATTTGGGAAATATATATTAAAAAGATGGATATTATCAAATATATGCTCCAAAACTCTACCCTCATCATCATCAAAAAACTGCGATTTTAGATTTTGTGTTTTTAAATTTGATAAGCTCATCACACCCGAATACCCCGCTCTTTTAGCTGAATTTACAGATATATTCTCAAATCCTAGATTATAAATTTCGGCTGGTATCTTATCCTCGCTTGCCTTTATCTCCTGTAAAGCCAAAAAATCTGGCCTATACTCACCAAGCCACGAAAATCCATCTTTATTTACAACAGCCCTAAGCCCATTGACATTCCACGAAATCAATCTCAAATTTAATCCTTTTTTAATCTCATTATAATTCAAATTTTAAAATATTTTTTAAAATTTACAATCATTAACCATATTTTTATCATTAAATTACTAATTAACTATATAATCTATCTTTTTTAATTTAATTCAAAGGAAATTATATTGAGCTCAAACAAATTTATTCTATATTTTGCCCTATTTATCACAGCATTAAATTATAAATTTTTTGCCTTTGGGTTTGAAAATTTAAATTTCTCTGAAAATATCTCTACTTTATTAACCTTACCGATACTATTTTACTCGTTAATAGTATTTGTATTTGGCTTAATATTTTTGCCCTATATCACAAAGGCTTTAGCAATATTTGTAACCATCGTTGGCGTTGTTGGGGCCTATTTTATGAATGCCTACTCGGTAATCATCGATAGTGAAATGATAAGAAATGCCCTTCAAACAGACGCCAAAGAGGTTCAAGATCTATTAAATTTAAATATGATATTTTGGATATTTTTAGCCATTGTGGCTGTATTTTTGATAATAAAAGTCAAAATAACCAAAACCAATATCTCAACAGCCTTAAAAAATCGCACCATACTCATAATCTCTTCATTAGTAGTTTTTGGCTCTCTTTTTGGTATTTTAAGCAAAGATTATATCCCATTTTTTAGAAATTACAATCAAATAAGATTTTACACAACCCCATTTTATTCACTATACTCAAGCTTCAAATATATAAAATCCCTATCACCAAAGGCCGAATTTAATCCTATTGGCCTTGATGCTAAACAGACAAAAGAGACAAAAAAGCTATTTGTCTTTGTAGCTGGTGAGACTGCTAGAGCGGCAAACTACTCACTAAATGGATATGATAAATACGATACAAATCCATACTCAATAAAAAATGGGCTTTTAAGCTTTTCTAAATTTAGCTCATGCGGGACCTCAACTGCTATAAGCTTGCCTTGTATGTTTTCAAATTTAAATAGAGATAATTTCTCCGCTGATATAGCCCAAAATAGCGGAAATTTACTAGATGTCTTAGAGACTGCTGGGATAAAAGTAAGCTGGATAGGCAATAACTCTGGATATTGCAAAGGCGTCTGCGCTCGCTTAAAAGATACCAAAAATTTTGGCGGCGATAGCTATGATGGCGTTATGCTTGATGAGATCAGGCAGAGAATTCAAAATACCAAAGAGAGTAGCTTTATAGTAATCCATCTCCAAGGTAGCCACGGACCTACATACTTCAAAAGATATCCAAAAGAATTTGCTAAATTCAGCCCGACTTGCGATACCGCTACGCTTAAAAACTGCACCTATGAAGAGATAGTAAACACCTATGATAACACAATTTTATACACAGATTATATAGTCAATCAAATAGTAGATATGCTAGAACAAAGCGATATGCAAACCGGATTATTCTATGTTAGCGACCATGGCGAGAGCCTTGGAGAAAACGGAATTTACCTTCATGGCGCCCCATATTTCTTAGCACCAGATTTTCAAACCAAAGTCCCAGCACTGCTATGGCTAAAAGATCAAAATCAGCTAGAAAGCTTAAAAATATTAAAAGATAATAGCTTTTCACATGATAATATTTTTCACACTATGCTAGGATTTTTTGCTATCCAAACAAGCGTCTATAATCCAAACTTAGATATAATGTATCAAAAAGATTAATGGAGATAAATTTGGATAATATAGCTCTATATAAAAGTGTTATTTGTATGATTTTAGGGGATAAAAAATCAGAAATTATTGAGTTTATCATAGATAATTTAGATGATGATAAGAGATCTAAATACACTATAAAAGAGCTATGCGCTACGCTAAATATCAGCAAACCAACGGCCATTGATACCATAAATTTACTAACCCAAAAAAGAGTTATAAAAAAGATCAAAAATGGCCTATACTAACTAAATATCTAAATCAAAAATATGAGATAACAAAATCTTAAATCCGATAATTATAAGGATAACCCCACCCAAAATAAGCGCCTTTTTCTCTAGCGCTTCACCTAGATACTTGCCGATATAAACTGCAACAATACAAATAGCAAAACATACTAGCCCTACAACTATTGAGCTAACTGCGATACTACCACCCTCAAAGCTAAGCGCTACACCAACAGCCAATGCGTCTATACTAGTGGCGATCGCCCCAATTATTAAAAGTTTTAAACTCAAATCAATACTACACTCTAGATTCTCTTCTTCTCTAGAATCTTTTATCATCTTAGCGCCCAAAACAAATAATATAAAAAATGCTATATAATGATCAATGGCTTCGACATATTTAATAAATTCAAGCCCTAAAAAGTAACCAATAAGCAACATAAGAGCTTGAAAAAATCCATAAATAAAGGCAATTTTGCTAATTTTAAATAAATTTAATTTTCCACATCTTGCGCCATTGGCTATGCTTAATGCTGCACTATCCATCGATAGTGCCACAGCCAAAAGCAGCAACTCCATCACAAGCCAGCACTCGCTATTGCATTTGCTTGATAATCAGCTATCAATGGATCGATAATCTCATCAAATAACCCGCCCGCCATAATCGCATCAAGTCTATATAGAGTCAAATTTATCCTATGATCACTAATCCTATTTTGTGGATAGTTGTATGTACGAATTCTACCACTTCTATCGCCTGTTCCGACTTGATCTTTTCTCTCTTGACTTTGGGCTGCTAGACGCTCTTTTTCTTGCATCTCATACAATCTAGCTTTTAAAACCTTCATTGCGGCTTCTTTGTTTTTATGCTGACTTTTGCCATCTTGGTTGACTACTACTAGACCAGTTGGTTTATGCGTGATTCTTACAGCCGAGTCAGTAGTATTTACGCTTTGACCACCATGACCGCTACTGCGCATTACATCGATTTTAAGATCATTTTCATTGATAATAATCTCGCTATCTTGCACTTCTGGCATTACTGCTACTGTGATAGCAGATGTATGTACCCTACCTTGTGACTCAGTTTCAGGTACACGCTGAACCCTATGGGTACCGCCTTCAAATTTAAGTCTTGAATATGCACCATCACCTTTTATTAGCAAAATAATCTCTTTAAATCCGCCAGCACTTCCCTCGCTAGAACTAACAATTTCGAATTTATATCCTCTTTGCTCTGTATAGCGCATATATGCATTTGCCAAATCACCAACAAATAATGCTGCTTCATCTCCGCCAGTACCTGCTCTAAGCTCTAAAAATATATTTTTATCATCGTTTGGATCTTTTGGGATAAGTAGAATTCTAATCTCATTTTCTAATCTCTCAAGCGCTGGCTCAAGCGTTTTAAGCTCATCTTTAGCCAACTCACCCAACTCAGGATCACCTAATAATTCACGATTCTCTTCGATACTTGATAAGATACTAAGATACCTATCACTAGCTTCTTTAATCGGTTCTAAATTTCGCTGTTCTTTGGAAAGTTCAGTCATACGGGATATATCACTAATGACTGATGGATCGCTTAGCAAGCTCTCAATCTCGCTAAAACGATCTATGAATGGTTGTAATTTTTGTGCGAGCATAAACTAGCTTACGCAGCTAATGTATTTACTAATTTTGCTAAGCGGCTAACTCTTCTAGAAGCTGTCTCTTTTTTCAAGAAACCTTTGCTTACAAAGCTATGGAAGCTTTTATTTACATCTTTTAATGCTGATAATGCTGCTTCTTTATCGTTGTTAGCTACTGCAACTCTTACCGCTTTTGTTAAATTTTTAAGTCTTGTACGGTAGAATCTATTTCTCTCTGTTCTTTTAATGGTTTGTCTTGCTCTTTTTTCAGCAGATTTATGATTTGCCATAACTTACCTTTTTCATAATTTTAGCTCGGAATTATACCAAAATATTATTAATTAAAACTGAATTTAAGTATCTTTTAATATAGTAAAATAGCCAACTCTAGCACTATTTTTGTTAGTTTAACATTTTTAGCTAAAATGCGATTAAATTTACAAATTTATGAGGATGATATGAAGCTATTTGGAACTGATGGAGTAAGAGGATTAGCAGGTAAAAAGCTCGATGCAATGACTGCTATGCGCCTAGCGATGGCTGCTGGAATTTACTTTAGAGCGCACTCTAAAACTAATAAAATTCTAGTAGGAAAAGATACAAGAAAAAGTGGCTATATGATAGAAACTGCTATAGTAGCAGGACTTACAGCAGTTGGCTATGATGTAGTGCAAATTGGCCCAATGCCAACTCCTGCTATTGCATTTTTAACTGAAGATATGCGTTGTGATGCTGGAATTATGATAAGTGCGAGTCACAATCCATTTTTTGATAATGGAATTAAATTTTTTGATGGGAGTGGCAATAAACTAGCTGAAGCCGATGAAAGAGAGATTGAAGAAATTTACTTTAATCTAGATTTAATCCAACACAATCAAAAAACTGGCCTAGATATCGGAAGCGCCAAAAGAATAGACGATGTAATAGGTCGCTATATCGTACATATTAAAAACTCCTTTCCAAAAGAGCTAACCTTAAAAGGGTTAAGAGTTGTCCTAGATGTAGCAAATGGTGCAGCCTATAAAGTTGCTCCGACAGTATTTAGCGAATTAGGCGCTGAAATAATAGTTTTAAATGATGAACCAAATGGTTCAAATATTAATGAAAATTGCGGCGCTTTGCATCCTGAGAGTCTTGCTACTGAGGTTAAAAGACTTAGAGCTGATATAGGATTTGCATTTGATGGAGATGCTGATAGGCTAGTTGTAGTAGATGAAAAAGGTACAGTAGTCGATGGTGATGCGCTTCTTGGGGTATTGGCTAGCTATTTAGATGATAACAATATGCTAAGCAAAAAAGCAATAGTAACAACTGTGATGAGCAATGCTGCTTTAGATGATTACTTAAGCAAACACAAAATTGCCCTAAAACGCTCAAATGTTGGCGATAAATATGTCTTAGAGATGATGAAAGAACATGGGATAAACTTTGGAGGCGAACAAAGCGGCCATATCATATTTAGCGACTTTTCTAAAACCGGAGATGGATTAGTCTCAGCACTTCAAGTTAGTGCATGCTTATTAAAAAGTGGTAAAAAAGCTAGTGAAATATTTGGAAAAATCAAACCATATCCACAAAAATTAACAAATTTAAAAATAGTACAAAAACGCCCACTTGATCAAATCAGCGGAATAAAAGAGCTTGAATCCGAACTAGAAAAACTCCATATTAGATCACTATTTCGCTACTCTGGTACAGAGAACTTAATTAGACTACTCTTAGAGGGCAAGGATGAAAATCTAGTCGCTCAAAAGATGGAAGAGGTAGAAAAATTCTTTTTAAAAGCATTAAATGAATAAGGTATTTTTACAATTTTTAGGCTATTTTGCTATCATTTTTGCAACTGACCAGCTAATCAAATGGCTATTTTTACAAGGCTTTAGATGGCAAAGCGATTTTATTGATCTAGTGCTAGTTTACAATAAAGGCGTTGCATTTTCAATGTTAGCGTTTTTAGAAGGAAATTTAAAATATCTTCAGATTGCATTAATCGCACTTTTAGCTATTTATTTAATTAAACAAAAAGAGCTTTTAAAGTCGCACACAGCGGCTTTTGGTTTGATTTTAGGCAGTGGATGTTCTAATATTTTTGATAGATTCATACATCCAGGCGTAGTCGATTATATATTTTGGCATAAGTGGTTTGAGTTTGCTGTGTTTAACTTTGCTGATATAATGATAAATTTAGGCGTAGCTATAATCTTGCTACAAACCTTAATCCAAAAAAAGGCAAAATAATGGGACGAAATATCTACATAGCCTATCTGTTATGGTTTTTTCTATCAGCTTTTAGCGCTCATAGAATTTACTGCGGAAAGTTTTTAAGCGGAGTTATGCAGTTAACACTATTTTGGATTGGAAGTGCTACGACAATATTTTTAATTGGCTATATATTTTTAGGATTTTGGCTAATATGGTGGCTAATTGATGCTTTTTTGCTTCATAGCTGGGTGGTAAAAATAAACGAGATAAACGCATTGCAGCATAGTATTAGTGATATTAAAAATTTAGAAAATATAGAAAAACTTTACGAGCTTTACAAAAGTGGTGCTATAAATTACGAAGAGTATCTAAGGCAAAAAGATATAATTTTAAAAAATATTTAAATTCATTTATAAATCATATGCTAAACTTGCAAAAAATTTAAGGAGAAAATATGGAATTTCAAACCTATTTATGGTTAAAATGGTTGCACTATGCTGCTTTTATATCGTGGATGGCGATGCTTTTTTATCTGCCTAGACTATTTGTCTATCATGCTGAACATATCGCAAATAACGGCTTTTGTGATGTTGTAAAAATTCAAGAATCCAAACTATTTCATGGAATTGGATGGATTGCGATGATTATTACGATAGCTTCAGGATTATTTATTTTAATTGGCGCTAAACCTGAACTAATGAAGCAAGGATATTTTCATATGAAATTACTTTGTGTAGTAATTTTAGTGATTTATCATTTTAGTTTAGGATATTTTATGAAACAATTTAAAGAAAATCGCTGCACAAAAAGTGGTAAATTCTTTAGAATGTATAATGAAGTCCCTACAATTATAATGTTTGTTATCCTATATGCTATGCTTGTAAAGGCAAATTTGGTATAAATTTTAAATTCAAGCCCAAAAATTTATTCAAATTTAAGGCTTGAATTTGTATAATTCTATTCTTTTTAGCCAAAAAGGTTCTATAGCTCAGTTGGTAGAGCATCACCTTGACATGGTGGGGGTCACAGGTTCAAGTCCTGTTAGAGCCACCATAATCCTTTGTGCCTCGGTAGCTCAGCTGGTTAGAGCGCTGGTCTCATAAGCCGGAGGTCGGGAGTTCAAGTCTCCCCCTAGGCACCAATATCACTCTTTAACACTTTTTTAAATATTTTAAACACACTTTAAACCATATTTAACTAGCTTTTAAGTTTTTGCTATCGCCTTATTTCAATTATTTTAATTTAATGCTAACGAAGTAAAGCAATCTTATATTTATTGGCTTTATCGCAAATTTGCTGTGAGCAATATAACTGTATATAAAAAGGTGTAAATAAATTTTTAATAATTATAGCTACAATAAAACTTAAAACTTTTTTAAAATTGTATTAAATATAAATTAAGCAAGTTTAAAGGTATAAAAAGAGATAATTTATCGCACTTAGCATTGCAAAGTAAAGCGTGAATTTATATTCAAAAAAATAAAAAATATCTATCAAAGTTTATTAAAATTAATAAGAACTATTGCAAAATAAAAACTAAAAACTCTATTGAGTTAAGTTAAATTTATAGGAAATTTAAATGACACCAGAGCAAAAATCTAGACAAAATATAGATACCTTACTTGTTAAAGCTGGGTTTATCGTACAAAATAGAGATGAGTTTGATCGCACTGCAAATCGTGGGGTTGTAGTTCGTGAGTTTGCTATGAGTGATGGTAGTTTTGCCGATTATCTTATCTTTATAGATGGCAAAGCTTGCGGCGTTATAGAAGCTAAAAAAGCTGGTCTTAGTCTAAGCGGTGTAGAAAATCAATCGCGTCATTATGCTAAAAATTTACCTACAAATGTCCGCACTCATATGGATAATGAGTTGCCATTTTTATTTGAAAGCAATGGTGTTGAGATTTATTTTACTGATTTGCGTGATAAAAAAAGCCGTTCTAGACGAATTTTTGCATTCTATCGCCCTGATTTTTAGCAAAAATTCTAAGAGAAGATACTTTAAGAAATAGAATTTCATCTATGCCGAGCCTACAAATGGCAAACCTTAGAAAGTGTCAATTTGATGCCATAAATTCGCTAGAAAACTCCCTTAAAAATTATAAACCAAGAGCCTTAATCCAAATGGCAACCGGCTCTGGCAAAACTTTTACAGCATGTAATTTTATCTATCGCCTTATTAAATTTGCTGGTGCAAAAAGGGTGTTATTTTTGGTAGATAGAAACAATCTTGGCAAACAAACCAAAAATGAATTTGAAAATTTTCACCTAAATGATGAAAATCGCAAATTTAGTGAAGTTTATATAACTCAACATCTTAATACAAATACCATAGATAAAGATGCAAAAGTCGTTATCACCACTATTCAGCGTATGTATTCTATGCTTAGTGGCGATGAATACTATGATGAAAAAGATGAAGAAATTTCAGCCTATGAAAACTATAAAAGCGAAAATAAGAGCGAACGAATAGTAAGCTATAATCCAAATATCCCTATTGAGAGTTTTGATTTTATCGTAGTTGATGAATGCCATAGAAGTATTTATGGCGAGTGGCGACAGGTTTTAGAGTATTTTGACGCCTTTATCATCGGACTTACTGCTACTCCATCTAAGCAGACTTTAGGATATTTTAGTGCGAATTTAGTTAGTCAATACCCGCTAGAGCGCTCTATAATAGATGGTATAAATGTTGATTGTGAAATTTTTCGCATCAAAACTCAAATCAGCGAATACGGAAACACTATCCAAAAAGGCTTTTTAGTGCCTGTAATGGACAAAAAAACTAGATTAAAATACTATGAAAGCCTAGATGAAAATTTAGAATATCAAAAAACAGACCTAGATCGCTCCGTAGTATCTATAAATCAAATTCAAACTATTTTAGAATGTTACAAGAAAGCTATTTTTACCGAGCTTTATCCAGAGCGTGAGCATAGCTTTGTACCAAAAACTCTTATATTTGCTAAAGATGATAATCACGCTGAAAATATCACTCGCATAACTAGAGAAGTTTTTGGGCAAGGTAATGATTTTTGCAAAAAAATTACATATAATATCGGTAACGCAAAACCAGAAGAGCTAATAAAAGCCTTTAAAACAGACCCGACTTTTCGCATAGCAGTTACTGTAGATATGATAGCTACAGGTACAGATATTAAGCCACTTGAAGTAGTGATTTTTATGCGTGATGTAAAGTCATCTTTGTATTACGAACAGATGAAGGGTAGAGGCGTTCGCACCATAAATCCTAATGATTTACAAACTATCACACCAAATGCTAAAAGCAAAGATAAATTCTATCTCATAGATGCCGTAGGTGTAAGCGAAAGCAAAAAAACAATTTCAGCACCACTTGAACGCAAAAAAGGTATAAGTCTAGCTAAAATCTTAGAAAATGTTGCTAATGGCGATACTAGCGATGATACGCTCTCTAGCCTTGCTGGACGCCTAGTGCGAATAGAAGCCAATATCAGCGATGATGACAAAACTCAAATTTCAAAAATACTAGATTCAAAAACACTAGGGCAACTCGCTAGCGATATTTTAGATACCTTAGATGTAGATCTTACACAAAACTTAAACAATGATGAAATCATAGCCAAAAAAGATGAAGTTTTAAAACCATTTAATAAGCCTATATTTCGTAAAATGTTACTAGATCTATCGCAAAAATCAAAACTCTATATAGATGATATTTCGCCAGATAGTGTGATAAATGCGGAATTCAATAAAAACAAAGCAAATGAAATAATCGCAAATTTTAATGATTTTATCAATGAAAATAAAGATGAGATCACGGCTCTAAGCATAATCTATAATAAAGATTATAAAAATAGAAAACTTACTTATGAGTTAATAAACGAACTAAACGACAAGCTAAAATCTAACAATCTAGATAGTTTTCAAATATGGAATTCTTACGCTTTAATCAAACCAGACAAAGTGAAAAATAACGCCAAAAGTATTGTGGGGTGTCTTACAAATATCATACAATTAGTCAAATTTGCTCTAGGTTTTGATGATGAGCTTAGGGAGTTTAGCAGCATAGCAAATTCTAGATTTGAACTATGGAAAGGTAGGCAAAAGAACAAGGGTATAATATTTAATGAAAAACAAAACGAATTTTTAGAGCTTATAAAAGAGTATATAATAAGCAATTCTTATCTTGATTTAGCAGACATACAGAGCTTTTTGAGTGATAAGGGTGGGATTTTAAAAGCTAGAACGCTTTTTGACAACTTTGAGAATTTACTAATAGAATTAAATCAAGCCTTAGTGGCGTAAAGGAAATAAATGATATATAAAATTTTCTGCATTGCGAGTGGTTTTGATTACGGGGGAATATCCCCCGATATGGTGAAGTACTACGGCGACTTCTAGCCACCTCTTTCTACCACTGGTAGTTGAGCTGGTGTAATGATAGTATAAAATCATTAATTTATACATTAATTTTAAAAATTTTATTCAATATATAGTAAAATATAAAAGTTAAAAGGATAATTTTATGACAAGTTTAGATAATTTTACTAATTTAATAAACCAAATGAGAGAATGGCTTAATAACTTTGATGAAAGCACTATTCCGCAAGACGAACTTCAAGATTTTGCACGCTCAAAGAAAATTCTTAAATATATAGAAGGATATATAAAAAATTTAGATCAGGATTTACTGCCTTATGAATTTTATCAAGAAATCGATAAGATAAATTACATGATTAATAACTATAGAGATTTTAACACTAAATGCAATACGTGCTTAAAAGTTCTAGCTCAGTATTCAAATGTATATATACCTAAAAATCAAGCTCGTGAAACTATATCTGAAATGGTTTCAAGCTACGATAATGCTATAAGAAATGCTTTAAATAATGTTGATTTAGACAAAGTTCAAACTGATGCTAATCAAATAGAAGAAAATAATCAAGAAATAGAGGAGCTAAAAGTTAAAATTTTAGCAAGTAAAGAAAAGTTAGACCAGTACTACGAAGATATTGAATCTTATCAAATAGCATTATTTGAAAAACAAGAAAATAGCGAATTATCAATAGAGCAAGAAATAGAAAATTATATAACTACTCTTTCAAACGATGTTAAAAACACAAAAGAGCTAATAGCTGAAAATTCAAATAAAATAGATGAGATAAGTAAATTCTATGTAAAAATTTTTGGTGAAAAGGGTGATGATGACAAAAGAAGTGGCGGATTAGAACAGCACTTAGATACGATGTTTGCAGAGCTTAAAGAATATGACGATAAAATGAAAGCTAAGCACGATGAATATGATAAAATGATAAAAGGGCTACACGAAAAAGCTACAAATGCCAGTCTTTCAGCTTCTTATCAAGAAGAAAAAAAGGATATAGGTATAATTATTAAATTTTGGAATGGTGGCTTTATTATATGTGTAATTACATTAATCGGATTATCTATTTGGACTTTAGAAGACATTAAAGTATTATTAGCAAATATGGTAGATACAAATGCATTTAATGTTGCATTATTTAGCTTTATTGGTAAATTTGTAATTTCATTGCCTATTATTTGGCTTGCAGTTTTTTGCTCAAATAGACGCAAAGAAGCAGCTAGATTATATCAAGAATACGCACACAAAGTAGCTGTTACTAGCTCATATGCAAGCTATAAAGATCAAATTCAAAATTTAAACGAAGAAAATCAAGAGCTACTTATTAAACTTATGTCATCGGCAATAGATATAATCTCAAAAAATCCAAGTGATTTTATGGATAAAACACAAAATAATAAAACAATAGGTATTGATAGTTTAATTAAAAATTTTAAAGAATTACCACAAGAATTAAAAGATATTATAATTGATAAATTTAGAAGTAGTGCAAAATGATGAATAAAATACCAAAAGGCTGGGAAGTCAAAAAACTGGGGGAAATTTTCAATATTGTTCGTGGTGGTTCTCCACGCCCTATTAAAAGCTATTTAACAGATGATAAAAATGGAATAAATTGGATAAAAATCGGTGATATTGAAACTGGTTCAAAATATATTACACATACAAAACAAAAAATTTTAGCAAGTGGATTAAAAAAAAGTAGAGCCGTCAAAGCAGGAGATTTGCTTTTAACAAATTCAATGAGTTTTGGCAGACCATATATTTCTAAAATAAATGGGGCTGTTCATGATGGTTGGTTGATTTTTGAACCAAAAATTCAAATTTCAAAGGATTATGTTTTTTATTTTTTTAGTAGTAGCGATACATATTCAAAACTTTCAAATTTGGCTGTTGGCTCAACTGTAAAAAATTTACAAATCAATTTTTTAGAAAATTTTGAAATCCCACTTCCACCATTATCAGAGCAAAAGGCTATTGCGGATAAGTTAGATGATAGTTTTGCAAAAATTGAAAATGCTATAACCAATCTAATAAATGCAAAAGAAAATCTAAAACTTTATAAACAAAGCGTGCTTAAATCTGCGTTTAATGGCGATTTGCTACCTAGCACTTCACCTACTCACTGGGAAGTCAAAAAACTGGGGGAAATTATTTCAAAAGAAAAATACTCGATGAAGCGAGGTCCCTTTGGAAGTGCTTTAAAAAAAGAATTTTTTGTTGATAATGGTATAAGGGTTTTTGAACAATATAATCCTATAAATTCAGATCCGCATTGGAAACGATATTTTATAACAAAAGAAAAATTTAAAGAACTTGAAGCATTTAAAGCAAGTGCTGGTGATTTATTGATTAGTTGCTCTGGAACATTAGGAAAAATTTTAGAACTACCGAAAAATACAGAAATAGGGATAATAAATCAAGCTTTATTAAAAATAAAATTAGATCAAAAGCAAATTTTAAATTCTTTTTTTATTCATTATTTTAATTCTAATAAATTTCAAAATTTAATACTTGAAAAAACAATAGGTACAGCTATAAAGAATATAGCTAGTGTTTCAGAATTAAAACAGCTTGAAATTCCTTTGCCAAATTTAACAGAACAAAATTTAATAGTGGCTGAGATAGATAGGAGATTTGCAATAGTGGATAAAACTCTAAATTTGATAGATAAAAGCATTCAAAATGCTAAAAACTTAAAACAAAGTATATTAAAAAAAGCATTTAGTGGAGAGTTAAGGAGTGAAATATGAGCGAAAGTGCGTTAATAGGCAAGGTATGGAATTACGCTAGTATATTAAGAGATAGTGGAGTTAGCTATACAGATTATGTAAGTCAAATTACCTATTTGCTATTTTTAAAAATGGATGATGAGAGAGAGAAATTTTTGGGCGTTGCGTCGCTTTTGCCTTCTCATTGTAAATGGCAAAATTTGTCAAATTTAGATGGAAGTGAGCTAGAAACTGCTTACACCAATGCCCTAAACACTCTATCAAAGCAAAGTGGTATAGTAGGCACTATATACCAAAAAGCTCAAAACAAAATCAACGAACCAGCCAAACTAAAACGGCTAGTAAGCTTAATAGATAATGAAATTTGGCTAGGCTTAGATGTAGATGTCAAAGGGGCGATTTATGAAGGGTTATTACAAAAAAACGCCACCGAAACCAAAGGCGGAGCGGGACAATATTTTACCCCAAGAGCAATAATCAAAGCCATAGTAAGCGTAATGAAGCCACAAATTGGTATGAGTATCAATGACCCAGCGTGTGGAACTGGCGGATTTTTGCTAGAAGCGTATGAGTATATGAGAGCTAGTAGCAAAGATAAAACCAAGCTAGAAAATCTAAAAACAAAAGCACTAAGTGGCACCGATATTTCACCACTAGTTACTAGTCTATGTGCGATGAATTTATATTTACATGATATAGGCGGTGATGAGAGTCCAGTAAAAACAAGCGATAGCCTTTTAAGTCTAGGCGATCAAAGATACGATATGATACTGACAAATCCACCTTTTGGCAAAAAATCATCTACCAAAATTATGGGTGATGATGGCAGCGTAAATACTCAAAGCGAAAGCTATGAAAGAGATGATTTCATAGTAAGCACTTCTAATAAACAGATAAACTTTTTGCAACATATAATGAGCGTGTTAAAAATTGGTGGTAAAGCAGCTGCTATACTACCTGATAATGTGCTATTTGAGGGCGGAGCTGGCGAGAAAGTGAGGCAACGACTTTTAAAGGATTTTAATCTACATACGATTTTGCGTCTGCCTACTGGGATTTTTTACGCACAAGGAGTAAAGGCAAATGTGCTATTTTTTGATAAATTAACTCCAAGTAATGAGCCTAAAACTACTCAAGTATGGGTATATGATCTAAGGACAAATCAAAATTTTACTCTTGTAGAAAATCCACTAAATGATGAGAGTTTGGCTGATTTTATCCAATGCTATGGCGATAATCTAGCTCAAAGAAAACAAAGTGAGAGATTTAAGTGTTTTAGCATAGATGAGATATTAAAGCGAGATAAAACAAACCTCGATATATCGTGGATAAAAGAACAAAGCGTAATAAATAGCGAAAATATAGCAACTCCAGATGAGATATTAGAAGAGATAAAAGCAGATATCGCTGCGGCACTGGGTGAGCTTGAGCAGATTAAGGTTTAAAAATAATAGAGTAAAGAGCAAATTTTAACTTTTTAGCTCTTTACTTAGCATTATATTATCTGTTGTAAAATACTAAATCATTTTAAAAATAAGGATAAATATGTTAAATCTTCTTTTTAAGTCGCTTTTTGCTTTGGCTGTGCTTATAGTATTCATCGCTGGTGTGGTATTTGATGCTAAGTTTTTATCTCAAAATCAGTTTAGCGATAAAGAGCTTAAATTTAATCGCACAATTACACAGAGCGTGGAGTTTATTCCAGATCAATTTAGTGCAAATATTAGCTTAGAATCTACAAATGCTTTGCGTACCAAAGACCAAATAGCTCCAAATGAGCTAGAAATTATCACTGCTACACTTGATAAGGCGTTAAAATTAGCCAAAGATAGTCAAATTTGTAAAGCTTCTACCTACTCAATAAATCCAAGCTATAGCTACAATGATGGTGCTAGAATCATCACCGGACAGCTTATAAACTTTGATATTGGATGTAAATTTGATAAAAATAGCATTGATAAATATGATAACTTAATTACTCAATTAAATACGCTATTAAAAAACAATGAGTTTATAAGCATTAATCTACCAGCCATAACTCCATCAGTATCAGATGCCATATCAACACAAAATAACGAGCTACTACACATTAAAGTATTAAATAACGCTATGCAAAAAGCACAGCTTTACTCAAATGAGCTTGGTAAAAATTGTGTATTAAATAGCGTTGATTTTACCGGAACTAGCCACCCAGCAGTATATGCAAACCTAAAATCAACCCAAACGCCAATAGAGTCCAAACATACCCAAACCCTATCGGCAACAGCCACATATAACTGCAAATAATAAAGCCCCTAAATGGGGCAAATTTAAATTATGAAAGTGCCTTTTTAGCCGCTTCGCTCATACGCTTACCATCGCATGCTGAGCCGATGGACTCTTTGGCTAACTTCATCAATGCACCTAAATCCTTAATCCCATTTAAGTTATTTTGCGCTATCAGCTCGGATATTTTAGTATTTAATTCGTCATCGCTAAGCTGTTTTGGTAGATATCTAGAGATTATCTCTATCTCGCCTAGTTCTTTTTGGGCTAGGTCATCTCTACCGCCGTTTTTATACTGCGTGGCTGATTCATTGCGACGCTTAATCTCGCTTTGTAAAATTGTAAAGATTCTAGCATCATCTAGCTCCACTCTCTCATCAACTTCAATCTGCTTAAATGCCGAGTTTATCATACGCAAGGTATCTCTCTCAAAACTATTTCCAGCTTTCATCGCTGCTTTTATATCATTTAAAATTTGTGCTTTTACGCTCATTTTATCTCCTTTAAATTTAATTTTTTTGCTATAAAAAGACCCTCTCGCAAACCATCATCAATCACTATACACGGGCTAAACCCTACTAAATTTGATAAAATCTCACACCCTTTAACAATCAAATCGGCACGATTTTTACCTACTAGCTCATCTTTATTTGGTGTAGTTTTTAGCAAATTTGCCGCCCAGTTTAAATCTGTATTTTTAATCTGCACTCCATTTATCAAATCTGCTCTATAATTAGCATAATTTAACCCTTGCTTAAGCGCTGCGACTGTTGTAGGTACGCCAGAAGTTAAAATAATATTGTTAAATTTAAACTGCTTAATAAACTCTATAGCTATTGATATCTCAGCCCTCTTATTGCTCTCTAAGGCTGTGATAATCCCAAAGCTAAAACTACGACTTATCTCGCCAAAACTAATCTCTGTACTAGCTCCACCAAGATCGATTAAAAGAGAATCTTTTAGATTAAGATTTAAAATTTTAGCACGATTTTCTACACCTAAACGGGTTAAATATGCTTCAACTTCACCACTAATAATATTAAATTCAATACCAAATTCAGCTCTAATATCCCTAAAAAATTCGCTAGAATTTGACGCTTGTCTAAAAGCCTCAGTCGCTACTGCTATACTAGAGCTAAATGACGTCTCAGTACAAAGCTGAGCCACTGCTGTTCTAATGCGCTCCATAGCATCTGTGGCTAATCCAGTATGGCTTAGCCCACGAGCTGAACCAACTATCCGCTCAAAGCTATAAACGCACTCAAAATTCCCACTACCCAATCTACGCATTTTACAGGCTCTAATCGTGTTGCTTCCAAGATCAATTGCAATCATTTAAATAATCCTTTATAGCCCCTATTTTAAGTCGTTTTAGCTCATCGCCATACGCTTTGCCAGTCGCCTTGATACTGGTGGTATCAATATGCGGTGAGAATTTACAATCATAAATTCCTAAATCCTTTGCCATCTTAATCCTAGCCTTGCTATCAAGTCCAAGCCACTGACAAAGCGGCATATCAAGGGCGATTTTAAGTAGTTCAAATTTACTTACTCGCCTTAAAAATGGCTGTTTATAAGATATAGAATAGCAATTTGGCAAAGCAAGTCTAGAGATAAGAGATTTGCCATCAATAGCGTAATAGTTAATTAAATGGTATAAAAATGAAGCCTTGTGAGTGTGAATTTTATTTGAAATTTGTTGTATAAATCGCTCATCAAACTCCACGCCAAAAAGCTTTAAATCTAGCCCAAGCTCACTAAGTAACTCCATTGCATGTCTTTTAAATTTAGCTATAAAAAACTTTTCAAGCTCTAAATATATGCGGTTAGCACTTAAATCGCTTATATCTATTTTTTGCATAATCTTAAGACTATCGCTATTACAAACCAAATCAAATCTAGCAGCAAACTGAACTCCACGAAGTACTCGTAAACTATCATCGCTAAAAGTTTTAGGGTTAGTAACTCTTAATCTTTTAGCCATTAAATCACTCACGCCACCCCAAAAATCCAATACCTCACCGCTAAATATATTTACCATAATTGAATTTATTGTAAAATCTCTGCGTGCGCTAGCTATGCGTTCATCATTGCAATACTCTACACTAAAACCCTTATGACCATATCCGCTTTTAGATTCAGTTCGTGGTAAACTTAGATCATAGTTTTTTAACTTATAGACAAAATAGCTCTTACCCACACCTACAGCACCACACTCTTGCATCAGGGCATCAAATTTATCTGGCGTAATATCGTAAATCTCAATATCATAATCTTTTGAGCCAATTCCTAGTATAGCATCACGCACCGATCCGCCAACTAAGTAGGCTCGTTTTGTATGGTTTAAAAGTAATTTTTTAAGTTCGTCAAAATCGCTATTTTGAGAGATTTGATAGCCTATTGTCGATACTAGCAAGCATAAATTCCAAAAATTTAATCGTCATATCCATCCTAAATTCCCTATTGCTACTATCAGCGCTATTTAGCCCCTCAAATAGCACGCCAATTCTCTCTTTTAGCCCTTGTAGATATAACATCTCGCTTGATCCAAGATTTTTTTGTGCTTGTGGTCTTGTCTGGGCTTGTGGTTGGAGTTGCGGCTTTGGCTGCGGTCTTGATCTTAATGGTTCTGAAGTATCCATAGATGCGACTCTAGAAGCTAGCATCTCCTTTATCTCCATAGCATTTTTCTTAGCAGCCTCTTTTTGCGCTATAGTTTGAGCTTTAAACTGAGGCTGCATAGTTTGACGAGGTTCTTGATTAAAATCAAACTCACGCCTTAACTCATTAGATTCATCATTATCGCTTGCTTCTTCAACGATAAAGCCATTTTTAGCCACAGCACTGCTTGTGCCTTGTAGTTGAGCATTTACCTCATCAATAGTAAGCTTGGCAATATCTTCTAATCTCATATCTTTATCAACCACCTTTTAAATTCTCTTATACCAGCATCATCGTTTTCTTTTAAATTTAGATAAAACTCTAGCATCTGTTCATTTGTCTCGCCATTTTTGCGCTTTAGACCACTTAGCCGTCTAATAGCTGAGCGTGCTTCTTGATTGTTTGGATCACGCATTAAAATATTTTTATAAACCTCTAGAGCCTCATCTCTTAGCCCTTGATTTTCGTAAATCAGAGCCTCTGTAATTGTGCCTCTCATTGTTTTTTGATATAGTCACTAATAATTGAGCCGATTTCACTAGTTGTACAGATCTCAACTGCGTCAAATTTAGCGATATCTTTGGTTCTATAGCCATCTTTTAATACAGCTTTTATAGCGTTTTCTATGCAGTTTGCTGCTTCATTTTCGCCTAAGGCATATCTTAACATCATTGCAGCTGAAAGAATCATAGCTATAGGATTAGCAATACCTTGTCCAGCTATGTCTGGAGCACTTCCATGGATTGGCTCATAGATTCCTACATCACCACCCATTGAAGCACTTGGAAGAAGACCAATAGAGCCACAAACCATACTAGCCTCATCGCTTAAAATATCTCCAAATAAATTTTCAGTCAAAATAACATCAAATCCAGTTGGATATCGTACAAGCTGCATAGCTGCATTATCTACATACATATACTCAAGCGTTACATCTGGGTAATTTTGTGCTACTTTTGCTGTTACTTCACGCCATAATTGACTAGTTTCAAGTACATTTGCCTTATCTACCATACAAACTTTTTTACGTCTTTTCATCGCTGCTTCAAAGGCAATTTTAGCAATTCTTTCAATCTCGCTAACTGTATAAGTCATTGTGTTATAGGCTCTATCTTCGAGCTTTTCTCTAGGCTGACCAAAGTATAATCCACCAGTTAGCTCTCTAACAACTAAGATATCTACACCCTTTATAACCTCAGCTTTTAATGTTGAGGCGTTAATAAGCTCATCATATATCATTGCTGGACGCAAATTTGCATATGCGTTTAGTGATTTTCTAAGCTTTAATAGCCCACTCTCTGGGCGAAGATGTCTAGGTAGATTATCCCATTTCTCACCACCAATCGCACCAAAAAGTACCGCATCGCTCTTTCTAGCACCATTTAACGTCTCATCAGGAAGAGGCTCACCAAAGACATCTATTGCTGCCCCACCCATCAAATAGTACTCATAATTTAATTCAAAATTAAATTTAGCACTCACACTATCAAGAACCTTTATAGCCTCATCAGCGATCTCTGGGCCGATTCCATCGCCTTTTATTACACAAATATTATAACTTTTCATAAATATCCTTAAAGAGTGCTTTTAGCGTAGTTAATTAGTCCGCCAGACTTTACTAGTTCTTGCATAAATTCAGGAATTGGTTCAAATTTATACTCGCAATTTTGGCTTAAATTTTTAATAATTCCACCACTATAATCAATTTCTAATTCATCGCCTTCATTAATGCTATCAGTTTGAGCGCACTCAAGTATCAATAGACCTGTATTAAAGCTATTTCTATAAAAAATCCTAGCAAATGATTTAGCGATTACGACACTTATTCCAGCTGCTTTAATCGCTATTGGAGCGTGTTCACGACTACTTCCACAACCAAAGTTTTCACCAGCTACAATGCAATCGCCAACTTTTACTTTTGAGCTAAAATCTTTATCTGCATCTTCCATTACATACTTAGCTAAAATTTCTGGATCGCTAGTATTTAGGTATCTAGCTGCTATTATGACATCTGTGTCAATATTATCACCGAATTTCCATACTTTTGACATATTTTTCCTTGATAAAATTTTAGGTTGTATTATAACAAATTAACCTTAATCCCTAGCTTTAATGTGTTCTTGGTTGAAATTTTCTTCCATTTTTTGGATTTCAGCGCTTCCGCTTCTATAAATTTCATTATCTACTTTTAGCTCTTTTTGGCTAATTTTGTTATCATAATTTACATTACTTAAAATATGCTTAAATACATTTATTCTAGCCTTTTTCTTATCATTGCTTACAATGATTGACCAAGGCGCATATGGAGTATTTGAAGCTAATAGCATTGAGTATTTAGCAATTGTATATTGATCCCATAATTCTTGACTCTTTTCATCAACTGGTGAGAGTTTATACTGTTTTAATGGGTCAGTGTTGCGCTCTTTAAAGCGTCTTTTTTGCTCATCTTTTGATACTGAGAAATAAAACTTAAATAAAATAATCCCTGAGCTTACTATCATCTCTTCAAATTTAGGAACTTGGCGTAAAAACTCCCTATGCTCTTCTTGCGTACAAAATCCCATAACAGGCTCAACTCCAGCTCTGTTATACCAGCTTCTATCAAAGATTACAATCTCTCCAGCGCTTGGCAAATGATCAACATAGCGTTGGAAATACCACTGAGTTCTTTCAACATCACTTGGTTTTTCAAGCGCAACCACACGACATCCCCTTGGGTTTACGTGTTCGATTAATCTTTTTATCGTACCGCCCTTACCAGAAGCATCACGACCCTCAAAAATTATTAAGACTTTTAAGCCCTCTTTTTTAACATATGTTTGAAATTTTAAAAATTCAACCTGAAGTTTTTTAAGCTCTTCTTCATATTTTAGTTTTGATTTTTTGACTTTAATGGTTACAAAATCTTCTTGGATACTCAATGTATTACCTCCGTAGATAAAAATTTTAATATTCTATAATTTTTTATATTAAATTTAGCAAAAATTTAATATAAAAAGACAAAAATGCAACTATATTTTTTAAGCTAAAAATTAGGCTAAAAGCCCAGATTTTAGTTCGCTATATTTTTGCTCACCACATAGCTCACGAACAAGCATTAAAGCAAACTCCATAGCCGTAGCTGGACCTCTTGAGGTGATGATATTTCCATCTATTACGACATTTTTATCAGCCCTATATCCAGCGTGATTTACTGTATCTTCAAATCCTGGATAACAAGTATAATGCTCACCTAAAACCTCAGCAGTGCTAAGCGCCCAAGGAGCTGCACAAATAGCTGCTAACTTCTTGTTATTTGCTTTGGCTTCTTTTAATTTTTGACCAAGTTTATCACTTTTGGCTAGATACTCTGCTCCAGGAAGCCCTCCAGGTAAAACAATCATATCAGCACTGACAAAATCATACTCATTAAATAATACATCAGCTCTTAGGCTTACGCCATGCGCACCGATTACTTCTAAAGAGTTATCAAGTGCTACCATACTAGTCTCTACACCAGCTCTGCGTAAAATATCAACCACGCTAAGCGCTTCAATCTCTTCAAAACCATTTGCCATCATCACAGCTACTTTTGCCATTTTTTCTCCTTTATTAATTGATTGAATAGTATATTATTTTTTGATTTGCTAAGGAGCAAATTTTATAGTTTGCTCCATAAATTTGTTCTAATAAAATCTCATTTATTATCTCACTTTTGCCAAATGCTAAAGCCTTTCCACCTTTAATAGCTAAAACCTTAGAGGCAAACCAAAATATATGATTTGGCTCATGACTACAAATTATTATAATTTTACCATTTTTTGCTAAGGCGTGCATAGTTTTCCAAATCAAAATTTGATTATTAAAATCTAACGCACTAGTTGGCTCATCTAAAATCATTATAGGCGAGTCTTGGGCTATGGCTCTAGCTATTAATCCTAGCTGCTTTTGTCCGCCACTAAGAGAGCTAAAACTCTTATCTTTTAAAGGTAAAATTCCCACAATATCCATAGCGTTTTCTACAGCTTTTATATCATCTTTACTAAAACCAAAAACTCCGCCAAAATGCGGCCTTTTTCCCATTAAGACCATATCAAAAAGAGTATAATTAAATGGTAGATTATGGGCTTGGGGAACATAGGATATTAATCTTGAAATTTGACTAATTTTAAGACTTTTAAACTCACTTCCAAATATTTTATACTCATAATAACTAGCATTTAAAAATCCCAAAAGAGAGCGTATCAATGTGGTTTTACCGCTACCATTTGATCCCATCAATCCAAGCAAATCCCCACGCTCAAGCTCAAATGAAATTCCACACAAAATTTGGTTATTTCCATAGCTAAATTTAAGATTTTCAACTACAAATTTATCCAAATAGTTTTGCACTTCTAACCTTTAAAATCCATAGTAAAAACGGCGCCCCAAGTAGCGAAACAATAATCCCTACAGGAATTTCTCCGCTGCTTAGTGTCCTAGATAAAGTATCACAAAGCAGCAAATAAATCGCTCCCATCAGTCCAGCTACAGGTAAAATCACTCTATTATCAGCACCTACTAGCATTCTAGCAGCATGCGGCATCATTAATCCAATCCATGCTATAATCCCTACACTTGCTACGCTTAAAGCACTAAGCAAAGTTGCTATAACGATAAAAATAGCTTTATAAATTTGTGGATTTACACCTAGTGATCTAGCCTCTTCATCGCCAAGGCTAAGCAAATTTAGCTTCCACGAAAGAGCAAAAGCAATGATAAAACACGGTATACCAAATAGCCCATTTACAGCTATATCATCCCAACTAGCGTGATATAGTCCACCCATCATCCAAAATGTAATCTCTCTTAATTGAGCATCCTCGCTTAAATACTTCATAATTCCAACAAGCGAGCTAAAAATCGCCCCCACAATAACCCCTGAAAGTACAAGCGCAACACTATTTGTAACACCTCTTTCAAAAGCTAAAGTATAGGCTAAAAATACCGCCAAAAGTCCAAAAGTAAAAGCACTAAGCTCAAGTGAAAAAAAGATGCTTGGCAATAAAATCGCAAGACTAGCCCCAAAGCTAGCCCCAGAACTAGCCCCTAAGATAAATGGCTCAACTAAAGGATTTCTAAAAATACTTTGATAAATCGCTCCAGCACACGCTAAAGAAACTCCTACTAAAATCGCTATTAAAATCCTAGGCACTCTAAGATTCCATACCACAATCTCTCCAGTTGCACTTAGCTCTCCTATTCCAAAAAGCTTATAAGCAATCACGCCCATCACATCGGCTACGCTTAGAGATAAATTTCCACTAAGCAAGGCAAAAATTGATGCGCAAATTAATAAAACAAAGAGCAAAACTACAACTAAAAAAACTCTCAAAACTGCTCAGTCCAATCCAAAATTTGTGCTGAACGAAGCATTTTAGCAGCCTCTATATCTACCCCATATAATTTTTGGTAAAACTCTAGCGCAAAGTTGCCAATATTTATATCAGTAAATTTATCTGGATGCGCTGCTTTTGCAATTATTAAAAGCTCCAAAGGATATTCTAGACGCCTTGAGCAGTTCATCGGCGTCCATGGAAGTGAATATACTCGTTTTTGGCGTACAGCCTTTAGCTCTCGTAAATTAGCATAACTCTCATTTTCATAAAGTTCAAATGTTGGATGATAGCCATTATATGTAGGTAGCAATATAACATCAGGTTCAAGCGCATATATCTGTTCTGCACTAATCATTACCCTAGAACCTTTAGCCAAATTAAATGCGTTTTGAGCATTTATAGTAGTAGTTAAAAGCTGAGATTCTGGAGTATCAATGCCATATGTGATGCCACTAGCACCATTTTTCTTAGCTGCTAGACTTAGGCCTAGATATAGCATTTTTGGCTGATTTGTAGCAGTTTGGGTGCGAGATTTTATTAAATTCTCAATCCCAACTAAATACTCATAGAGTTTTAAGGTTTGCTCACTCTTTCCAAAAATCTCACCAATGATTCTCATTTCATCTTTTATCGTAGCTAAATTTTTAGTATATGTAGGCGAGTATAGTACAACTAAAGGAATTTTGGAGGCTTCTAGTATAGATAATGTTTTTTCTAATGCCGCCTTATCTGCTCCACCAATAGTACAATCCCCTACTCGAACTATAATAAGTTGCGGGGCTGATTGCATTAGGGTTTCATAGTTGATAATATTGCCTTGAGGTGAGTTAAAGCATGGCAAAGTATCAAGCCATGGATGCATAGCTCTCATAGTATTTAATCCAGTAAATTCAAGCTCTTCGTTTATGCCTTTAATCTTATATCTATAATCACGCTTTAGCGACCAAGACGCAATTGCGCTGACTCTGCGAATCTCACCAAGGTGAGTCATAACACTCTCAACAAAGCCATCGCTAATAGTAGCTATTCTATTTAAATTTGATGGAATTTGTACGGTTTTACCACGCATATCAGTAACGCTAATACCAAAAGCATAGCTAGCTAAAAATATAAAAAAAATGATAAATTTCACAAAAACTCCTTAAAATAAATGTAAGATTATATCTTTTAATAATTAAATTTAGGCTAAAAAGCCTAAATTTATGAAGTAGGTTTTAATTAAAATCTTTTACCAAATGTAACTGAGAGATTATAATTATCACTAGTTGTAGCAAACTCGCTACCAATGCCAAATTTAGCAAAATAACCACTATTAAAGGCGTATTCAGCTCCAACGCCAAGATTTAACCTATTTTTATCTAAGTGATATCTTTGACTAAATTTTTGCCCCTTAAAATCATTAAACTCAGCACTAGCGTCCATATCGTAGCCATCTAGCATTCTTTCATAAATAATATAACCTGTATATCTACTTTTTTCATCGCTACCTTCATAGGCTAAATTTAACCCCAAGCCAACTGTGTATAAATCGTGATTTATATTATCGTAATTTTTAGCAAATATACCACCGCTTTCTTTAAAGCTCTCTTGATAAATTTTACCATAGCCTAAATATCCAAGCGGAGTAACAACAATACTATAATGCCTAAAATCCTTAGCTACACCAAGTTGCAAGCTACTGCTATAACTCTTATAATCGCTACTTAAGGTATTAGCTACTATACGCTCATTTTCATTAAATGAAACCATAAACGAACCGCCACTAAGGAGCTTAAAGCTCTCAAAATCGTGAGTATAATTTAATGCTATATCAAAATTTGAACTCTTAGCTGTTGCACCAATATCAAAATCCAAGCTAGACTTACTAGCCCCAACTCCATAAGATATAATCCCATCATCTAATTTATGAGCTAAATTCACACTTACGCCGCTTTGATATCCATCAAATCCATTGCCATTATATCTTTTATAAGTTGGATTGATATACCAATAATTTTTTGGTTTTAAACTATCAAATCCCAAATCTATAGCATAATCACTAGCCACAGACGCGACAAAAATTCCACTATCGTATGGATTTGAGTTATAAGAAAATAGAGTTGAACTTACTGGATTTATGCTAAAGAGCATATTGTTTTGGTAAAAACTAGTGTGATTTTGCGTAATAATTGATGTTAAATCAAATACAGAATTACCCTCTATACGGCTCATAGTCTCTTGATATGTATTAGAATCGCTACTATCAAGGGTATTGAAAAATTGATTATATTTACTACTTAAATTTACATTACTTCTGATATTTCTCATAGTTTGACTAAGCGTAGTAGAGTTGCTATTGTAAGCATTTGGTTTAACTACAGGAGTTACTATTATGCTTCCGCTATTTTGGTTATTATTAGGGGTTTGCCCAGTGTTGTTGTTTTGGTTGTTTTGGTTATTATTAGGAGCTTGTTGGTTATTGTTTTGATTATTATTTGGCTCACTAGGGGCAACTGGCTGTGATGGTGTATTTGGTTGTTCTGATTGCGGTGGGGTTACATTCTCACTAGATGGTGGGTTGCTTGGCGAAGTTGTGCCACCTTGAGAGCTATTTGAGCTTTGAGAACCACTATTTTGGCTATTGCTAGGGGATTGCTGATTGCCATTTTGTTGGTTGTTTTGGTTGTTTTGGTTGTTTTGGTTATTATTAGGAGCTTGTTGGTTATTGTTTTGATTATTATTTGGCTCACTAGGGGCAACTGGTTGTGATGGTGTATTTGGTTGTTCTGATTGCGGTGGGGTTACATTCTCACTAGATGGTGGAGTTGGGTTTTGCGGATTAGATGGCACCTCGGTTTCATGGATTGGCGGTATGGAGATTGGATCTTTATTTATCGTAGTTTTATCGCTATCAAGCTTAATCTCAAAACTAATACTATTATTACTAGCTATCTCAACATTAGCAAAATTACCTATATGAGTAGCCAAACCACCTAATTGAATTTTAATCTCTTTATTAACTGTGTAATACTGCGCTAATGGATTATACTCCAAATTTCCACCACTAATGCTATAATCTTTAGCAATTAATTGCGAGTTATCATCATTGCCAAAATCCAAAATAAGCTTTGAATTTTGGCCTGTTTGCGAGTATGTGCCATCAACGACTAAATCGCTTAAATCCTCATTGCCAGGGCGAATGATTGAGTTATCGTTGGTTAAATTTTGCTTAATAACCCCATTACCGCTTAAGGTTGAGCCACTATTTACATAGACACTTCCGGCTATTTGTGCTGTTTTACTATCTTTGCTTAGTAGTCTTATACCACCAGCATTTATAACAGTAGCACCCTCATAGCTATTGGCACCACTTAAGGTTAAGACTCCATTGCCTGATTTGATAAGTCCTACATTTAGATTATCTAATTTTTTAGGCAAATTATATGCTTCGGGGTTGTGAGTGGCGGCTTCCCATTTTCTTTGGCTTATATCGTTGCTAAACTCAGTATCATTTCCCTTAGTATCTAGCGAGTAATATACCGCAGTTTCGCCATACTGACTACTTACATCAGCATCGCTTAATCTATTTGCATCTAAGATTCCTATACCTTTTAAAGCCTTATCAATATCCAAAATTCCTTGACCAAATAGATCCTCTTTCGTAACCTCTTGAACCCATGGATAGTCATCATCATCGATAGCTGCCATACCACTCATACGATCATATTTCCAGCCAGATTCCCAATAATTAGATATTCTTAAATCCGTCTCAACAGCTTTTTCATCTATACTGCCATCTTCTTTTCTTGGAATTTTATTATCTATATAAAATACTGTGTATTTCTTTGTGCCAAAACAAAGAACATTACCATCGCAAAGAGATTTTCCAGTTACAGTTTCTTTTACTATAATTTTAGGCGCTATATAATCTTTATTAGCAGTAGAGAGCAAGGTATCTGCTATCTGTTTGCCACTCATAAATGGGAATTTTTGAGCTACCAAAGCAGCGGCGCCAGTTACCATAGGGGCTGCCATAGATGTGCCGCTAGAGACTCTATATTGATTTCTATCTAAGCGATTAAATATATCATCATACACATTATAGCTAGCATTTACGCTATTGATATTTGTCCCAGGTGCTGCTAAACTAAAGTTATAAACACCTTTTAATCCATTAGCATATGTAGTAGCAGCACTTACATAGTTTCCATTATCGTAAGTAGTCATCACAAATTTGCCATCACTATCTTTGCTAATTTGTGAGCTATCTAGGGCTGTTACTACAATTATAGATCTGATCTCTTCATCATAGTATGGGGCTAAAGCCATAATCCCAGGAGATATAATCCCCTCATTACCAGAGGCAAAAACGCTAAGAATTTGCTTCTCTTTAGATAGCTTTATAAGATCACTTGCAGTTGAATCTCTTTGAATTAACGGGATATAATCATTTGGATTATTAGCATTTTTTAGAAATGAAATCGATGAACTAGTAAGCGAATTCAATCCAGATAGCGGATAAACCGTGGCATTCCAACTATTATTAATAGCTGCGATATTTTTATCCTTAAAATACTCATATACATTTGGGGCT
Source organism: Campylobacter sp. P0109 (assembly GCF_002138755.1). Lineage (NCBI taxonomy): Bacteria > Pseudomonadati > Campylobacterota > Epsilonproteobacteria > Campylobacterales > Campylobacteraceae > Campylobacter > Campylobacter sp. P0109. The sequence goes on from NZ_MJKK01000003.1 coordinate 99,565, forward strand.
GTAAAACTAGATGAGCCATCAGTATTATGCCCTGTTATCTGAACGCCATAAGCCTTGGCATCTGTAGCGATTCCGCCTATTTTGCCATCAGGCTTAGCTAGTATAATCCCAGCTACATGGCTACCATGAGTATCAACTAAAAAATTTGGAGTATAAACGCTATTTCCATAATTAGAATAAATCTGTTCTTGAATTTGCCCTGATAAGCTAGGGTGATCTTTATTTATCGCACTATCGATAACCCCAACAAATACGCCATCACCGCTTACGCTTTTATCATTATAATTGATAAGCTCAAAATCTGTAACACCAAACAGATATATAGGAAGAATAAACGATAATTTGATTGATTTCATAACTTTTCCTTAATTACTCTACATTATTCATTATATGATAATTTGTTTTATAAAAATATAAAAAATAATTATAATTTTTAATCAGATAGTAAAAATAATTTTGATATAATCGCCCAATTAATCAAGGAATAGTTATGAGTAAAGAGACGAAATATATATTTGTTACAGGTGGAGTATTAAGTAGTTTAGGCAAAGGTATCGCAGCAGCAAGCATTGCTACACTGCTTAAAAATGTAGGCTATAAGGTTAGTATGCTAAAAGCAGATCCATATATAAATGTCGATCCTGGAACTATGAGCCCACTTGAACATGGCGAGGTCTTTGTCACTGATGATGGCGCTGAGACAGATCTAGATTTAGGGCATTATGAGAGATTTTTAGACGAGGATCTATCTCAAGATAATAACTTTACAACTGGTAAGGTTTATAGCTCAGTTATAGAGCGTGAGCGTCGTGGTGATTACCTAGGAAAGACTATACAAGTTATCCCACATATCGTAGGCGATATAGTAGATCGTATTAAAAAAGCTGGTGAAGGCAATGATATTTTAATAGTAGAAATAGGTGGAACTGTAGGCGATATCGAGGGTCTTCCATTTTTAGAGGCTATTAGAGCGCTTAGAAGCGAAGTGGGAAGATCAAATGGGATGTTTATCCATCTTACTTTAGTGCCATATATCAAGGTAGCTGGCGAGCTAAAAACCAAGCCAACTCAGCACAGCGTAGGCGAATTAAGACGCATAGGTATTAGCCCAGATATGATCATTTGTCGTACTGAAATGCCACTAAATAGAGAGCTAAAAGATAAAATAGCAGCAAGTTGCGGTATAGAAAGAAATGCAGTCATAGAAAGCCCAGATATGCAAAGCATATACCAAGTCCCATTAAGCTTTTTAAACCAAAATATCCTTGAACCAATAGCTCAAAATTTAAATCTTAAAAATCCTAAGCCAAATATGCAAAACTGGGATAATCTAGTAAAAAGAGTAATAGCTCCTAGCACAGAGGTTAATCTTGCATTTGTGGGCAAATATATAGATTTAAAAGAGAGCTATAAAAGCTTAACTGAAAGCATTATTCATGCTGGAGCCAATTTAGATACAAAAGTAAATATACAATGGTGTGATAGTGAAAAAATAGATTCTAATAATGTTGCTGAAACATTAAAAGATTGCGATGCTATCTTGGTCGCTGGAGGCTTTGGGCCTCGTGGCGTAAGTGGCAAAATAGAAGCTATCAAATTCGCTAGAGAAAACAAAATCCCATATCTAGGAATCTGCCTTGGAATGCAACTTAGCATGATAGAATTTGCTAAAAATGTACTAAAATTAGAAGATGCAAACTCAATCGAATTTGATGAGAATTGCAAAAATCCTATTATATATCTAATAGATAGCTTTATTGATGCAAATGGAAATAAACAGCTAAGAACTCACACAAGCCCACTTGGTGGCACTATGAGACTTGGCGGATATGAGTGCGACTTGCTAAAAGGCTCACTACTAGCTAAAGTATATAATAATCAAAGCAAAATCAAAGAGCGTCACCGCCACAGATATGAAGCAAATCCAAAATATAGAGCCGAATTTGAAAAAGCCGGCCTAATAGTAAGCGGTGAGAGTGATGGACTTATAGAGGCTGTAGAGATCAAAGATCATCCATTTTTCTTAGGCGTTCAGTTTCATCCTGAATTTACATCAAGGCTAACCAAGCCAAACCCTGCAATACTAGGATTTATAAAAGCTGGAATAGAATATAAAAATGCTAGATAAAGAGGCAATCAAAGAGCTATTAAGTAGTCGTTTTAGTAACGATATCCATACTAAACTCTCCGAAATTCCACTGCCTTGTGAGTTAAAAGATACTTTCAAGGCAGCCAAAAGAATCAAAGAAGCCATCCAAAACGATGAGCTAATAGCAGTAGTAGGCGATTATGATGTAGATGGAATCGTAAGCACAGCTATAATGGCTGAGTTTTTAACTGATATGTCTGCTAACTTTATTATCAAAATTCCAAATAGATTTAAAGATGGCTACGGATTAAATGAAGAGATTATAAACGAATTAGAAAATGCCACTTTAATCATCACAGTAGATAATGGAATTAGCGCTATTGAAGCTGCTAAAATTTGTAAAGCAAAAGGGATTGATTTAATCATCACTGATCACCATATGCCACTTCCTACACTACCAGAAGCATATGCAATAATCAATCCAAAGCAAGCTAACTGCCCATTTCCAAATATCGAAATTTGTGGCGCTCAAGTAGCATGGTATTTAATTGGCGCACTAAAAGAGGTATGTGAACTAAGAAACTATGATATGGCCAAATTTCTTGATCTTTTAACTCTAGCTATAATAGCAGATATGATGGAATTAAGAGATTTAAATAGAATTTTAGTCCGTTTAGGTTTAGCACGGATAAACTCTAGCAAAAGAGCCTGTTTTGAAGCGATAAAAAATTACTATAATAAAGAAAAATTTGAATTTGATGATATTAGCTTTTTAATTGCTCCGCTAATAAACTCAGCAGGCAGAATAGATGATGCAACCATATCATATGAGTTTTTACGCTCTAGAAATTTAAAAGAAGCCAATGGATATCTAGATAAAATTTGCGAATTCAATGCCTCACGCAAAGCTCAAGAAAAAGCGCTTTTTGAATCTAGCCAAAATGATATAGATGAAAATGAAGATATTATCGTTACATGGGGTAATGAGTGGCACGAGGGAGTTATCGGAATTGTCGCAAGTCGCTTGGCTAAAAAGTATAAAAAACCCGCAATTGTCTTTAGTATAGATGGAGATAAGGCCAAAGGTAGCGCTAGGAGTGTTGGTAAATTTGATATTCTTTCGCTAATTGCCTCTCAAGAGTCTTTACTATGTGGATATGGCGGGCATAAAGGCGCTGCTGGAATAGTGATAGAAAGTGCTAATTTAAACAAATTTAAAACTGCAATAAATCAATCTTGCTTTTTGCAAGAACTATATGATTTTAGCACAAATGATGAGATTTTAGGACAGATTAACCCTGAAGCGATTGATTATGAGCTAATAGAGATTTTGGAATTTTTTGAGCCGTATGGACAGAAAAATCCACGCCCTCTTTTTGAGCTAAAAGGCGCAATGGTAAAATCAGCTAAGAAAATTGGCAAGGAGGAATCTCACCTAAAAATTATTTTACAAAAAGATAATAAAACACTAGAAGCGATATTTTTTAACTTTGACTACTTACCAAAAAGTGGTGAGAGTATTGATATCTTAGTAACAATTGCTAAAAATTCATTTCGTGGGTTAATCATCCCTCAACTACTAATAAAAGAGATTATAAGACAGGAGCAAAAATGAAATTAAATTTTATCAAAACCTTTGTAAAGCATGAGAGCTTTGGCGGCGTTTTGCTAATTATTGCTACGATTTTGGCCTTGGTATTTCAAAATGGCATTTTAAGCCACTTCTATCAAGAGATTTTAAGATCTGAATTTAGCATCGGATTTAGAGAATTTACCCTAGCTAAACCGCTGATTTTATGGGTAAATGACGGCCTTATGGCGGTATTTTTCTTTGTTGTGGGACTAGAATTAAAGCGTGAAATTGTAGAAGGCGAACTATCCAATCCTAGACAAATAGCCCTACCGATTATAGGTGCTCTTGGCGGAGTTGTCTGTCCTGCTCTTATATTTTGGGGGTTTAATTATAGTGATGAGTTTGCTATAAGAGGATGGGCGATACCTACTGCTACTGATATTGCCTTTGCTCTTGGGGTGCTTATGCTTCTTGGTAATAGAGTGCCTAGCTCTTTAAAGATATTTTTGCTAACCTTAGCTATTATAGATGATCTTTGTGCGATCGTGATTATAGCGCTATTTTATACAACTGAGCTATCTACTACTTCGCTTGGAATTTCATTTATTTGCTTAATTATTTTATTTATCCTAAACCGCTTAAAAGTAAATAAAAAATCGATATTTTTGCTATTTACCTTAATCCTTTGGTTTAGCGTGTTAAAAAGTGGTGTCCATGCTACCATAGCTGGGGTTTTAGCCGCATTTTTCATCCCTATGAGAGATAGTGCTGGCACAAGTATGCTAAAAGACCTTGAAAAGGATCTTCACGGCGTTACAAGCTACTTTATCTTACCGGTTTTTGCCTTTGTCAATGCTGGAGTTAGCCTAGCTGGAGTTGATCCTAAACAACTTATAAATTCAGTCGGTATGGGTATATTTTTTGGCCTATTTTTTGGTAAGCAATTTGGCGTATTTTTATTTAGCTTTATCTTTATCAAGCTTGGATTTGCTAAACTTCCTGAAGGTTCAAATTGGCTGCAATTTTATGGAGTTTGTATATTAACTGGAATCGGCTTTACAATGAGTTTATTTGTAGGCGCTTTGGCTTATAATGATAGCCCAGTATTTTATCACGCTGATAAATTAGCGATATTACTGGCTAGTTTTGTCGCCGGAGTGGTAGGATATATCTATCTATTTTTACTATGTAAACCAAAAAAGAATATAGATTAAGGAGATTAAATGAGAAGTGACAATATCAAAAAAGGCTATACCAAAACCCCACACAGATCGCTACTAAGGGCAACTGGGCTAAGAGATGAGGATTTTGATAAGCCTTTTATAGGCGTGGCAAATAGCTTTATAGAGATAATTCCAGGGCATTTTTTCTTAGATAAATACTCTAAAATCCTAAAAGATGAAATTCGCAAAAACGGCTGCGTGCCTTTTGAGTTTAACTGTATCGGCGTAGATGATGGTATCGCTATGGGACATGGCGGTATGCTCTACTCTCTCCCAAGCCGTGAGATAATAGCAAATTCAGTTGAAACTGTGATGAATGCTCACTGCCTTGATGCGCTAGTGTGTATGCCAAACTGCGATAAAATAGTCCCTGGAATGCTCATGGGGGCTTTAAGAGTAAATGTGCCAACTATATTTATAAGCGGTGGGCCAATGGCTGCTGGAGTTGGGCTTAGGGGTGAGGCCTTGGATCTAAATTCAGCTTTTGAAGCTGTTGGGGCGTATGAGACAAAGCAAATAGATGAAAAAGAGCTTAAACATATAGAGTGTAACGCTTGTCCTGGTGGCGGTAGCTGTAGTGGAATGTTTACAGCTAATTCTATGAATACCCTTTGTGAAGCGATGGGCGTGGCATTAGAGGGCAATGGAACTATCCTAGCTCTAACCAAAGAGCGAGAAGAGCTAATCAGAAAAGCTGCGAAAAGAATCTGCCAAATCGCCCTTGATGAGAGATATAAAATCAGAAATATCATAAATACCAAATCCATCCACAACGCAATGGTCGTAGATATGGCAATGGGCGGTAGCTCAAATACAATTTTACACATGCTTGCCATCAGCCGTGAAGCTGGTGCGCCACTAGATATAGCAAAATTAAATGATATTAGTCGAAGTGTCCCACATATAGCCAAAATCGCCCCAAGCCTACCTAGTGTGCATATGGAAGATATAGCCAAGGCTGGTGGGCTAAGTGCGGTTATAAATGAGATAGCTAAATTCGATGATAAATTGCTAAATTTAGACGCCCCTACTATAAGTGGTGAGAGCTTAGGCGATAGGGTCAAAAATGCTGAAATTTTGGATCAAAATATCATCCACACAGTAGCAAACGCATACTCAAAAGTCGGCGGACTAGCCATTTTATTTGGTAATTTAGCCGAGCAAGGCTGCGTTATAAAAACCGCTGGCATAGTCGGTTCAAGACAATTTAGCGGCAAAGCGATCTGCTTTAACTCCCAAGATGAAGCCATAGAAGGTATCAGTAGTGGCAAGGTCAAAAAAGGCGATGTGGTTGTTTTAAGATACGAAGGGCCAAAAGGCGGCCCTGGAATGCAAGAGATGCTAAGCCCAACTAGCCTTATAATGGGGCGTGGGCTTGGGGCTGATGTAGCCTTAATCACTGATGGGAGATTTAGCGGTGCCACAAGGGGGCTTAGCATAGGCCATGTAAGCCCTGAAGCTGCTGAAGGCGGTATGATAGGTCTCTTAAAAGATGGCGATATCATCGATATTGATGTAGATAAATACAGCATAAATGTTCGCTTAAGCGATGATGAGATCAACGCTAGAAAACAAGAGTGGAAATACGCCGGCAAAAAGGTAGATAGTCGCTGGTTAAGACAATACCAAAAGCTAGTTACCAACGCAAGTAATGGGGCGATTTTAGAAGCGTGAGAAGATTTAGCCCTTTTGGGGCTAAATTTTAGATTTAATCTATCTTTATCATTTGATTTAAAGCTATATTTTAGTTTTATTATGCTCATTTTTGATTTTTATGGCTTCAAATATAAATTTGATATATCCACCTTTATACCATTGTTTATGTGCTTTTATAAGGGCAGCTCCTAGTTTGTAGCTTAGATGGTTTTTGATATTTTGGCTATTTATTTCTAAATTTTCGATCTCTAGATCTTTTTTGCGTAAGCTCTCATTTGTTGATTTTAGACTAGCTTCTTGCGAGCTCAATTTATCGCTAAATTCTTTTATAGCCTTATCTTTTTTATTTATCTCTTCTTTGAGTAAGTTTATCTGCTCTTGCGGAGCTGGTTGAACTGGTTGTGGCGTGATTGGCTTTGGCGGTTGCGGTGGCGTAGCTAACTGCTCTTTAAGTCTATTTATAATTTGTGGGCTTAGGACTCTATCAATGTGTTTTGTGATATTAGGATACAAATGCCCGATATACTCATCTATAAACTCCATAGAATCTTTGAAAAATACGATATTTGGTATCAGATAAGAGCGGTCTATATCACTATCAATCTCTATATCTTTATCACTTGGGATAAGACTTAAATTAAATAATTTCATTTTTGGATTTGGCTTACATAAGAAAAATGAGATTAGATCGAAGTATGGTAAATTTATTGAATTTAAGCTATCAAACCAAGCAAACATATGCAATTCTGTATAAGGTAACAAATCTTTATTGTATTTAACTATAGTATTTTTAGTTATCACCGGTTCAGCTTGTATTTCATAATTTTGATTATGACTTGATGATGGTTTTATAATACTAAATTTATCACTATATAAATGTATAGAAGTATATTTTTCATTTGAAAAGTCCATATTTCCATTTAAACCCAAATTCCAGCTATGCACAGATAATATTTGATACCCTTCATACCCTTCAAAACTCAAATAATTATCACCTTCTAACCTATAAACTATCTCATCATACATTGAATTTTTAGGATTGAAAATCTTGAAATTCCCAACTCTTTTCATATCTTGTGGGGTTGATATCTTAAATTCAGGTAGATTAATATCTAAATTCTTATTTGAAGTTTTAAAGCAATCAATATTTTTAGCAATCTCTTTGCCAATATTGCGATTTATGACTGAAAGCTGATGATGGTCAAATTTAGAACCAAAATCTACCAATTTATTTATAGCATAGTAATTTTGTATATCTATAATATTTAACCCAAAATAATTAGCCAAAAATCTATGCATATTATTAATTAATTGATGATTTTTAAAATAAAATGGAAAAATAATAATACATACAGGCTTATTTAGTGAATATAAAGTTTGATAAAAATATTGTAAATTTTTAAATATAATATTAAGTGGTAAAGCGCAATTATTGGCCGCATGTTGGTCAATATCATTTATATTACTCTCAGTTACTATCAAATCAGCATTTTTAATGGCTTCTTGATTTTTTTCTCGTTTTAATTCATAAAGGTTTTGGATACTTGTTGTTGCCCCTAAAGCCAAATTTGTCACATTCGCATACTCTCTAAGACCTTTTTGCAACCCATTTACCATCACAGAGTTGCTACCACCAAGAAGTATGATATTTTTCATTTTGCCAACTTTTCAAATTCAATTTCAAAAGCAGGCAGTTTATCAAAAAAAAAAAAAAAAAAAAAATAAAATTATAAATTAAAACTAATAGAAATATTTAATAATAAATTAAGATTATAACAATTCATCTAGCTTTGAGACTTTATAAATTTCTCAATATCAAACCCGCAAATATCGAGCCTAACACGATTAAATCTATCAAATTGGGTATTCTCATCAACTAGCATTTTCATCTGCGCCCCACTCCCACCAAACGCAAATGCCTTAGATAACTCACCTTTGCGATTTACCACTCTGTGGCAAGGGTATAGCTTTGGGTTGGGATTATTATGTAGAGCGTTGCCAACAGCCCTAGCCAACTTCACATTACCCAAACACAGCGCAATCTGAGAGTATGTAACCACCTTGCCTTTTGGTATTAATCTTAACAAATTATAGACTTCTTGATTAAAGCTCATCACCACCTCATAATCCTTAAATATCATTTAAGGTTTTGCTATCTCAAGGGAAATTCTACTTAAAAAGCTCAAATATTTTATCTAAACAATTTAATTTAAAGCTATATTTTAGTTTTATTATGCTCGTTTTTGATTTTTATAGCTTCAAATATAAATTTGATATATCCGCCTTTATACCAATTTTTATTGGCTTTTATTAGAGCAGCTCCTAACTTATAGCTTAAATGATTTTTCGTGTTTAGGGCTTTTTGGTAGTTTATTTCTAAGCTACTAATATCTTTTTCTTTTTTAGATAATGCTTCTTTGAGAGATTTAATCTCTAGTTCTTGTGGGGTTGGCTGTGGTGTAGGTTTTGGAGCTGGCGGGGTTGGCTGTGGTTTAGTTTCATCTATCTCTTCAAATTTTAAAGATTTAAATTTATTTTCATATTTAGGTAAAGGGATATCATAAGGCATATCTTTAAAATATGCAAAGCGATTTTTATTTTTATTGCAATATATTGCATTATATACAAATTCTAATTTTTCTTGTGCTGTGTTTAGGGAGTCTAGTTTTTCTTCAATTGCTTTAGGGGATAGGAATTCGTTTTGGTTATAGGTATATTTGAAATTATCATTTGGGATATTTAAGTGTTTTAGGGTTTCTGCTTTTCCCCATGGACTAGTGATATCTCTCAACCAAAATAGATCTTGCTTTACTTCTTTAATAGGGTTTCCGGCATTTGCTGTGTTTGAATAGCAGTTTTTGCACGCCATACTCTTTGCGCCTATTATTGCGCCAGATGCTATAAATACACCTTTGGAAATTGCTGATTCTTGACCGCACCAGACATGATCTCCTATATAAACACTTTTAGAAAAGTTAACTCTGTTATTAGTATTTGAATCCATAATCAAATGATGATCGGCTGTAGAAACCCATATGCTCCATGAAAACATACAATCATTACCAACTATTATATTTTTAGATTCCAACACCCTAAATTGGGTTCCATTGGAAGTAAATCCGTTTCCAATATAAAACAAGCCACTGTTTCTCAAATCAATACCTCCAGTTAGCTCGGCATTCTCGCCTACAAACAATACGCCATTACTACCTCCAAAGGTGATATTAACATTTCTACTCCCACCGGCAAAAAATATAATATTATTTTTGCCTTTAAATTTATATTTTAAATTTAACTGCTTAGACAAATCTCCATAAATCACATTCCCATTTTCTCTTATATGCTTTTGCATTTCCTACCTTTTAATTTCCTAAATTTGATTTGCAAACGGTAGGTTATCAAAAAAAAAAAACGAGATTAAAAATAGAGATTAATTATTTAATTTAAAATTAAATTAATTATAAAATATATTTCAAATTTGGATATAGTAGTATTTATAAAAAGAAAAACAATTAAGATTTCTACTAAATTATAGTTAAAATAAAAGCTTGAAACGCTAAATTTAGCGTTTCAAATTTATAGCATTTTTTATCATCTCATCGGCAGTTGTGATGGATTTTGAGCTAGCATCAAACATCTTTTGCATCACGATCATATCAGTTAGCGATACACCTAAATCCACATTACTCATCTCTAGCATATGATTACGAATCGTTGCCCCATAAATCACTTCGCCATTAGCATTAGTATAAAATATTGGCTCACCTGAATTTGCACTAGCTTGATAAGTATTCTCGCTAGCTTTGTTTAGGCCTTGATTGTTTTGGAAGTGATATAGAGCAACCTTTGCTACTGTTGCCATATCACCATTATCAAAAACGGCCAAAATATCCCCGCTATCACTCATTGTATATTCAGTTAGCAAACCTTCGGATCTGCCATTTTTTGAAACGCTTAATTCAGCGCTAATTTGCTCAGCTGGCTTTAATCCATCAAAGCCTGTATTTGGCACTGCTGGATTATATGGTGTTCCTAGTGATAGTTCTAAATTTGCCCCACCATTATTAATAGCGCCTAAAGTATTACTAACTAATGCACCTTTTTGATTATATCTTAGCTCGCCTTGTGTAGCACTGATAATATTTCCATCTGGGCCAATCACGCTTACAACAGCATCAAATGCGATTTGCTGATCTTGCGGAACTTGCTTAGTAAATTCAAGTTTTAAAATATTTTTATCCCCGTTTGGCGCCCAAATATCAGTAGTAAATGTCTGCGGAGTAGCTACTTCTTGTTTTACCATTGCACTAGCTAAGTAGGTTAGTTCACCATTTAAATCTAACTTGGTCGTTGCATTGCTATTGTCAAATTCAGCTGAAAATTTTCCATCAGCTTGAGTTGAGGCTTTTATTTGTACACTTTGACCTTTTGCATCTGTGATAGTGATCATTACCTCGTTATTAGCTTTATTTGGATGATGGATCTCTGGAGTTAAATTTAAATCGCCAGTAATAGTGATTTTATTAGTATCTTTATTAGCTTCAACTACAAAACTCTCACTAGTAAGCTCTACACTACGAGGCTCAGTATAAATAGTTGAATTTAAATAGCCTGAGTAGCTTACCTGTGTTGTTGGCGACGATGGTGTATATAGTATATCTGGGAGCTGAATTTTACCTTGAGAGTCTACGCTACCTAGCTTAATACTATCGCCAATTGGGATACTATAAGCCTCAACATTTCCACCTGTTACTCCTAGTTTATTTAATGCACTCTCTCCTAATGTTGCGCTACTTAGCGGAGCGACTGTACCTAGTAGATACATACCGCTTCTATTTACTAAATTTCCATCGCTATCTTTGGTAAATTCACCATTTCTAGTAAAATACTGCTCACCATTAGCACCCATTAACCCAAAAAACCCATCTCCATCTATAGCCATATCAAAAACATTATCAGTAGGTTGAAGGTTCCCTTGAGTGAAATTCAAAGATGTAGCCATCTTGGTCGAGCCTAGTCCGATTTGCGAATTTACCGGTGAGCTAGATGCACTTGCTAAAGTACTATAAAATAGACTTTTAAACTCTGCTGTAGAGCTTTTATAGCCAACTGTATTAATATTTGAGATATCATTTCCAATAGTACTATGACCAAATTCAGCAGTCTTTACACCACTTACGCCATTATAAAATCCTATCATCATGACTTAACTACCTCATCTTTTTGACTCTCATCTTTAGCTAATTTATCTTTAGCATCTTGTGGTTTATCACTTAGATCTTCATCTTCTGATTCTTCTTCTTTATTGCTTGAATTAGTTTGATTTGAATTTACTGTATTATGTACAATTGATTCAGTAAATTCTCTAACTTGATCCATCGCTACAAACTCACCAGCAACTTTGATATATGCTACGCCTTTTTCAAATTTAACAGCTTCGACTGGATACTGACCTAAAACAGTCTCTCTATTGCCGCCATTAGCATCTATATATTTAGCTTTTACTAAATATTCACCTGGAAGTGTTGGTTCTCCGCTATTGCTTAAACCATCCCATCTAAATTGATTTACACCAGATTTAATATCACTTATGCTGACATTACGAACGACATTACCTACTGAGTCGTATATCTCAATTGTTCCGCTAACTGCATCAACTGGGAAGAATAGACTAAAATCAACCTGAGATGATGGCGTATCTTTGGCTACTGAGTTAGCTAGATTTGCCATCTTGCCTAATGCACTCATAGCATTTAGTGAAGCACTTGCTTGCATCTGCGCGCTTAATTGGCTCATAACTTGGTTGGTTTTTTCTTGCATTTCAACTGTAGCTAGCTGACTGGTTTGTTCTAGCATTTTTGCGCTATCCATCGGCTCGGTTGGGTCTTGGTGTTGCAACTCAACTAATAAAAGCTTCAAGAAAGCATCTTTATCTAATTGCGAATTTGGATTTACTCCACCTGTTACGCTATCGGCTTTTTGCTTGGCTTCATTAGCCGCCCATTTATCAGTGGTGAATTGTGGTGTTTGATTAATAGATGTTGCCATGATGCTCTCCTAATTTTTTCTTACATTTTTACTTTAAAGCAATTTGCATTCCAAATTTAGAAATACTTTGGTAGTATTACTTCTAAAACACTCTCTTCATTTTGAGCTATTTCTGTTAGCTCGCTATCTTCACTAACAAATTTTGCCTTTTTATTTTGACCTTGGCTTTGTTCTTTATTAGCATTATCATTAAAGCTCATTGATAACTCACTAAAACCCATATTTACAAGGCTGGTTCTAAATTCAGCCTGGTGTTGCATAAATAGCTGCATAGTTTGATTATTGGAGTTAAAATTTATATGTAAATTTGAGCCACGATTAATTAGAGTAATCTCGACTTCGCCTAAATTTCCTGGATTTAGTGTTAGGTGAAATCTTGTAATTGGCGGCTTGTATTCGCTAATTTTTTCTTGAAGCTGAGTTGTAAAATTATCAAAAACCTGTCTTAAATTTAACTCTTTAGCATTTAATTTAGCACTATTTACAATATCTTTTACCTGAGAATTTGTTTGGCTAGTTGATTCTATGCCCTGAGTGGTTTGTTCACTTAAACTTGTCTCTACACTGCTACTAGCTAAATCAGTAGTAGCTGTCATAGCCACTTTAGCACTTTGTTCGCTACTTTCTTTCATTGCTCGTTGCATAATATTTGCTAAATAATCATCAATGCTAGATATGCTTTGAGATTTTGTAGCATTTGGTGTAGTTGTTGTAGTAGTTTTAGTATCTTTAATCTCTTTATTTAGCTCAAAAGGTTGATTTAGCTTTTGCTCAGCAGTTTGAGCAAGCTTTTGGGTGATTTTTTGAGTATCGATTTTAGCTTCTGGATGTAGCTTTTTGACTGAATTTATATCATCGCTTAGTTCTACACTTTGACCTTGCATTAGTTTACTTAAGACACTTTTATCATCTTTTTGTGTTTTTTGAAGTGCCTTTTCTATATCTTTTTTAGTAATTACATTTAAATCAATAGCTTGATTTAGCGCTGGAATTTGATTAAAAAACCCTTTAGCATTTAGGTTTTTAAACTCATTTTTTAGCGCTTCAAGACCATCTTTTGAGATTTTTATTTTGCTTAGACCTAGGCCAAATTTTTCACTTAAATTTAGCAATTCTTGCAGATTTTTAGCCCCTTTTAGCTCTTTGATATTTTGTTCAGTAGCTAATAATTTATTTAAGCTTGAACTTAGCAGATTAGCGCCTGTTTTAGTACTACCATCACTAGCTTCTAAAAGGCTTAAAAGCGTTATAAAATCAGCATTTTCTAGCATAATCTCATCTGTATTTTGACTACTTTGGGCTGAATTTGAAGCGCTATTTTGAACCATTTTATCGCTTTGTGAGCTATCGGTTTTAGCGCTATTTGTTTGATTAGAGTTTTGAGCAGTTTTATCGCTAGAGTTTGTACTAGAGCCTTGTGTGGTTTGATTGGTGCTTTGTTCTTGCGATTTTGATTGATTATTTTCTTGAGAGTTTTGTGAAGCTTTAGAATCTTCATACTCTTTTACGCTATTTTCAATCATTTTATAAAAGCTATCATCGCCTTCATTTTGTTCAGTTTTAACAGGTTTGCTTTGGACTTGAGTGGAATTACTTGAGCTTAATAGCGCTTCGTTTAAACCTTGCATTTGCTATCCTAGTTTAAGAATTTTGGTCTTATATAGCAAATTCTATTCCAAATTTTAGGCTTTATGTTATATTTATTAAATTCAAAGCAAATTTAGCAACTTTTAGATATAATCGCCCCTAAAAATTTGAAAATATTTAAGGAAAATCTAGTGGAAAATATCAGAAATATCGCCGTCATCGCACACGTTGACCACGGTAAAACAACAATGGTAGATGAGCTACTTAAACAATCAGGCACATTTACAGAACACCAAAATATAGGTGAAAGAGTTATGGATAGCAATGATATCGAGCGTGAGCGTGGTATCACAATTCTTAGCAAAAATACAGCTATTCGCTATAAAGATTATAAAATCAATATCATCGACACTCCAGGACACGCCGACTTTGGTGGTGAGGTTGAGCGTGTTTTAAAGATGGTTGATGGGGTTTTGCTTCTTGTAGATGCACAAGAAGGCGTAATGCCACAAACCAAATTCGTTGTAAAAAAAGCCCTATCTTTAGGTCTTCGCCCAATCGTTGTAATAAATAAAATTGATAAACCAGCTGGCGATCCTGATAGAGTTATCAATGAGATTTTTGATCTATTTGTTGCACTTGATGCCAATGATAAACAGCTTGAATTCCCAATCGTATATGCTGCGGCAAAAAATGGCTATGCTAAACATAAGCTAGAAGATGAAAATATCAATATGGAGCCTTTATTTGAAACTATTATAAATCATGTTCCAGCTCCAAGTGGCAAAGATGAAAATCCACTGCAACTTCAAGTTTTCACACTAGATTATGATAATTATGTTGGTAAAATTGGTATTGCGAGAATTTTTAATGGCACAATTAGCAAAAACCAAAATGTAATGCTAGCTAAAGCAGATGGTAGCAAAACAACAGGTAGAATTAGCAAACTTATTGGATTTTTAGGACTTGAACGCACAGATATAGATACAGCAAGTAGCGGAGATATCGTAGCAATTGCCGGATTTGATGCTCTTGATGTAGGAGATAGCGTAGTAGATCCTAACTCACCAATGCCACTTGATCCACTTCATATAGAAGAGCCTACTTTGAGCGTAGTATTTAGCGTAAATGATGGCCCGCTATCAGGTACAGAGGGTAAATATGTAACATCAAATAAACTTGATGAACGCCTAGAGAGCGAGATGAAAACCAATATCGCTATGAAATATGAAAATATAGGCGAAGGTAAATTTAAAGTAAGCGGTCGTGGTGAATTACAAATTACAATTCTAGCTGAAAATATGAGAAGAGAGGGCTTTGAGTTCTGTCTTGGTAGGCCAGAAGTAATTATAAAAGAGATCGATGGAGTAAAATGTGAGCCATTTGAGCTACTTGTAATAGATGCACCAGATGATTGTACTGGAGCAGTAATTGAAAAGCTTGGCAAAAGAAAAGCTGAGATGGTTAGTATGAATCCTACTGGCGATGGTCAAACTAGAATCGAATTTGAGATTCCAGCTCGTGGGCTTATCGGCTTTAGAAGTCAATTTTTGACCGATACAAAAGGCGAAGGTGTTATGAATCACAGCTTTTTAGAGTTTAGACCACTTACTGGCACAGTTGAACATAGAAGCAATGGTGCGTTAGTAAGCATGGAAAATGGCGTCGCTCTTGCATATTCGCTATTTAACCTTCAAGATCGTGGGGTGCTATTTTGCGATCCGCAAACAAAAGTTTATGTAGGTATGATTATTGGCGAACATAGCAGACCAAATGATTTGGATGTAAATCCAATTAAAGGTAAAAATCTAACCAATGTAAGAGCTAGCGGAAGCGATGACGCAATCAAGCTAGTTCCGCCACGCAAACTAAGCTTAGAGCGTGCTTTAGAGTGGATTGAAGAAGATGAATTAGTAGAAGTTACTCCAATAAATATTAGAGTAAGAAAACGCTACTTAGACCCAACAGTACGCAAAAGAATGGCAAAAAAATAGATAAATTTAGGTTGGTTTATTAGCTGTATTTATCTAAATATCTTGTTAAATTCTTAACTAAATTAAGCAGTTAATCTTATAGATCTACTGCTTAATTTGACTTTTAATTTATTATATAATCAAATAGCAAAATCTTTGATTATTATGTATCTAGCTCGCAATAGTAAATTTATACAAAAATATTAGAGTTTAATCCATTAACCCAAATTCACCAACTATTGATAAAATACCGCTATAATCTACAAAATTCAAATCAAAATCAGCACAAACCAAAAAGGAAAAAACAATGAAGAAAATAATGCAAGAACGCTATTCATGTAGAGAATTTAATAACCAAAAAATTAATCAAGAGACTATAAACGAAATTTTAGATCTTACTAGACTAAGCCCTAGCTCATGCGGTTTGGAGCCATGGAAATTTATGGTTGTTAGCAAAGAAAACGATTTAAAAGAATTAGGACAAATCTGTAATAATCAAGCCCAAGTAAGCGGATGTAGCCACGCTATAATCATCATCGCACGCAACGATCTAAAAGAGGGTTGTGATTTTATAAGAACTCAAGTAGATCGCAAACCTCGCACTCCTGAGAGACTTCAAAAAGCCCTTGATCACTTCGCAGCAAGGTTTAACCCGCAAACCGATGAAGAGCTAATGCACTACGCATCACTACAATGCTATATGGCAAGTGCTAATATGGTCAATATCGCTCAAAGTCTAGGTGTTAAAAGCTGCATTGTAGCTGGTTTTGATGCAGATAAATTAAATGATTTTGTAAATTTAGGAGAGAATTTTAGACCTGTTCTTGTAATTGCTTTAGGATATAGCGATGAAGAAGCACCAGCTAAAATTCGCCAAAGTTTAGAACAAGTAGTAATCTATAAATAAGGGCAAAAATGGAAGTAACACTGCTAAATCACACGCCACTATGGGTTTGTTCTAACGCTATTCGTACCTGCTGGCAAAGCTTCGATAAAGGCGATAATGGCGGCGAAATAGATCTAGCGTTAATCGATAGAGTAGGCAATCAACTCAAACACGCAAGCACGCTAGAGCATCTATTTTATAACTTTTATATAAAAGGCATTAGCAGAGCTTGCCTCCAAGAGTTAGCTCGCCACCGCATAGCTAACCTAAGCGTCAAATCCACTAGATACACCCTAAAAGAGCTAAAAAACGAAAGCGAATTTAAGCCTAATGACTTTGATAACGCAAGTAGATATATAGTGCTAACTAGCAATGAATTTGTAGATAACGCAAGCATAAACGCACTTGAAAACTTACGCCAAATTCTAAACCAAAACACAAGCTTAGATATAGCCAAATACTGCCTTCCAGAGAGCTATAAAACAGAATTAAGCTGGAGTATAAATGCTAGAAGCTTACAAAATTTCTTAAACCTTAGAAGTTCTAAAAGTGCCCTTTGGGAGATTCGAAATCTAGCAAATGCAATATATAATGCACTCCCTAATAAGCATAAATTTATCTTTGCTGAGTGCGTTTATAAAGATTAAAATAATATAGATTTTAGTAAGAGCTAAAATCTATATTTAACTATATTGTTTTAAAGCGTAAAATAACTGCTAAAGCACACGGTACTAACATTACTAAAGCTAGAAATAACGGAGTATTTGCCCCAAGCGCTCCAACCCCAAAAGCAATTACCCCAGCTAATCCAAACTGCATAGTCCCAAGCACAGCTGAGGCGGTACCAGAGTGGTCTGTAAATCTTGCCATTGCTAATGTTGTAGCATTTGGCAAAATAAATCCAAGCATACTAATAGCTACAAAAATTCCAGCCTCAAAAATCCAAAATCCAAGCCCTAAAAGCGCTCCAATGCTTACTACTACAAGCGCTCCAAGCATTATAAATAGGGCGAATTTAAGCAAATTTTGACAATCAAAATTTCTAGTAAGCCTAGCATTAATATTAGCAAATAGTACAAATCCAAGTGCATTAATACCAAAAAGAAGCCCATACTGCGTTCCGCTTAGCCCAAAATGACCCATAAAAACAAATGATGAACCAGTAATATAGGCAAAAAGTACCGCCGAAGCAAATGCGCCAAGCAGACTATAAAGTATAAATATCTGCTCTTTTAGGACAAATTTATAACTAGCAATAGTAGCTTGATGAGAAAATTTAGTTCGTACTGGCTGAGTCTCTTTAAGTCCAAAAATAATAAACCCAAGTAACAAAATTCCTAACATAAAAAGAACCGCAAAAATACTTTGCCACGAAAAATAGCTAAGCAAAAGCCCACCAAATGTCGGCGATAACATAGGTGCAAGCGATGAAAAAACCATCATCAAAGCATACACTCCAGCAGCATCTTTGATATCAAAACTATCATTGACAATAGCCCTAGCAATCACCACGCCAGCACAACCGCCAAGCGCTTCAAAAAATCGCAAAGTAATAAAAATATAGATATTATCCACTAGCACGCACCCAAGACTTGAAGCAATAAATATCAAAATTCCAATTATCAAGGGAGTCTTACGCCCAAATGTATCACTTAAAGGACCATAGATAAGCTGCCCCAAAGCAAATGCTATAAAAAAACTAGCAAGACTTAATTGAGTAAGAAACTCACTAGCTAAAAAGCTACTTTGAACATGCGATAGCGCTGGCAGATACATATCTGTAGATAGCGGTGCAATGCTAGACATAAAGGCTAAAATAATGATTAATTTAAATTTAGCAAATCCATGGATCTTTGTAGTGCTTCGCATAAAAAAAGAGCCTTAAAAGTGTAGATTACAAAAAGTGGCCGGGAGAAAGGGATTCGAACCCCTGGAGGCTTTCACACCTCAACGGTTTTCAAGACCGCCGCTTTCGACCACTCAGCCATCTCCCGAGTATATTATTTAGAAGTTTTTTGTTCTACCCAGCTAGCACCTTGATTGACCTTTTCTTTAGACCATTCATAGGCATCTTTAGAATCCTCTTTGACTCCGTGCCAAGTATTAGAACATCCGCATAATAACAAGATAAAAGCACAAAATATACAACGCATATAAATCCTGTATAATATGGAGGCGACACCCAGATTCGAACTGGGGGTAAAAGCTTTGCAGGCTTCTGCCTTACCACTTGGCCATGTCGCCATATGCTAGTGGTGCCCAGAGCCGGACTTGAACCGGCACGGAAGTAATTTCCGAGGGATTTTAAGTCCCTTGTGTCTACCATTCCACCACCTGGGCTAAATATGGAGCGGGAAACGAGATTCGAACTCGCGACCCCAACCTTGGCAAGGTTGTGCTCTACCCCTGAGCTATTCCCGCATCAATTTTGGAAATTGAATAATAGCAAAAGAAACCTTAAAATTTAATTTGATTTTACTAAATTTTAAAAAATTTTATCTATTTTTATCTAATTTATTGAATTTCATAAATTTCATAAAATTATAAGCAAAATAAATGTATCATTACAATCTATTTTTTAAATGGGGTTATAGCTCAGCTGGGAGAGCGCTTGAATGGCATTCAAGAGGTCGGCGGTTCGATCCCGCTTAACTCCACCATTTAATATCTTATATCTATTTAAATCCTTTTTTTATTTATTCAGTTTTATTGCCTATTTTTCATACTTGGAGAGGGTTTTTTATTGCTGTTTTTTCTCAATTGATTTTGAAAAAAATACTATTAATTCTCAAAAAATTTTTACTACTAATTAAGTCACTATTGAAGGAGTTATTATGGCTAATATTTCAAAGACTTGTTTGAGTGATAAAGATATCGAGCTTTTATAGATAAGAGATAAAAAATATTTTGCTGTTGTGGGAAATCCTAAGGAGCTTGAAATTTATATCAATCCTAAAGGAAGCAAGGTTTTTCAATTACTATTTATGACAAATATGGCAAAAAACATAAAGAGTTGGAATTTATAATGTGCTTAAGGCTATGAAAGATGCCATTAAGCTACTAAATAAATTTGATGAGCCAGGAAAGGATTTTAATCTATTAAATGGAGCTAAAAAGCATACATATAAAGAGCTATTTATAAAGTATATGGATAAAAAATTAAGATAGATGGCATTAGTAGATATATCGGTGTGGTATATTAGCTAGATATGACTTTGGTAGTATTATAAGCTCTAGCCCATATGTAGAAGCCTCTTTTAGATATGGTAGAAACTACGTATCAATGGTATAGCAAATATCAAATTTGAATTCTAAATATTATTTGAATTTTAGAGATCTTATTTATATTATTTGGGTTTTTAAGCTTTACCTTTTTTTGAACCCTTTTAAATTCTTTAATCCCTTTTAAATCCCCAAGAATTGCAATTCTAAATATCTCAATCCAAAGATTCTAAATTTATCCAACCGAAAATTTAAATTTCTCAAAACTAAATTTTTAAATTATTTTTTTAATACCAAAATTTGTTTTTAATCACTTAGAATAATTTAGATAATTTACCAAAGTGCCATCTGTGATTTTATCACTATTTAAGCATTTTTTAGTATAATGCTACCTTGATTTCGGGGGGGATACTTTTCCCCCATTTTATTTTAGCTCAACTCCTTATCAAAACCTTGTAAAATATCATCTAAATATTGAATAATCATATTTGGCTTAATATTAAAATAATAAAATTTCTCTTTGCTAAAATCCACCCTAACAGACAATCTAGGAACTCCCAATGCCCTTAATTTCAATAAATTTTCAAAATGAAAAGCTCTATTTCTAATACTTTTTGTAAGTAGCAATATACCATAAGCCTTTTGATAGTTGCTAAGTGGTATTTTATTTAACCTTTCTTTATTTTTCTCATAATATTTTTTAAAAGAAAACCCATCTAAAAACTCTTTATCAAACGCACAGCTATGAATTTTATAATACTCCACCACCCTTATCCAAAACCCAAAAGTCTGCCTAGAAACCAAAATATCATGCTCTTTTATCCTACCCTTATCATCATCTAGCCCTATACTATCTGCTAAATCAAACATCCAATGTCGATTTTTTTCGCACATTTTTCTATCAATTCTATTTCTAATGATGATTTCTATTTTAGCTAGCTTCGGCGCTACACTGCCTAGCATTTCGAAGTTTGCTTCATGCTCATCAATACTACTATAGCTATCTATGCGTGGGCTTGAATATAACTCTATATATTTTTTTCTATTCATTTTATCGCTTTTTCTCTAATTCTACACTATTAAATCTTTAAAATCAATAGCCAATTTTAATAGCATTAAACACCCATAAAATCAAATAAAAGATTTTAAATTTAAATAGAAAAAATTATTTATAATTCTTATCAAAAATAAATTTTTTCATTTTTTGCTATAACTTGGGCTAAATTTATTCAACTAAAATTTTAAATTTCTAAAAACAAAATTTTACATTTACCAAACAAAATACCGCACAAAATTTCACAATCTTATATAAAACGACAAATTGTGTCATCTGGCTTTGTTATAATTCTGTCTATAAATCAACCTACAAGGAGCAAACAATGAAAGCAAAATACGCAATAGCAGCGATCGCACTAGGTGCAGCAGGCTTCATGGCCAAAAAATGGCTAGACAAAGAGGTGGAAAAATCCAGAGAGATATATGGTGATGATTACTCCATCAAAGATACCTTATTGGATAAATTAGAAAATGGTCTTTGGAAGTCTTATGATGCGCTTGAGAGAGCCGAAGAGACTACGCTAACTGCTCTTGATAAACTACAAACCAAGATCACAGGCAAAGAGGTAGATCACCGCACGATTTTAGATCTCAATGAGGTATCGCCAGAGACAAGAGAGGCTTTGCTTAAGATTTTTGGTGCTATGTCTATGAATGCTGGATTTAATGAAGGTGCCAACAAATCAGAGCCTTGTGGCGCCGATCAAGCACAACCACTCAATACCAATGCCTGCGAGACAAACCAATCATAGTCTTGCGCTACCAATACTGGTGAAAAAGAGCGATAAAAGCGCTCTTATCAGTAGGTTTTAAGACAGGGGGGGGGTATAATCAAAATTTTGATGTCAAATCCGCCAAACTCTTATAAATTTGATTTATGAGAATTTGGCGTGGCTAGGATTACGCTAATGGGGGTGATGAAAATTTATCATTTACTTATAAACAGCTTAAATACATACTCTTAACCTAAATATAATCTTATTTTTATAGGGTGTGGATATAATTATAAATCTTTTTACAATTTAGGAGAAATAATGACAAACAAACAAAAATCATACATTGAATGTGGCAATAAAGCCATAAATATCGCTCAAAATACAGATTGTCTAAATGACAAGATCCAAGAGTTAAGTCTGCTTACTAAAAGTATTGAAAATCAAGAGTTATTGGTGCCTGTAATCGGTGGATTTAGCTCTGGTAAATCAAGTCTTATAAATAGCTTTTTAGGCTCTAATGTCTTAGGTGTCGCAATCACTCCGCAAACTGCGATAGCCACAGAGCTAAGATATAGCAGTGAAGAAAAAATAGAAGCTATAAAAGATGATGAAAGCATAGATGTTTTTAAAATAAACGAACTTGAAAAAGTAGAAGAAAAAGCACAAACTTATAACCATATCAAACTATATTTAAATAATCAAAAATTAAAAGAGATCGATCCTATCGTATTGGTAGATATGCCTGGATTTAATGCGCCTATCGCTACGCACAATAAAGCTATCAATAGATATATGCCAAACGGAGTGTATTTCATCGCTTTGCTCTCAGGTGCGGATGAAAAGACCATAACCAAAACTTATATTACAGAATTAAATGGAATTCACACAAGAGGCAAGGAATTTCAACTATGTATAAGTAAGACAAATCTACTCCCACAAAGAGATATAGAACAGATCAAAAGCTATGCCAAAGATACGCTAGAAATGGAATTTGGATATAGCAAAGATATAGAGTTATTAGATGATAATTCGGGAGCAAAATTAGAGAAAATCTTAAAAGATATTGATATAGAATCTCTGTTTGAGAGTATCTATAAGCCACATATAAGTATGAATTTAAAAGAGATGGAGTCTACCATCAATACCACAATTTCAGCTCTAAGATATGATAAACAAGATGCTATAAATGCTATCGATGAGCTAAAAAATGGTATATCTCAAATAGAGATAGAAAAGAAAAAAGCCATAGATAACGCCAATAGTAAATACAATGATACCAATATAGAAGGTATCATTGGCGTTGTTAGCTCCGCACTTAGTAACAACGCTACCACACTAGCCCAATCTGCACTAAATGGTGGAGATATACAAAGCGCTATAAATAATATTATAAACTCAGTTCTACCATCTGAAATTCAAAAGAGATTAAGCGGTATCCAACAAAATGTGATTGATAACTTCAAGCTTAGTATAGGCAATATAGATATGAAAGCCTCTGATATACAGACTTGGGCCGATGGGTTAAAAGATATTGTCTCTGGGGCTTGTTTTGTCGCAAATACTCTATTAAACAGCGATATCAATAAAAAATCAAGTAGCGCATTAGTAAGTAGCGCAATAGGTATAGGTGGTGGAGCATTAGCCGCTCAAGCCTTGGCTAAAATAGGCTTTACTATAAATCCGATAGTAGGGACAATTTTAAGTGCTGTTTTTGCTATTTTGCCTGGAATCTTTGGCAAAATAGCAGACTCAAAAAGGCTAGAAGCCGTAATAGAACAAGTCCGAAACGAAGTAATCCCTAGCATATTATCCCAAATTCGCCCTAAGCTAAATGAATATTTCGCCAAAACAACAAACGAGATAATAAACGCAATAAGCCAAGAATTTACTCAAAAAATGTCAGAAAAAGAAGATGAGATAAAAAACGCCCAAAAAGAGAAAGAACTAGCAATAAGTGAAGTAGAAGATAAAATTTCATATCTAGAAGATAGAAGAGTCGAGATCCAAGCTCTAATCAAAAATATCTAAAAAGGAGAAAAAATGGAAAATCTACTAAAAATGAGCCAGACACTAGAAAATCTAGTGCAAGAAAATGACCTAGTAGGCGAGCTTCAAGGCATAGAAAAAGAACACGGCATAAGGCCAAGTGCTGAGCTAAAAGAGGCGCTTGATGAAAAAATGGAGCCAGAAAGAGATTTAAAAATAGGAATTTTAGGTCGTGTGAAAGCTGGGAAAAGCTCACTTTTAAATGCTCTTGTTTTTAAAGGGCAAAATGTATTGCCAAAGGCTGCTACTCCGATGACTGCGGCACTTACTGTTTTAGAGTATGGTGATAGATTTGAAGCAAGCATAGAGTATTATAGCCAAGATGAAATAGAAACAATAAAATCAAATCATGCTACTTGCCAAAAGATTTTAGAAGATCATCAAAATGCAAAATTTACTGAATTAAAACAAAACAATAGAAAAGGCCAAAGCGATAGCGAGCTACAAGAATCGGCTAGAAAAGATGCGATTAAAAAACTAAAAAAAGACGAAGCTTCTCTTTATGCTTATTATGAGCAATATGAGCAAATAAAGCAAAGTGGTATAAATGCTAGTTCTATTGGAGAGAAAGAAATATTGACTTGCTCTAGCTATGATGAACTAAATGAAAAACTAAAAGACTATATAGGTTCTAGCGGTAAATACACACCTTTTACAAAATCAATTACGCTTAAATTAAACGAAGAAATGCTAAAAGATGTAAAAATCATAGACACTCCAGGTGTAAATGATCCTATCGTATCAAGAGAGGAGCGCACAAAAGCACTTATTGCTAAGTGCGATGTAGTATTTTTGGTATCTCCTGCTGGGCAGTTTTTGGATGATGTTGATTTAGAGCTTTTAAGCAATGTAAATGAAAAAAATGGAATAAAAGAGTTTCATATCGTAGCTTCTCAGTTTGACTTACAGCTAAGTGCACCAGAGATAATAGGAAATGGAGTATTAGATGAGGCTATTCAAAGAGCACTTACTCCACTTTCAAGACAACAAAAAAATGTATTTGAAAATAAAAAAAGCTCTTATAATGATAAAATATATGAACAATTAACTCGCTTTAATGTGCTTTATAGCTCTGGTATAAGCACAGAGATTATAAATAATTATGATAATTTACAAGATGAAAATGCTACTCATGCTTTGGGCTTATTTAAAAAACATTATCCTGATTATTTTTCTAATAAAGAAACAGCTATATCAAATCTCAAAAAGCTCTCAAATATAGATGAGATTTTAAAAGTGCTAGAAAATGTTCGCAAAGAAAAAGATGAAATCATTAAAGGTATAATGGATGATTTTATTTATAGTAAAAAAAGCGCATTAAATCAATACAAAAATGAAATTGGTGCGATAATAAATAAAAAAATAGAAGTGCTAAACTCAACTGATATAGAGGAGCTAAAAGCGCAAATCGAAAAAATCAAAAGCGTAAAATCAAAGGTGGTAATAAACGCAAACGCAGCCTTTGAAGATAGCGGAGCTGAGCTAAGCTCAAAGCTAAAAGAAAAGCTAAACACTCAAATAAAAGCTCTTTTTGGTGGCATTTCAAGTGCTAGTGAAAATGCAAAAGGCTCTGAGACTGTAACCAAAACCAAAAAAGTTGAAGATGGTCGTGTGCTAGGTTTTTTGTGGAAAAAATATAAAGATGTAAATTATCAAGTATCAATAGATACTTTAAATGCTTCATCACTTCGCACAGCAGCTCAAGATGCTGTTATAGAAATAAGCAATATACTAGGAGATGTATATAGCGACAATATAAGAATGTGGAAAAAAACTATTTTAAAAGACCTGCTAACTTCACTTCAAGAAAGCGTAGGAGATGAAGCCTTGGACGCTGATATGATAAAGCAAAGTGTAAGAAATATAATAGCAAATATTTCATTACCTGAGTTTAGCTATGATACTACCTTGCCTGCCGCCTTGCAAAAATCAGGCAAACTAGTGGGCTATGAGCGTGATGAGTTTTTAAATGCGCTTGAAAGCTTTCAAAGTGAGCTAAGAAGTAGAACAAACGCTGATATAAAAGCAATTTGCGCTACTCTTGATAAAGCTATTTCAAATGCTAATATAGGTGATAAATTCATAAACTCTTATGAAGAAAAGATAGAGCAACTAGCCAAAGATGCTCAGGATAAAGAGTCTAGCCTAGCTAGATATAGATCCATTTTAGACCAACTAAACCAAATAGAAGGATAAATATGCCAAACTATGAAAAACGCATAAAAGAGACTATAGAAACTTTAAAAAGCGGCTTATTCGAAAGAGAAGAGTGCCTAAAGCTAGTATTACTATCTATGTTTGCTGGGAAGTCTATATTTCTCTATGGGCCTCCTGGAACTGCAAAATCTATGATAGCAAGGAGAGCTAGCTTAGCATTTAAAATCACAGATAATTCACAAGATGAAAGTAAAGAGTCAAATAACGGCTTTTTTGCCTATTTGATGAATAGATTTTCAACACCAGAAGAGATATTTGGGCCAATAGACATAGCAGAACTTAAAAAAAATAATCTAACAAGAAAAACAGATGGCTACTTGCCAACTGCTCATTTTGCTTTTTTAGATGAGATATGGAAAAGCTCACCAGCTATCTTAAATACACTACTTACTATAATAAACGAAAGAATTTATAGAGATGGTAATAAAGATATTAAAGTCCCGCTAAAAGGTGTAGTCTGCGCTAGTAATGAGTTTCCACCAGATAACCAAGGTCTAGAAGCCCTATATGATAGGATGATTTTAAGGTATTTTGTGAAGCCATTAGAAGAGCGTGAGAATTTCAAAAAGCTTTTCAAAAGCAAAAAATCCAATGATATAAAGCCCTTAGAGCCTTTTAGCATTAGTGAATTAGAGCAGATAGCCATCAAATCCCAAGATATAAAATTTGAGCAAGACACAATGGATCTAATCTGCGATCTAAAATCCCAAATCCAACTACTAAACCAAGATAAAGAGTATCGCAAGGAGTTTTTATCTAGTGATGAGTATAAACCTATCTATATATCAGACAGACGCTGGAAGCAGTGCGCTGAGCTACTCCAAACTGCTGCTTTACTAAGTGATAGAGATAGAGTGGAGAGATACGATCTAGCTCTTTTAGCTCACTTGCTTTGGAGTAGTGAAGAAGATAAAGTGATAATAGAGAAAATTCTCTTTAATGTTTTAAATGAAAATTCAAATTTCGATAGTGAATTAAAAGCTTTAAAAGAAGATAATTTAAATCTTAAAAATCTAATAGAAAAAAACCTATACTCCCCAAATGGTAAACCCAAAAAAGTAGATAATAATGATAAAAACAAATATCTACAAATATCCAAAGATCAAATCACAAAGGCTAATAATCTAAAAAACAATATAGAAGCCGAGTTTCAAAAAGCCAAAGCAAGTATCAAAAATCCATTTTTAAGCCAAAATGATATAGAGTTATCACTTAGTAGCTATACTCTACCACTCAAAGAGGCTAATAATGAAATTCTAAAAGCCAAAGAGTTAGAAAACATAGTAGAAAATCAACCAGTAAATGAAAAGCTTAAAAAAGCAAGTAGTGCTGAGTATAAATATCACCCAGAAACCAATGAAGAGCTTAGAGAGCTAGTCTCCCATGAGAGTGTAAAGCTAAGCGAGATAGATATAAGCAAAGTGAGTGATTTGTCTGAATTATTTAAAGATAGTCAAAGAAGCGATTTTAGTGGTATAGAGGAGTGGGATGTATCTCATGTAACAAATATGAGCGGTATGTTCCAAAGCGCCACTAGCTTTAACCAACCACTCAATGATTGGGATGTATCTCATGTAACAAATATGAGCGGTATGTTCCAAAGCGCCACTAGCTTTAACCAACCACTCAATGATTGGGATGTATCTAATGTAACCAATATGAGCTATATGTTCGCTGATGCTGTAAATTTTAACTCAGATATATCTAGCTGGGATGTATCTCATGTAACTGATATGAGTAGTATGTTTGCCAGCGCCTTTAACTTCAACCAACCGCTAAATGATTGGAATGTATCTCATGTAACAAATATGAGCCATATGTTTTATAGGGCTATTAGCTTTAACCAACCGCTAAATAACTGGGATGTATCCAGTGTAACTAATATGAGCGGTATGTTTGCTATAAGATATGAAATGAATTATAGATATATTGACTATACTCCGGATATTTTTACAAATTATCAAATTTATGGAATTTTTAATTATGACAATGAAACACCAACTATCTTTAACCAACCGCTAAATAACTGGGATGTATCCAGTGTAACTAATATGGAAGGTATGTTTTTGGGCAATGAGTCGTTTAATCAGCTTTTAAATGATTGGAATGTATCTAATGTGAAAAATATCCGTGGAATGTTTTTTAAGGCTAAATCATTTAACCAGCCACTAGTATCTTGGAAAATATCGATAGATGAAAATAAATTTAAAGTTTTAGCCTTTTATGGCTCCGCCCAAAATCCCCTACCACGATGGTATGAGCAGAAACAATGAAAAAAGAAAATAACAATACATTAAACACTCACGGTCTCTTAGAAGACCCAGAGATAAAAGCGAAATTTGATGAGAGTCTAGAAGAAGAGACAAAGCAGATAGAGGCCAAGCTAGCCAATCCACCTTTTGAAGAGGAGAAATTAACGCTTTTTGAGCATAAATGTATGAAAAATTCAAACTCCCTAGAGGGCTTAGAAAAGCAAATTCAAAATGATTTGTCTAGCTTTAAAAAGTTCAATCCAAATCAAAAAATTGATTTCATAGAGCAAAATAAAAATGAAATTTTAAATCCGAAAAATTCAGCCGATGATCCAAAATTTAAATTTGATGAGATCTCAAAGCTAAGAAATTTCACTATAAGCAAATGGAGCGATACCCTAGATGAAAAAACCCAAAAATGGGCAGAAAATACCAAAAACTCTATGAGCAATGACTTTCTTAAGCGTATGCAAGCGTGGTTTGACGCTATGCTAAAAGCCAAAGAACTAGAGAAGCAAGCGCCAGAGCTTTTCGGTGATGATGGGCTATTTGGCGATGCGGTAGATATGGTCAATGACGCCTTAGATTTAGACAATCTAGGCGACCTAAAATACCAAAAAAGGGTGCTAGGCGACTTCGGCGATCTAAGCGATATAGCAGCAAATTCAAAAGGCTTTGGCAACCAAAAAGGCAATCTAAGCAGATATAGCATAGCGCAAATTCTAAATTATTTTAATATGATTAAAAACAATAAAGCTCTTATGGATATTTGCGATATTTTGGGGCGTATGCAAAATGAAGAAAAAGAGCTATATAAAGAAAAAATCATGGAATTGACCGCATATTCTTACACGCAGACCACACCTACAAAACGATATAAAGAAGAGATTATAGGTATCACTCTAGGCAATGATTTAGAAAATATCGTCCCACAAGAGATGTCGCTTTTGGATGATGAGGATTTGGAGCTTTTGTTTGATTTGAAATATATAGAAAATAGGCTATTTTGTTTTGAAAAACAAGGCCTTATAAGCAACCAAGAAGAGGGTCAAAAAGAGATAGAAAAAGAGGTAGAAAAAGAGCGCAAAAAAGAAGACCAAAAAGGCCCCATCATCATATGTGTAGATACTAGCGGATCTATGCAGGGCAGCCCTGAGACCATAGCCAAGGCCATCACCCTTATGCTAACTGCTAAGGCTAGAAAAGAAAATAGAAATTGCTATTTAATCAATTTTAGCACTAGCACTATATGTACTGATATGAGCGGAGCTATGGGGATAAATAAAATTAATGATTTTTTGGAGCTTAGCTTTAATGGCGGAACCGATGTAGGTGCTGGACTTAGAGTAGGTGTAGAGCAGATGAACAAAGAAAATTACAAAAACTCTGATTTATTAGTAATTAGCGATGGGGACTTTGGCTACATAGATAGCAATCTACATAAACAAATAGAAGAAAAACGCAAACAAAAAAACAAATTCTATCTACTAGATGTCGATGGGAATTCTGGCAAAAAGGATTTTTTTGACAAGCATTGGGTCTATGACTCAAATACAAAAAATATTCGCATTCTATGTGAATTAAAACAACAAATGAAGGATGATTAGTGTATAAAACCAAAATAGAAAATATCATAAAAGAGCTAAGCTCTGGCTTATTCGAAAGAGAAGAGTGCCTAAAATTAGTATTACTATCTATGTTTGCTGGGAAGTCTATATTTCTCTATGGGCCTCCTGGAACTGCCAAATCTATGATAGCAAGGAGAGCTAGCTTAGCCTTTCAAATCACAGATAATTCACAAGATGAAAGTAAAGAGTCAAATAATGGCTTTTTTGCCTATTTGATGAATAGATTTTCAACACCAGAAGAGATATTTGGGCCAATAGACATAGCAGAACTTAAAAAAAATAATCTAACAAGAAAAACAGATGGCTACTTGCCAACTGCTCATTTTGCTTTTTTAGATGAGATATGGAAAAGCTCACCAGCTATCTTAAATACACTACTTACTATAATAAACGAGAGAATTTATAGAGATGGTAATAAAGATATTAAAGTTCCATTAAAAGGTGTAGTCTGTGCTAGTAATGAGTTTCCACCAGATAATCAAGGTCTAGAAGCCCTATATGATAGGATGATTTTAAGGTATTTTGTAAAGCCATTAGATGAAAAGGAGAATTTCTTTAATCTACTTCAATCACCTAGCTCTAAATCTCCAAATTGTAAAGAGAGATTTACCTATGATGAGCTAGAGCAAATCTTAAAAGACAAAGAGAAGATAAAGATAAGCCCCGATGCCCTAGAGCTAATACACAATATCAAAGTAACCATAGAGTCCCTAGCGACAAATACAGAGCAAACTCTTAAAATCCTAGGTCTTAAATCACTCCCCGAAAATTTCAAAGCCCCTTATATATCAGACAGACGCTGGAAGCAGTGCGCTGAGCTACTCCAAACTGCTGCTTTACTAAGTGATAGAGATAGAGTGGAGAGATACGATCTAGCTCTTTTAGCTCACTTGCTTTGGAGTAGTGAAGAAGATAAAGTGATAATAGAGAAAATTCTCTTTAATGTTTTAAATGAAAATTCAAATTTCGATAGTGAATTAAAGGCTTTAAAAGAAGATAATTTAAATCTTAAAAATCTAATAGAAAAAAACCTATACTCCCCAAACGGCAAACCAAAAAAAGTAG